>JAUHXL010000153.1 GCA_030426945.1 bacterium
CGGGGGCCGGCGGCCGGCCTCGGCCACCTCGGGCGCGCCGCCGGGGGTCGACCGCCACAGCCCGAAGGCCAGCCCTCCCACCAGCACCAGGCCCGCGAGCCCGATGAGCGCCAGCGGGGGTCGCCGGGTCGCCAGCCCCGCGGCGTCCACCACCTGCTGCGTGACCGAGCCGCGCGGACCGTCCTCGAGGGGGATGGCGTCCAGCGCCGCCAGCACCGCCTCCGCGTCCGGGTAGCGCGCCGCGGGCGACTTGGCCAGGCACCGCCGCAGGATCACCTGCGCCGGCACCGGCAGCGCCTGCCCGTCCGGACGATGCGCGTCGGGGATGGGGCCGTGGACGTGCTTGGGCGCCTTGGCCACGGGCGTCGGCGCGGGATAGGGCGGCCCCCCGGTCAGCATCTCGAAGAGCAGACACCCGAAGGCGTAGAGATCCGTCCGCGCGTCGACCGGCTCGCCCAGCCACTGCTCGGGCGCCATGTAGTCCGGCGTGCCCAGGTGCATGCCGGTGCCGGTCAGCCCCGCGTTGCCCTGCCCCACGATCTTGGCGATGCCGAAGTCGAGTAGCCGGGCGTGCCCGCTGCGCGCGTCGACCAGCACGTTGTCCGGCTTCAGATCGCGGTGCACCACGCCGCGCCCGTGGGCGAACGAGAGGCCGCGCAGGATGTCGCGCCCGAGCGCGACGGCGCGCTCGAGGGCGAGGGGCCCGTCGGCCACCTCCTCGGCGAGGCTCCGCCCTTCGACGCGCTCCATCGCGATGAAGAAGACGGGCGCCCCCCCCTCGTCGAGCGCGGCCCGCCCGAAGTCGTACACCTGAACGACGTACGGGTGCGCGAGCTGCGCGACGACCTTGGCCTCCTGCTCGAAGCGCGCCTCGGCCGCGGCGTCGCTCATCAGGTCCCCGCGGATGATCTTCAGCGCGATCGAGCGGTCGACCGAGAGCTGGGTCGCCACGTACACCGACGACATGCCGCCGCCGCCGAGGTAGGCGTCGACCCGAAAGCGCCCGTCGAGCACCAGCCCCAGCAGATAGCGCGCCGGCGCCGGGGTGGTCCGCAGCGCCGCCGCCTCCACGAGGTGGACGGGTCGCCCGCCCGGCGCGCAGGTCGCGCACGTCTCGCGGGGCGGCGCGTAGGCGGCCTCGCAGCGCGGGCACGTCGGCTGCTGCACCGTGATGTCCCTCTGACCGCGCGCGCGAAGCGCTCAGGCCCCGACGGTGGAAGGGGCCGGACCGGAAGTCAAGCGACCGCGACCGCCGCCGGCGCGTGCAGGCCGAGCGGGCGATCACCCTGGATGGTCACGCGGTGCAGCAGGCGGTGCTGGGCGCCGTGATCGTTCACCGGGCGGTGCTGGGTGGCCCGGTTGTCCCAGAACGCGACGCTGCCCGCGCGCCACCGAAAGCGCACGGTGAACTCCGGCGCCGTGACGTGCCGGAAGAGGAAGTCGAGCAGGGCGCGGCTCTCGGCCTCGGGCACGCCGACGAGGTGCGTCGTGAACAGCTGGTTGACGAACAGACCGGGCCGGCCGGTGACCGGGTGGCGGCGAACCACCGGGTGCTCCACCGGCGGGTTCGCCGCGACCGCCGCCGCCAGCCGCTCGGCGCCGCCGGGCGCGGTGAGGCTGTGGCGGAAGCCGAGCCGGAAGTCGTGGACGGCGGTCATGTCCGACAGCAGCCGCTGCATGCGATCGCTCAGCGCCGCCCAGGCCGCGTGCATGCTGCTCCACAGCGTGTCGCCGCCGCGCGCCGGCACCACCCGCGCCTGCAGGATGCTGCCCAGCGGCGGGCAGGCGCGGAAGGTCATGTCGGTGTGCCACTCCTCGATCAGCGAGGGCCGCTCCGCGGTGTGCTCGAGCACCGCCAGCGGCGCGGGCAGCCCGGCGCGGCTGTAGGCCGGGTGCACGTCCAGCGGCCCGAAGCGCTCGCCGAGGGCGACCTGCGCGTCGGGATCGATGGCCTGATCGTGAAAGAAGAGGACGAGGTGCTCGGCCAGCGCGGCGCCGAGGGCGGCGACGGTGCCCTCGGCGAGGGGCGCGCCGAGGTCGACGCCGCGCACCTCCGCGCCCAGCGCCCCCGCCACGGGCAGCAGCTCGAAGGGGACGTTCACGGCGCGCGGCGGTGCCGCTTCCACAGCGGCAGCGGATCGTCGGCGGCAGGCTGGTACTTCACGCTCAGCTCCTCGAAGGCGCGCAGGGCGTCGTCCACGTCCTTGCCCTGCTTCAGCTGAAACGCATTGAAGCCACAGCGCGCCATGTAGAACAACTGATCCCGCAGCACTTCGCCGACCGCCCGCAGCGTGCCGCGAAAGCCGTAGCGTTGGCGCAGCAGGCGCGCCGTGCTGTAGGCCCGCCCGTCGGTGAACTTCGGAAACTCGAGGGCGATCAGCGCGAAGTGCTCGAGATCGGGCGCGAGGTCCTCGGGCCCGACGTCCGAGGGCACCTGCACGCCCAGATCGGCGCGCCCGGCGAGCGCGTCGCGCTCGGCCTGCCAGCGCGCCCAGGACACGACCACGGGCCCGTCGGACGGCGCCGGCGCGGCGTCGGCGAGGAACAGCCAGCGATCCGGCACGATCTCGCGGTTCTCGATGATGCGGCGCGGGGCCTCACTCGCCGGCATACAGCGCCTCCTGCAGGGGCTCGAGCCCCACGCGGCGGATGAAGGCCAGGAAGGGCTCGTCCGGCCCCGCGCGCTGGGCGAGGTAGGTGTCGACGACCGTCTCGACGGCGCCCGCGATGTCGTCGTGGGCGAAGGCGCGGCCGACGGCCGCCCCCAGGCTGGCGTCGTCCTCGTGGGAGCCGCCCACCATCAGCTGGTAGTACTCCTCGCCCCGCTTGTTGATGCCCAGGATGCCGATGTGGCCGACGTGGTGGTGGCCGCAGGCGTTGATGCACCCCGAGATGTTGAGCGTCAGGCGGCCGACCTCGGCGAGGCGGATGGCGTCGGTGAAGCGCTGCTCGATGGCCTTGGCGACGCTCAGCGAGCGCGCGTTGGCCAGGTTGCAGTAGTCCAGCCCCGGGCAGGCGACGATGTCGGTCAGCTGCTCGTAGTTCGAGGCGCCGAAGCCCAGCTCGCGCAGGGACTGCCACAGCGCGTGCAGATCGCGCGTGGGCACGTCGGGCAGCACCAGGTTCTGCCGATGCGTCACCACCAGGCGGCCGAAGCTGTAGCGGTCGGCGAGATAGGCCATCGCGTCCATCTGGGCGTCGGTGACGTCACCCGGCGGCATCCCGGTCGCCTTCACCGACACCGCCACCGCGCTGTAGCCGGGCGCCTTGTGCGGCACCACGTTGTGGTCGTGCCACCGGCGGAAGTCGGGATCCATCAGGCGGGGCGCCTCGAGCGCCTCCTCGCCGGGCAGGTCGGTCGCGTAGTCGGGCGGCACGAAGTAGGACGCGAGGCGCTCGAGCTCGCCGCCGTCGAGGCGCAGGGCGGTGTCCTTGATCTGCGCCCACTCCGCCTCGACCCGCGCCGCGAACTGCTCGATGCCCAACGCCTCGACGAGGATCTTGATGCGCGCCTTGAACTTGTTGTCCCGCCGCCCGAAGCGGTTGTAGACGCGCAGGATGGCCTCGCAGTAGCTCAGCAGGTGCTCTTGCGGCAGGTAGTCGCGGCACACCTGCCCCACGCGGGGCGTGCGGCCCATGCCGCCGCCGACCAGCACCTGCACGCCCACCTCGCCGCGCTCGCCGCGCACCAGGCGCAGGCCGATGTCGTGGTAGGCGATGGCGGCGCGATCATGGGCGGCGCCGGTGACCGCGATCTTGAACTTGCGGGGCAGGAACGCGAACTCCGGGTGGAAGGTCGACCACTGCCGCAGCAGCTCGCAGTAGGGCCGCGGATCCGCCACCTCGTCGCGCGCGACGCCCGCGAAGGGATCGCTGGTGATGTTGCGGATGCAGTTGCCGCTGGTCTGGATGGCGTGCATCTCGACCTCGGCCAGGGCATCGAGGATGGCCGGCACGTCCTCGAGCTTCGGCCAGTTGAACTGCACGTTCTGCCGGGTGGTCAGGTGGCCGTAGCCGCGGTCGAAGGTGCGGGCGATGTGGGCCAGCTGGCGCATCTGGCGCGAGGACAGGAGGCCGTAGGGCACCGCGATGCGCAGCATGTACGCGTGCAGCTGCATGTACAGGCCGTTCTGCAGGCGCAGCGGCTTGAACTCGTCCTCGGTGATGTCGCCCTCGAGGCGGCGGCGCACCTGCTCGCGGAACTGGGCGGCGCGCTGGTGCACCAGGGCCCGGTCGTGCTCGTCGTAGCGGTACATGGTCTAGCTCGCGTAGCCGAGGGAGCGCAGGGTGGCGTCGGGGCCGGCCGCGCGGATGCGCTCCCGCGTGCCGACCGGCGCGGGCGCGCCCTCCCGAACCTGCACCTCGAGCGGATAGGGATCACAGACGTCCCGCTGCTGCGCGCGGGCCCACGCCAACAGATCGGTCATCGCGGCGGGATCGGTGCGGACGAGCGCCGAGGCGATGTCCGCCGTCCACTGGCGATCGTCCCGCAGATAGACCACCGCGCCGTCGGCGGTGCGGTTGGCGGTGACGGTGAAGGACTTCATGCCCCAATCTCCTATCGATTGGGTGCGTATTTACGGGAAGCCCCCCCGTGGACGCAAACGAAAGGCGGCAACCTTCCGCAACGCCTTGAAATCAATCAGACATCACGGAGAGCGCCCCAGCCCGCGGCGCTGATCGCCGGGGCCGAATGGGCGCCACGACGGGCAAAACAACAGCAGAAAGGTAGGATTAACCGAGCAAGTGCTTCACCGCCGCGCCGAGGTCGAAGGACTCGACCCCCATGCCCGTGATGCCCAGCGTCGCCCGGCCGTGGGCGAGGCTCCACACGGCGTCGCCCCGCCCCGGACGATCCGCCGCCTCGGTGGCCTCGACGAAGGCCGCGCGCACCCGCGCCCCCAGCGTCGGGGCGTCGGCCGTGCGCGCGCCCGACGAGGGGCCGCGGCAGAAGACCAGGTGCATGTCGTTCACGTGCGCCTCCGCGTAGGCGACGTAGGCCACCGCCATCTCGGCGACCCGCTGCGGGCCGTCGGCCTCGGGCACATCGATGGCGGCGACCAGCTCGGCGATGACGGCGTCCGCGACCTCGTCGACGATGGCATCGCGTCCACTGAAATACTGATACAGAGCGGGGGCGCTGAGGCCCACACGATCAGCCAGCGTGCGCATCGACAGCGCGTCCGGACCATCGGCGACGGCGATGGCACGCGCCGCATCGAGGATGCGACGACACGTCTGACGCCGGCGACCTTCCGTGGCATCGGGCATGGCAATCTCCTTGGCAAGACGACGCAACGTAAAACTGACGCACGAACGGATGCAACCGCCGCGTGCAATCTCATGCCACTCTTTGTCGAAGGACGAGCCCCGCGCCGCGCCCCCCGACCGCTCCCGGCCCCGCCGCGCGGTCCGCGCCCCGGCTCAGCCGGCCAGCCAGCGCGCCGCGAAGCCGAGCACCACCACCGGCGCCCCCAGGCCGAGCAGGGCCGGCTGAACGAAGGGCGGCGCGAAGACGAGGAACATCAGGCTGACCATGGACCGTTCTCCGGGATCGTCGTGGCGCCACCCTGCGCCCGAGGCGCCCTCGCGCGCAACGGTGGCGGCCTCGTCGAGCAGGTTTGACGCGCCCGTCGTCAGTCGATAAGGACCACCGGACCGTTCACAGGAGGATCTCCGCCTTGCGACCCCTCGTTCTCGCCCTCGCGACGCTGTGCGTCGCCGCCGCGCCGCCCGCCGGGGCCGCACCGGACGTCGACGTCGAGCAGTACACGCTCGACAACGGCCTGACGGTGCTGCTCAGCCACGACGACCGTCTGCCGGTCGTGGCCGTCGAGGTGCGCTACCTCGTCGGCTCGGCCCACGAACCCGAGGGCAAGAGCGGCTTCGCCCACCTCTTCGAGCACCTGATGTTCCAGGGTTCGGGCCACTTCGACGACGAGTACTTCAAGCCCTTCGAGCCCATCGGCGGCGTCGTGAACGGCACCACCAACACCGACCGCACCAACTACTTCGAGCGCGTCCCCAGCCCCTACCTCGAGCTGGCGCTGTGGATGGAATCCGACCGGATGGAGACGCTGCTGCAGGTGCTCGACCAGGCCAAGCTCGACAACCAGCGCGACGTGGTCAAGAACGAGCGCCGCCAGCGCTACGAGAACACCCCCTACGGCATGGTGTGGAAGTACTTCTCCAACCACCTGTACCCGAAGGGCCACCCCTACCAGCACACCACCATCGGCACGCACGCCGATCTCAGCGCCGCCTCGCTCGACGACGTGAAGGCCTTCTTCCAGCGCTACTACGTGCCGAAGAACGCGGTGCTGACGATCGTGGGCGACTTCGATCCGGCCGAGACGAAGCTGCTCGTCGAGCGCTACTTCGGCCACCTGCCGCCCGGCGAGCGCGCCCCGACGCCCGAGGCCGCGCGCCCCGAGCCGAAGGCCGGCCACCTGAGCTTCACCGACGCCGTCAAGCTGCCCCGCGTCTACTACGCCTGGCACACGCCGGCCCTGTACGAGGAGGGCGACGCCGCGCTGGATCTGATGGCGACGGTGCTGACCGACGGCAAGACGAGCCGCCTCTACCAGCCGCTGGTGTACGAGCAGAAGGTGGCCAAGGACGTCGCGGCCTACCAGGTGTCGCGGCAGCTCGGCGGCTTCTTCGTCATCCAGGCGACCGCCGCCGAGGGACAGACCGCCGACGCGGTGGCCGAGGCGCTCGAGAAGGCGCTGGCCGAGGCGCTCGCGAAGCCGCCGAGCGAGGACGAGATGGCCCGCGCGATCAACGGCTGGAAGAAGTCGTTCTTCCAGCGCATCGAGGACGTCACCTCGCGCGCCCAGATGCTGAGCACCTACCTCCACCTGACCGGGAAGGCCGACTATCTGGCCGAGGATCTGGCCCGCTACACGCGGCTGACCGCGCAGGACGTGCACGGCGCGGCGCAGGCGCTGGCCCGGCCCGCCCTGCGCATCGACATCGTGCCGGGCCCCAAGCCGAGCGTCGACGACGCCGAGGGAGGTGCCCCGTGAGGCGCGCCGCGATCCTGTTCTTCACCCTCGCCCTGGCCGCCTGCGGCGGCGCCCCCGCGGCCCCCGCGGACGCGCCCACCTCCCTGCCGGGAGCCCCGCCCGCGCCGCCCGCCGCCGTCGACCGCACCGGGCTCCCGACGCCCGCCGCCGCCCCGGACTGGCAACCCCCGGCCGTCAGCACGTGGACGATGCCCAACGGCATCACGGTCTGGTACCTGAAGCAGGATCAGGCGCCGCTGCTGTCGCTGCGCCTGGTGCTGCCGCGCGGCGCGGCGACGGATCCGCGCGGCAAGGCCGGCCTGACCGCCCTGACCGCCGACATGCTGGACGAGGGGGCCGCCGGCAAGAGCGCCCTCGAGCTGAACGAGGCCTTCCAGCGCCTGGCCACCGACTACGGCGTCAGCCCGGCGACCGACGGGGTGATCGTGGCGGCCGATCTGCTGGCCGACACGCTCGAGCCCTCGCTGGCCCTCGTGGCCGACGTGCTGCTGCGGCCGGACTTCCCGGCCGAGGAGTTCGAGCGCCGCAAGACGCAGCACCTCGCGCGCGCCCTGGCCGCCGAGGCCGATCCCGGCGGCACGGCGACGGTGGTGCTGCGGCGGGTGCTCTTCGGCCACGGCTACGGCAGCCGGCCGGCGGGCGGCGTCCGCTCGACGCTGAGCGATCTGACGCTGGCGGACGTGAAGGCCCAGTACGCGGCGGTGTTCAAGCCCAAGGGGGCCACGCTGGTGGCGGTGGGCGCGGTGCAGCCCCACACCCTGAAGGGCGCGCTGGACAAGGCGCTGGGCGGCTGGACGGGCGCGCCCTCGGCGACCCCCCGCGTGGTGCACAAGGCCCTGCCCGCCCCCGGCATCTACCTCGCCGACTTCCCCGGCAACACCCAGTCGTCGGTCACCGTCGCGCGCATCGTGCCCGGCGTCGACGCCACCGAGGATTACTTCGCCTCGGAGGTGTTCAACCGGACGCTGGGCGGCGCCTTCACCAGCCGCCTGAACCTGAACCTGCGCGAGGACAAGGGCTACACCTACGGCGCCCGCGCCGGCTTCAACCGCTGGCGCCAGGCCGGCTTCTACGGCCTGTCGGCCAGCGTCAAGGCGGACACCACGAAGGCCAGCATCGAGGAGATGCTCGGCGAGCTGAGGCGGGTGACCGGCGAGAAGCCGCTGACGACCCAAGAGCGCGACGAGGCCGTCGGCGGCATGCTGCTGGGCTTCCCGGGGCGCTTCGAGCGCATGGCCAGCGTCGCGGGCCAGCTGGCCTCGCTGGCGCTCGACGGGCGCGATCCCGACTGGTACCGCCAGTGGCCGGAGAAGGTGAAGGCGGTCCGCGCCGAGGACGCCCAGGCGGCGGCGAACCGCTACGCGCAGCCGGTGGAGCGCTTCGTCATCGTCGTCGCCGGCGATCGCGCAGCGCTCGAGCCCTCCCTGAAGACGCTGGGGCTGCCGATCCTGCCCTACGACGCGCAGGGCAACCCGATCAGCGAGAAGGCGCCCGCCGCCCAGGAGGCGCCCGCCGCCAAGAAGCCGGCCGCCAAGAAGCCGGCCGCGCAGTAGCGGCTCAGCGCAGCGGCACGCGCCGCACGCCGGGCAGCTTGCCCAGCTCGGCCGGCGCGTGCGTGCCGATCAGCGCCTTCGCCTCGTCGGTCGGCGTCCCCTCCCCCGCCTGCACCTTCAGCCGGCTGCCGTACCAGGTCACCTTCAGCGACCAGCGGCGCGTGCCCAGCTGGGCCTTCGCGTCATCGGCCACCGGCTCGCCCTCGATCATCACCTCGGTGCCCCGCTCGGCGGCCTCGACGAGGTGGTCGCACACCGGGGCGCCACCGGCGGCGTGGCACAGCCACAGGTCGGAGGTGCGGTCGAGCTCGACGACGTTGTCGCCATAGTCGCCGTCGGCGCCCGTGTTCCGGGCGCGGAGCACCAGGACGTGGCCCTCGCCGGTGCCGAGGTGCTCCTCGAAGTCCGCCGCGGTGAGCGTGCCGTCCTGGTGGATGTAGCTGACGCCGGGCGTCCAGCCGTCGACCACGGTGCCGACGTGCTGCCAGCCGCCGGTCCCCGTCTCGACGGCCAGGTGCGTCGTCGACAGCAGGCCGTTGCCCTCGCCCTCCACCTTCAGCAGCGCCGCCCGCAGGGGCACCCCGGTGTTCACGTTCGGCGTGCCCTCCGCGTCCACCACGACCGATCCGCCCGACGCCGCGTCCGGCGACTCGATCGTCTTCTCGGCCTTGCAGGTGCAGCGCAGGCCGTCGGGCTCGGTCGGGTGGTTGCAGCCCCACGCCGCCATCGCCTCGGCGCAGGCGGCCTCGAGCGTCCCCTTCGACGCCCCGGCCTTCTTCGCCACCAGATCGGCGAGGCGCTTCTCCACCACCGGATGCGGTCGGGCCGCCAGGCTGCGCCGGTACAGCGTCTCGGCGCCGGCGGCGTCGCCGCGATCCTCGGCGATGCGCCCCAGGTTGTACTGGAACATCCCCAGCTCGCGAGCATCGCGGGTCAGCGTGACCGCCTGGCGGCTGAAGCGGTCGGCGGCGGCCAGATCGCCCGCCTTGTAGTACACCCACCCCAGCTCGCCCAGGACGCCGGGGTTCGCGGGATCCAGCCGCAGCGCCTCGCGAAACTTCGCGGTGGCCGCCGCGTGATCCTTCCGGCCCGAGGCCGCGCGCCCGGCGCGCACCAGATCGTTGAAGCGCGCGGCGCTGGCCTTGGCCTGCGCCTGGGTCGGCGCGGCTGGCGGCGCCGCCAACGCGCCGCCGCCCCCCAACAACACGATCAACCCCATCCATCCACGCATGGTCGACTCCCCTCTCCGGTGGCGCACAGCGTGGCCCGAACGGTGGTCGTGGGACAAGCCCGCGCGCATGGGTGCATCGCGCGAGGGAAGTCGCTAACCTGCCGGCCGATGTTCGGTGACCGCTACGAGCTGCTGCAGCGCCTGGGCGCGGGTGGGATGGCCCGCGTGTACCTCGCCCGCGACACGGTGCTGGGGCGCACCGTCGCGATCAAGGTGCTGCACAGCGAGCTCGACGAGAACGAAGAGGTCCGGGCCCGCTTCCTGCGCGAGGCCCGCATCTTCGCGCGCCTCAAGCACCCCCACATCGTCGACATCTACGACGTCGTCACCACCCCCGAGGGCGCGGCGGCGATGGTGATGGAGTACGTCGAGGGCACCGATCTGCACCGCGTGCTCTCGAGCAACCCGCGCCTGGTGCCGGAGCTCGCGGCGCTGGTCATCCGACCCCTGGCCGATGCCCTGCACTACGCCCACCGCGAGGGCGTGGTGCACCGCGACGTGAAGCCGGCCAACGTGCTCTTGGGGCGCGACGGCAGCGTCAAGCTGAGCGACTTCGGCATCGCCAAGGCGTCCGAGGAGGATCTCCTGACGCGCACGGGCGACTTCCTGGGCACGCCGGCCTACATCGCGCCGGAGCAGGCGCGCGGCGACGCCATCGGCCCGGCGGCCGACCAGTACGCGCTCGGCGTGGTGCTCTTCGAGATGGTCACCGGCAAGCGGCCCTTCGCCGGCCCGAACACGTTGGCCGTGCTGACGAAGATCATGGCCGGCGAGTATCCCGATCCGCGGGAGCTGAACGCCGCCGTCGACGACGACCTCGCGGCGATCATCGCCCGGACGCTGAGCCTGGAGGCGGCCGACCGCTTCCCCGACCTGGGGGCGATGGTCACCGCGCTCGAGCGCTATCACATCACGGTCAACGCCGATCGCCAGCGCGGTCTGATCGCCGGCCTGGTGGACGATCCCAACGGCACGGCCGACGTGGTGGCCGGCGAGGTGGCCAACGACCTCATCACGACGGCCCGGCGCGCCGCCGCGCAGGGGGACAAGCGCAACGCGCGCAAGTCTGCGCACGCCGCGCTGGCCCGCAAGCCGGATCTCGAGGCGGCCCACGCGCTGCTGCGGACGCTGGATCAGCCGACCGTGGACCTGATGCCCCCGGCGACGGGCGGCACGACCACCACCAGCACCGGCACCGTGGGCGCCGGGCGCCGCGGGCCGGTCGTCGTGGGCGTCGCGCTGGCGCTCACCGCCCTGATCGGCGTGGGCATCACGGTGCTGCTGCGCACGCGCCCGCCCGGCTCGACGGGCGTCCCCGCGGTCGCCCAGCCGGCCATCGCGGAGCCGCCGCCGGCCGCCGACCAGGGGGCCACCGCGCGGACGGTCGGCGCCGCCCCCGACGCCGCGCCGGCGCCCGACGCGGCGCCGCCGCCCGACGCCGCGCCGCCGGACGCCGCCGCGCCACCGGACGCCGCGCCGCCGCGCGTGGCCGCCCGGCCCAAGCCAGCCCGGCGGGCGCCCGCCGACGCGCCGCCCAAGCCCGCGCCCAAGCCCGCGCCCAAGCCGGAGCCACCCCCGGCGCCGGTCGCCGCCGCCACGGCGCCCGGTACGCTCGCCATCGCGGCGGCCCCCTGGGCCGACGTCTACGTCGACGGCAAGCATCGCGGGCGCACCCCCTACCTGAAGCAGCTGACCCTGCCCCCGGGCGCGCACCAGCTCGAGCTGCGCAACCCCGGCTTTCCCCCGCACAAGGAGTCGGTCACGGTGAAGTCCGGTGAGACGGTGACCCGCCGCGTCCGCCTCGGGAGCCGCCCCCGATGAGCACGACGTTGCTACTTGCGGTGGCCCTGCTGCTGCCGAGCGAGCTGACCGAGGCGCTCGAGCAGTACGACTTCGGTGAGTTCGAGGCCGCCTGCCAGCGGCTCGACGCGCTGCGCGACGCCGACGGCTTCGACGCCGAGGCGCGGCTGAAGACGCTGAAGTACCTGGGGGCGTGCCGTCACGCGCTGCGCGACGACGCCGGCGCCGACGAGGCCTGGACGGCGCTGCTGGTGCTCGACCCCACGGCGGCGCTGGATCCGGTCCAGTTCCCGCCGGACATGGTGCGCTTCTTCGGCAAGGTGCGCTTGCGGGCCGAGGCGGCGGCGCGGGCGCGGGCCGACGCCGAGGCGCGGGCGAAGGCCGAGGCCGAGGCCGAGGCGCGGCGCCGCGCGACCGAGAGCGCGGACGAGAAGAAGGCGCCGCCCCCGCGACGCCGCGTCGAGGCGCCCGCGAAGAGCCGCGGCCGAGCCATGCTGCCCTTCGGGGTGGGCCAGTTCCAGAACGGCCACGACGCGAAGGGCGCCACGCTGGCCGCCCTGCAAGGCGTGGCGCTCGCGGTGGGCGTCGGCGGCCTCCTGACCTTCGAGAGCGAGAAGGAGAGCGGGGCGTTCCTGGGCGGCGGCACCTTCCCCGATCCCGAGCGCGCCGACACGCTGCAGGCGATCTACCTGGGCGGCTTCGCGGCCTTCGGCGCGCTGTGGCTGTACGGGCTGATCGACGCCAACGTGTACTTCGACGAGCCGCCGCCGGTGGCGGTGGTGCCCACGCCGGATGGCCTGGCCATCGGAGGGGTGTGGTGAGGCGCGCCGCGCTGTTGGTCGCCACGCTGGCGACCGGGGTCGGCTGCCAGAACGTGCGCACGTCGGGCGCGGACGGCGGCGCCGAGCCCGGCGTCGGCGGTGCGCCGGGCGCGGGCGGGGTGCCCGGCGCGGGCGGGCAGGTCGGCGCGGGCGGCGTCCCCGGCGCGGGCGGCGCCCCCGGCGTGGGCGGCGTCCCCGGCGCAGGCGGCGAGCCGGGCCTCGGCGGCACCCCCGGCATGGCGTGCGCGCCCGGCACGCTCGAGATCTCCGCCGCCCCGCAGGCGACCGGCGCGCCTCTTCGGCGCAGCGAGCCGCTGCGCATCGACGTGCGCGCGACGCGCGGGACGATCGATCGGCTCGGCACCCGCGGGCCGCTGGCCGGCACGGTCGCGGCGCGCCCCGATCACATCATCTGGACCTACGCCGGCACGCCGCCGCAGCGCGCGGGCGCGCACGCGCTGACCGTCGTCGCGCGCGACGCCGCCGGGTGCGAGGCCACCGCCGACGTCACCGTCGAGCTGCTGGGCGATCTGATCGCCGGCGACGACCGAGGCCGGGTCCTTTTCGTCGGCAGCGACGGGACCTACCTCGACACGCTGGCCACCGTCAGCGAAGGCGACGTCGAGGCGCTGGTGCCGCTGCCCGACGGCCGCTTCCTGGTCGGCACGGACGATCCCGCCATCCTGTTGTTGGGCGCCGACGGCAGCGTGGCGGTGACCTTCGACATGATCTTCCTCCGCGATCCCATCTACCGGGATCCCGGGCAGAGCGCCTACCCGCACAACCTGGTGTGGGACAAGGACCGCGAGCTCGTCTGGGCCGACGGCGACCGAAGCGCGGTGCACACCTGGACGCTCGACGGCTTCTACCAGAACACCTACGAGCTGGACTTCGCGTCCAACCACACGACGGTGGGCTTCGCCTGGGCCGACGACTTCCTGGTCGTGGGCCAGTTCGATCAGTCACGGGTGCGCAAGGTTCGCCCGGACCTCGAGGACGTCAAGGTCGCCGACGACCAGGCGTTCACCGATCTGGGCGACTTCGGCATGTTCAACGGCATGACCAACGGCCCGGACGGCAAGGTGGTGATCAGCCACTACCGCAGCGGCAGCTACTACCTCGGCAACTACACGCGGGCCGGGGGCGGCACGTCGGTCGAGGTCGAAGGATCGCCGGCCCACCTCACGCGGATGGGGCCCTACATCGTGGCGCTGGGCCACGCGGGGGGCAGCTGGTTGTACGACGCGGCCGACTTCACCCGCTTGGACGAGGGTGGCTTCCTGCAGCGCGACCTGTTGTCCACACTCGAGAGCCGGATCACCAGCCTCGAGTGGCTGCAGTGAGGGGAGGCGCGATGCCCAGGCGATGGACGACGAGGGTGGCGGCGGCGCTGGCGCTGGGGCTGGGGCTGTGGGCCTGCCAGGAGACCGCGGAGCGCGAGGGGCGCAGGGGCGACGCGGGCGTCGGCGGCGCGCTCGGCATGGGGGGCCAGATCGGCGCGGGCGGCGCGCCCGGCGCGGGCGGCGCGCCCGGCGCGGGCGGCGCGCCCGGCCTCGGGGGCGAG
>JAUHXL010000739.1 GCA_030426945.1 bacterium
CGCCGCGCGACGCTTCCTCGATGCGTGGCCCGCGTCCGGCCACCGCGCCGAGGCCGCGCTGTTGCTGGCCGGCTGGCTGCACGCGCGCGGCGAGGACGCCCAGGCGCGGGCGGCCTATGCCATCGCCTCGCGCGCCGCCGACCCCGCGATTCGGCGGCGCGCCGAAGCGGGCCTGCGTGCGATGACGGGCGAGTGAGTCACCCGCTGGGCGTCGGGCGGCCGCGTCGAGGGCCGCGGTGATCCGGCGGAGAAGCGCCGGCGCGCTCACGGATGCAGCGCCGATGGGGTGGGCCCGGCAGTGCGGAACCGGGCGTCACCGAGCAACATGCGGGGCCGCGCGCGGTCGACGTCCTCGGGCGAGTCGTTGGGGTGGCGCGCGGCGATGCCGGCGCGGGTGACACCGCGGGCCTCATCGGACATGCGCATGGCGAGCTCGACGCGACCTGGGCCGCCGAGGCGGCGCCGGACGGCAAGCTAGACGGCGGCGGCCTCGGGGGTGGTGTCGTCGTCGAGCATGGGGCGGTGGTAGCGGCGGGGTGCGGCGACGGCCAAGGGGGTGCGGACGGGGTGGGTGGGCGGAGGTGGTGGGGGCGGTGAAAAGTGAAAGAACTGTATCGTTCGGTTGATAGTTGGGTCCGACCCCCCCCCCTCTGGCGCAATGGGTTAGCCGAGGGCCTCGCGGCACAGCCGCCACTCGGCGTTCAGTCCGAGCGCGTTCACCCAATGCTCGATGTAGATCCGATCCAACCGATCGCCTGCGGTCTGAACGACACCAGCGGCGTCGCGGATCTGCCGTTCCGAGCCGCCGCCGCGCTGCGCCCACTCCAGCTTGGCCACGACCACGTCCTCGGCGGTCGCCACCCAGGTCGGGACGCCCCAGAGAACGGCCTGCTGGCGACGCTCGAACTCTGTCCGTGAGAAGGGGCGCTCCTTGCGGACGATCAGATCGGCCTTCCAGCCGCTGGTCAGATCGATCGCGTTGAACTGGCGGCGCCGACGCAGCGCATCGATCGCCGCGTCCTCCGACACGTACCAAGTGTCGTCGGGCAGTTTGTCGAGCAACCGGAGCAGCGATTGGCGGTCGACTTCCACCACCAAATCGAGATCCTGCGTGGTCCGCGGCGCTCCGTGGAAGCTGCTGGCGAAGGAGCCGGTGACCATGTAGTCGACGTCGGCGTCGCCGAGGACCTCGGTGACCCGGCGGAGGAACGCCGACGCGCTCACGGCTCGAGCACCGGCGCTTTGGGCCAGGCGGCGCGGAACAGATCGTCACCGAGCAGCATGCGGCGGAGCGCGTGCTCGACGTCGTCGGGCGTGTAGTCGGGGTGGCGCGCGGCGATGCCGGCGCGGGTCAGGTCGCGGGCCTCGTCGGACATGCGCATGGCGAGCTCGAGGCGACCAGGGCCGCCGAGGCGGCGCCAGACGGCAAACTGGACCGCGGCGGCCTCGGCGGTGGTGTCGTCGTCGAGCATGGGGGCGATGGTAGCGGCGGGGTGCGGCGGCGGCCAAGGGGCTGCGGTCGGGGTGGGTGGGCGAAGGTGGTGGAGGTGGCGAAAAGTGAAAGAACTGTATCGCTCGGTTGATAGTTGGGACCGACCCTGCGGCGCGTCGGCGCCGATGTCGGGGGGCCTCAGCGCTGGGCGGCGCCGAACGCACGCAGCGCGTCGGCTGCGCCCACCGAGCCGTTGACCGCCAAGGTCTCGAGCAGATCATGGATGGCTCGTGGTGGGCAGCGGAGCGCCGCGGCCTGTTCAGCCACGGTCTGCCAGACCCGAGATGGTGCTCGGCGAAAGCAGCGGAGCACGAAGTCGTCCGGCGAGACGGCCGCGATGCCCAGTGGTGTCAGGGCAGCCGACGGGAAGTCTCGGCGGTTGTTGGTCACGATGAACTCGGCCCCGCAACGGATCGCCGCTGCCAACACATGTCGGTCGCCGAGGTCCGGTAGTGACACAGCGTCGGCCAGACCCTCGTAGCCGGTGACGCATACGCCTCGGATGGCGCGGTTCATCAGGTCGCGCGTCCGGGCCAGCCGCTCCGGCTGCAGACCGGGGCGTTGCGCCAGCACCGCGGTGAAGCATTCGTCGAGGATGCGATCAGTCCATCGCGCCGAGACAAGGCCCTCGACGCCGAGCCGGATCAGCAGGTCGCGTTGCGGCGCGGGGAAGAGGACGCACGCGTCGTAGACGGCGACCGGCCCCACTGATGCCTCAGTACCCCAGCCCGAGGGCTTCGGCTTCGGCGGTCAGTGCGTCGGCCACGGTCCGGCGCTCGGCGTCGTCGCGCTGCTTGTAGGCCAACACGTCGGCGGCTCGGACGCGTCGGTGGCTGCCGGCCTTGCGGTGGGGGATGACGCCCGTGTCGAGCAGCTTGACGACGAACGGTCGGGACACGCCCAGCAGGTCGGCGGCCTGCTGCGTCGTCAGCTCCTCGTGGAGCGGTACGACCATCACGGACCGGCCTTCGGCAAGGTGGCCGAGGATGGCGGTCAGGTGCGCGACGGCCTCGGCGGGGAGCGGGATCTGTTGGTCGTCGCCGCGGTCGGACGGCACGTGCAGACAGGGCGTGCCGGCGGTCGACAGGCGTTGAAGCGCGGCGAGCACCGTCTGGGCGTTGGCCGGGTTGGTGGGATCGGTGATGGCGGCTGCGGTGCTCATGGGTTGGCCTCCTTCGACGAGAGGCTAGCGGGCAAACGAAATAAACGCAACGGGCAGATCGGTGCCACGCGAGTGGGGCGGGTGGCCTTCGCGCGTGGGAGGCGCGG
>JAUHXL010000740.1 GCA_030426945.1 bacterium
AGAAGGCGCGCGATCCCGACGCCGAGGCCTTCCAGGACGCCATCGGCGAGCTGCGGCACCGCGTCGGCCGGCTGGAGCGCCGGCGCGCGGCGGCGGCAGAGGCGCCCGCGGCGGAGCCCCTGCGCGCGCCGCCGCGCCCGCTGCGG
The DNA here is from genome assembly GCA_030426945.1 of bacterium. GTDB lineage: Bacteria > Myxococcota_A > Bradymonadia > UBA7976 > UBA1532 > JACKDN01. Next base: position 147 of record JAUHXL010000740.1, read on the forward strand.
TTGGGGGCGCCCTCCTTCGACGACGACGTCGTCGCCATCGTCCGGCCCGAGTGGGTGCCCACCGAGGCCGCCCCCGGCGATACCGTGCAGCTCGTCGCCACGGCCGACGGCATCGCCAAGGGCGACAAGGTGAAGTTCACCGTGCGCTCGCTGGTCGAGGAGCAGCCCATCGCCGAGGTGCACGCCGTCAGCGACGGGGAGCGCCTCGTCGGCAGCTGGCGCGTGCCCGCCGACCCCCCCTGGCGGGAGCTCTTCTTCGACGTCGATCACCGGGGCGCGCAGGCGCGCTCGTCGGTGCTCGTCCTGCCGCTGGAGGCCTGAGCCGATGCGCGGCCGATCCGACGACGCGCTCGACCGCCTGCGGCGGCTCGACGCCCGCACCGACCGCAACCGGCCGGCCGGCGCGGTGATCGGCATCGTCACCAACAACACGGATCCCCAGGGCTGGGGCCGCGTGAAGGTGCGCTTCCCCTGGCTGCACGACGACGAGGAGAGCCACTGGGCGCGCATCGCGCAGCCCTACGCCGGCGCGGGCCGCGGCAGCTTCTGGCTGCCCGAGGTCGGCGACGAGGTGGTCGTCGTCTTCGACCGCGACATGCCGGACCACCCCTACGTGCTCGGCGGCGTCTGGAACGGGCAGGACAAGGTGCCGCCCCCCGGCAACCCCGACGGCCAGAACAACCACAAGGTGTGGCGCACCCGCAACGGCCACCAGGTGGTCTTCGACGACACCGACGGCAGCGAGAAGATCACGCTCATCGACGGGGTCAGCGAGCGCTCGCTGGTCATCGATGTCGCGGCCGACCGCATCACCATCACGGCGGAGCCTGGCGACATCACCTTCGAGGCCCCGCAGAACACCCTGTCGGTGCATTGCAAGGATCTCGAGATCGAGGCGACCAACAGCAGCACCTACCAGGTGGACAACGCGCTCAACGAGACCTGCGACACGCGGCAGGAGACCATCACCGGCCCGGACAGCATCAACGGCGGCAAGGCGTGGACCAGCGCCGCGCCCAGCACGTCGGTCAGCGCGACGACCTCGAGCCTGGCCGCCGACACCGTCGGCGTCTCGGTCAGCGGGGGCCTCACGATGAGCAACATGGCCGGGCGCGAGGTGATCAGCAAGGAGGTGCGGCGCACCTCGCCGGCCGAGACGATCACCGCGGCGCAGATGGAGGTGAAGGCCGACGAGGCGGTGGCCTACGTGGTCAACGGGCCGATCACCGTGCAGGCCGGCGCCCAGCTGGGGCTGGACGTCGGCGACGGCACCATCACGACGTCGGCCGTGCTGACCGTTCAGGGCGGCGTGGTGCAGCTGCAGGGCACGGGCGCTCTGTCCGCGCACGGCAAACTGGTCCAGCTCTGCTAGGGATTGGGGGAACGGTTGGCGCGCAGCGACGACGTGCTCGACGGCCTCTACCCGGCCATCGTCACCAGCAACAAGGATCCCCTCGACATGGGCCGGGTGAAGGTGCGCTTCCCCTGGCTGGACGACGAGGAGCAGAGCCACTGGGCGCGCCTGGTGCAGCCCTACGCCGGCAATGAGCGCGGCCTGTTCTTCATGCCGGAGGTCGGGGACGAGGTCCTCGTCGCCTTCGAGCTCGGCGACGTACACCAGCCGCTGGTGATCGGCGCCACCTGGAACGGCGAGGACGAGCCCCCCGAGCCGGGCGACCCGGACGGCAGCAACCACCACAAGATCATCGAGACGCGCAGCGGCCACAAGCTGCACTTCGACGACACGCCGGGCGCCGAGAGCATCCAGCTCAACGACAGCTCGCTGAACAACATCCTGCGCTGGGACTCGGCCGAGAACAGCCTGACCGTCACGGCGAAGACCGGCGACATCCACGTCGAGGCGCCGCAGGGCACCATCAGCCTGCTGGCCAAGGACGTCGTGATGACCGCCAGCAACAACGCCAGCCGGACGGTGGGCGGGGACGAGAAGACGACCGTGGCCAAGGCCGCGGTCGAGGCCTGCGGGACCAGCAAGACCTGGACGGCGTCGTCGAAGCTGACCGGCACGGCCAAGGTGGTGTCGCTCAGCGCGTCGGGCTCGATGAGCGTCGGCGGCGGCAGCGCGTCGGTGAAGAGCACCCAGCAGAAGGAATCGAAGATCGTCGTGCAGGGGCCCACCCAGGACACCTGCGGCAAGCTCGACCTCAAGGCCGACTTCATCTACGAGAAGGCCGACGTGCGCACCTGGACCATCGCCGACGCCAAGCTGCACGCGCCGCAGGTGACGCTGGACGCGAGCGCCGCGGTGACGGTGCAGACGGGCATGTTCGACGTCAAGGCGAAGGGCTCGTTCTCGATGCTGGGCGAGACGGTCATCCTGCAGTCGGGCAACATCACCGTGAAGTCGGGGCAGGTGAGCTTCAACTCGAAGACGGAGCCGCCGCCCGGGCCGGGCATCTCGAACAAGCTGGCGGTCAAGGCGTTCCGCGGGGGCATGAAGGTCGGGGGCATCTAGATGCAGCTGTCCGACCCCGCGCGCCCACGCCACTTCGTCGAGCACGACGGCTATCAGGTGCAGCACCTCGTCGAGTCGGGGGCGCAGGGCCTGCGCGGGTTCCACCT
>JAUHXL010000154.1 GCA_030426945.1 bacterium
GGAACGCGGCGCGCACGGCGGCGGCGACGTGGTCGGTCAAGCGGGCGTAGACGGGGGGCAGGATCGACATGGGGGCCTCCGGGCGCAGTGGTGGGGGTGTGCCACGGCGGCGCGCGGGGATCAACCGGGCGGTGGGCGCGAGGGGCCGACGGGGGCGGCGGGTCGCCGGGGGCGGCGAAAGTGCGGGGCGGGGTCGTTTCCGTGCAACACGCCGGCGCCGTGTCCGATAACCCCACATCGGGTGGGTGGGGGTTGGGGATGGTGCCCCGTCGAGCTGGCGGTCGCCGGGGTGGGACGGCAGGGGGCGTCGGTTACGGCAGCGTCACCTGCACGGCGTGCGTGGCGGCCCGTCCTGCGGTGTCCACCACGCGGAGGGTGGCGATGAAGGTGCCCGGCCGCGGGTACACACGCTCGACCGGCGCCGAGGTCGAGGCGTCGAAGTCGGCTGGATTGCCCGTGGCCCACCAGAGGCCGTCGGTCGCGTCGAGATCCCACTGCCAGCGAACGATGTCCGCCGTGGGGCTGGGGTGGTGGGTGAGGTCGGCCGTGAAGCGGGCGCGGCGGCCGTCGACCACCTCGCCCTCGATCACGGCGACGGGCGGCGGGTCGAAGTCGCGGCCCACCAGCGTCAGCGTAGCGAGGATCGTGCGGAACGTATCGCCGCCGTAGGCGACGGTCACGCTGTGCGCTTGTGGAGCGTCCTCCGCGAACGCGCCGAAGTCGTCCGGCGCGACAGGATCGCGTCGCTGGGCCCGCACGAGGTACGTGCCGAACTCGCGACGCCAGTCGTGTCCCGCGAAGTCCTCGATCGGCGACACGCCGCTCTCGAAGGCCGTGTGCGTCAGGAACATCGCGTAGATGTAGCCGCAGGCGGGCGCGTTCAGCGCCGTGGCGGTGTTCCCGCAGAAAGGGTCGCCATCCTGCCACAGGCCGTCGTTCCAGGTGCTGCTCGATCGCTGGTCGGCGTCGGTCCAGTGCGTCGCCAGGAAGGCCTGGTAGGTGTCGTGGCGCGCACGAAGCACGTCGCGCGCGAGGGTCGAGGCCTCGGGGAACGCGACTGTGTCGTCGTCTGCTGTGAAGCGGTCGAGGCCGAGCCACCGGCCGGCGTGGACCGCCCCGGCGGTCATGTGGAACGAGCCGGGAGCCATGATGTGGGACCGATACGCGGCGCCGCCGTCCGCGCGGGCGTTGGCCATCAGGTGATCGGCGATTCGGTACTTGTGAGGGTTCGTCACGATGACACCCAGGTCCTGGCGCCCCGCGTCGACCTGCTCGAGCCCGATGTACGCCCACTGGCTCAACGTCGCGTCGGCGAACTGGCAGGATTGCTCGCCTGCCCGCGCGCTGTAGTACCAGCCGCCGCGGGCGCACCCGGCGTCGAGCTGCGCGTACCCCAGGCCGTCCACCAGCTGCTGGACGAGCCAAGGCCAGCTCTGCCCGGCGATCCCCTCGGCGCCGAACGCCAGGGGCGCGCCGGCGAGGGCGGGCGCGGCCGCCTGGGCGCCCAGGAGTTGAATCGCCCGCAGGTACGTGTTCTCGGATCCGACGGTGATCTGCTTGTCGTCGGTGCTGCCCGCGGGCCGCACGCAGCGGCGCACCGCGCCGTCCGCGGTATAGCCGCAGGTGGTGGCCTCGTCTCCTGGATCGACGTCCTCGAGCGTCGCGTTGCTCAGCAGGAAGTTGACCAACCGGACCGACCCCTCGGCGTAGGGGTCCGTACGCCACCGCCGCGCGTTGGTCTCCGACCACCCCTGCACCAGGTCGGGCAGCGCGCTCGCGGCCGCCGGCGGGTACGCCGGCGCATGACCGAAGCGGGCGAGGGCCCAGATGGCGAGTCCATCAGCGTCGGCGAACGGGGTGTGCGCCGTCATTGTCAGAGTGTCGCGCTCGGCGAAGGTCGTCAGGTGACGGTGGATCCACCACAGCGCCTCGTCCGCCGCGATCGCGGTGGCGACGCGAAGCTGGTGGTCGGGCCATCCCCGGGGGTCCGGGTCGAGCGCGAAGTCGTTCACGAAGACGGGGTAGCGCGCTGTGCGCTCCGTCTGGTCGCACTGGTTGACGACCCGCAGACGCACGTCGATGCGGGTCGGCCCGTCGACGGACGGCACCGTCACCACCTGGTGGATTGCCCAGACCGATCCCGTCGTGGCGTTGCGCGCGATCATCGTCGACGCCTCGTCGTCGAGATCGCCGTCGAAGTCCTGATCCCAGGTGACCTGGTACGTCGCACAGTTCGCGTTGCGCAACATGGCCTTCAAGCTGATCGGTGCGCCCTCGTACGCGGGGTGCGGCACATGGGGCTTCGCGGCCGTGTACGGCACGATCAGCAGATGGTCGTCGGCCTGCGGGTCGGGCAGTTGGGTCGGCTCGCAGACGCCCGCGCGGCAGGTCTCGGCCGCGTCGCAGTCCACGCGCGTCGACGTGTACTCGCAGACAATGCGCGCGCCGTCACAGACACGAGTGGGCGCGCCGTTCACGAGTCGGGCCCGTCCATCGGCGGTACAGACCGGCGCCTTCGGGCCGCACCTGCGGCCGTCGGACCAGCACGGATCGGCCCCGACCACCAGCGGCAGCGACGCGCCGGCGTCGTACCCGTTGGCGCTGCCGTCGGTGTCGCACACCGTCCAGCTTCGCCCACCGTCGACGGAGAAGCGCGCGGCGAGGTCGTAGTCGCCGGTGGTCGGGGCGCGCACGGTGCCCTGCCACGTGTCGCCCTCGGGGCCGCCTGCCAGCGCGGTCGCGTCGAACCAGACCCACGCGGCGTCGTCGGCCGCCGCGCCGTCCGGCGCGTGGCCCACCTGGGCGCGCAGCAGCGGATCGGTGTCGGCGTCGCCGCTGCGGTCGGTCAGACCGGCGTGTGACAGGCGCCCCGACACCGTCAGCGCCTGCGTGGGGATGGCCGTGTCGGTTTCGGCCTCGAGTAGGGTGCAGGCGTCCAGCGGCCGCGCGCACGGATCGTTGGGCTTGCCGGGCGTGCCGTGGCGCGGCCCGTCGCCGTCGACGAAGTACACCGACGAGGCGGCGCACACGGTGCCAGTGAGCGGGTCGCGTCCGACGGCGAAGCCGGCGTCGCCGGCCGCCCACTCGAGGCGGTCGATCTCGCCCGCCGCGCAGGTCAGCACCGCCGTCGAGCCCGCGTCCGGCAGCGGGACCGTCAAGGGCCCCTGGCGCATCAGCGCGCCGTTGAGCGCCGGATCGACGCCGGCCACGAGCAACCACCGCACGCCGGGCGCCAGCAGCCCGGCGACCGCCTGCGTCTCGCCGCCGACGTCCAGCGTACAGCCGTCCAGATCGAGCGCCCCGGCCGTCGTGTTGCGCAGCTCCACCCACTCGGCCTGTGCGTCGGCCAGACTGCCGCCGGGCTGCGCCATCAGCTCGGCGATCACGACGTCGCCCGGCTGCTCGGGCCGCGCCCGATCGACACACGCGCCGTCGATGCAGTCCTGCGCGGCGCCGCAGGCTTCGTCGCGCGGCGGGTAGGTGCAGGTCTCCTCGCCGCCCACCGGGGCGCACGCGCCAGGGCTGTCGAACACGCGGCGCGTCGTCGGCCCGCTGCACTCGGCGGCGGGCGGCGCCGTGCAGGGGTTGGGGTCGCAGAAGGGCCGAACGGTCACGTGCCCGGCGGCCTCGGGCGTCCAGACGTCGTCGCGGTCGCCGTCGCAGACGGTCCACGTGCGGCCGCCGTCCGCCGAGAAGCGCGCGGCGAACAGGTACGCGTCGGGCGTGTCGACCGCCGATTCGCCCCCGTACTCGTCCGTCGCCGGCTCATCGTCCAACGCCTTGTTGGGGTTGCCGTCGGCGTCGGCCCATCGCCAGGCCGGGTGATCGGGTGCCGTGCCGGCGGGGCCCACCCCCACCTCGGCGCGCATCAGCGGATCCGCGTCCAGGCCGGGCGAGGCGTCGGTGATGCCCGCGACCTCGACGCGCGCCGTCACGGTGAACGGCTGCGTCTCGATCACCGTGACGTCCAGCGGGGGGCGCAGCTGGCAGGCGTCGACCGGGACGTCGCAGGGCGGGTTGGCCGCCCCCGGCGTGCCGCGCAGCCCCGGCGCGTACCGGGCCCGAACGAGGCACCACGCGCCCACGGCGTCGTTCTGCGCCGCGCTGACCGCGGGCACCGCGCTCGTCGCCCAGCCGGGCAGGCGGGGCAGACCGGCCTGGGTCGGATCGAAGCGATCGATCTCGGCGTCGGCGCAGCGGAAGACGAGGACCTCGCCGTCGTCGAGGTCGAAGTTGAACAGCTGATGGACGGTCACCCCGCCGTTGGTGGCGGGGTCGGCGTCGCGGCCCAGCACCACGCGCGCGCCCGGCTCGAGGAAGATCGGCCCGAGGGTCACCTGCCGCGCGCCCGCCGTCAGCACGCAGCCGGCGAGGTCCAGCCGCTCGGCGGCGCGGCTCTCGAGCTCGAGCCACTGGCCGGCGTCCACGCTCAACGTCGGCGTCGGGTCGAGCATCACCTCGTTGATGACCACGTCGCCCACGTCGGGCGGCGGCGCCGGGATCTCGACGCACCCGCCGGCCTGGCACAGCTGGCCCTCGGGACAGGGCGCTTCGTCGTCGGTCAGGCCGTCGCAGTCGTCGTCGACGCCGTTGCAGGTCTCGTCGCCGCGGGCGCCCGGCGTGGCGTCGCAGGTCGTGCCGCCGTCGTCCCCGCAGACCGCCACCCCCTCGCGCAGGCACGCGCCCACGCCGACGGTGCAGGGCAGCCCCAGGCCCAGGCCGTCGTCGACCCGACCGTTGCAGTCCTGGTCGACGCCGTCGCACACCTCGGGGACGGGCTCGCCGGGCACGGCGTCGCACTGCACCAGCTCACCCTCGTCGCAGTAGAACACGCCCTGGGTGCGGCAGGCGCCGGTGCCGTTGGTGCAGGGCTGGCCGACCATCAGCCCCTCGTCGGCGGTGCCGTCACAGTCGTCGTCGCGAGTGTTGCACCGCTCGTCGCCCGCCGGATCGCCGGGCACGGCGTCGCACACGACGTCGTCCGCCTCGCCGCAGATCCGGCGGCCTTCGCGGGTGCATTCGCCGACGCCCGCCGTGCAGGCGTTGCCCAGGCCGAGGCCCTCGTCGGTGCGTCCGTCGCAGTCGTCGTCCAGCGTGTTGCAGACCTCGGCGGGCGCGTCGCCGCACGTGCCGCACGCGTTCAGCAGCCCCTCGTCGGCCAGTCCGTCGCAGTCGTCGTCGGCCCCGTTGCACGCCTCGACGGGGACCTCGCCGCAGGCGCCGCAGGCGTTCAGCAGGCCCTCGTCGATCATGCCGTCGCAGTCGTCGTCCGTGCCGTCGCAGGTCTCGGCGGTCGCGGCGTCCAGCGGCGGCGCGTCGCAGAACGAGTCGCTGCCGTCCGCTTCGCAGCGCAACGCACCCCGGCGCGTGCAGTTGCCGAGTCCCACTGTGCACGAGCGGCCGGCGCCGTAGTCCTCGTCGACCGCGCCGTCACAGTCGTCGTCCTCGTCGTTGCAGGTCTCGAGCAGCGGTCCGACGCCGTCGCAACCCCCCCAGAAGCCGTCCTCGCAGGTCTGGACGCCGACGGTGCAGCGCCCGGCGTCGATACCGCAGGGGCGCGTCTCGCCGTCGGCGCAGGGGCAGCCCTCGTCGGCTTGGCCGTCGCAGTCGTTGTCGACGTCGTCGCATTCCGCGGCGGCCTCGTCCTCGGCGTAGCGCGGATCGGCCGCGGCCAGCTCGGCCGGCGTGCAGCGCAGCCAGCCCTCGGCGCCGCCGCAGCGCTTGGTGGCCGTGGCGCAGACGCCGAAGGGGACCCCGCACGTCGGGGGGACGAGGTCCTCGTCGACCTCGCCGTCGCAGTCGTCGTCGCGTGCGTCGCACTGCTCGGCGCGCTGGGGCGCGAAGCCGGGGCACTCGGCGTATTGAAGTTCGGCGCAGCCTTGAACCGCGAGGAAGCACACGCCGCGCTGGAAGCCGCAGGCCCGCGTGTCGCCGGGGGCGCAGCATTCGGGCGCCTCGTCGACCGCTTCGTCGCAGTCGTTGTCGGCGCCGTCGCACACCTCGATGGCGTCGGGCGGGCAGCCGGCGTCCGGCGCCGCGTCGGGCTCGGCGTCGACGGGCGACACGGCGTCGACGGGCGACACGGCGTCGACGGGCGGCGCGGCGTCGACGGGCGACACGGCGTCGGGCGCGTCGGCGTCCCGCACGGACGCGGCGTCGACGGCGGCGGTGTCCAGATCGACCATGGCGTCCGGCGCGCCCAGGTCGACGGCCGACCGAGCGTCGGCGGCATTGACCGGGCCCTGGTCGATCGGCGCGGGCGGCGCGGCGTCCAGCGCGGCGTCCGGCGGGCGCGCGTCCGTGCCCTGCACGTCGCCGTCGAGCGTGGCGCCGGCGGGCACGCACACGCCCGTCGTCCGGTCGCAGCGGGCGCCCACGCCGCACGCGTCGTCGTCCGTGCAGGCGGCGTCCGGTGGCAGGCCCGAGCAGGCGGCCATCACCAAGCCGAGCAGTCCGGCGCCGAGTCGCTTCAAAACGTCCCTCGCACGTAGAGCGCGTCTCCGGTCCAGCCGGTTTGGACGGCAGGTGCGTTGTCGGCGGGCCACAGCAGCACGGCGACGCCGGCCCCGGCGACGGCCGCGCCGACGCCCAACCCGATCCAGCCGGTCAGACGTTGACCTTCCCAGTCGTCCTCCAGATCCGCGCGCGTCATCCGATCGGCGGGGGACGGTCCGAGATCCTCGATCTCCGAGATGGTGCCCTCGGCCAGCCCGAGGAAGACGGCGCCGGTGGCGGTCGCCGCGACGCCCGTGGCCACGAGGCTCCAGCCCAGCCAGTTCGGCGCCGAGGCAGCGGGGGCCTCGACGGCGGCGATCGGGGCCGGATCCGGCGCGGGCGCTGCGTCGGGCTCGAGCGGTACGACCAACGAGCGCGACGCGTCCGCGGCCAGGTCGATGGTGCGCGTCGCCTCGCGATGGCCCGGCAGACGGAAGCGGAGGATGTGTGCGCCCGGCTGCAGCCGAAGGCGCAGCGGCGTGCTCCCCTCGACGGGCGCGTCGGCGTCGTCGACCAGCACCTGCGCGCCGGCGGGGGTGGTCGACACCAGCATCTCCGGCTGCTGGGCCGCGATGCGCGCGTTCAGATCGGCGATCAAGCGCTCGACCTCGACGCGATCGTCGGCCGACGGGGCCAGCTCGAGGTAGAGGCGGAAGTGGGTCGCGGCTTCGTCGAGCAGCCCGAGGCGCTCGCTGGTGCGGGCCAGGTTGTAGGCCAGCTTGGCCGACTGCGGGAACACCCGCAGCGCGGAGCGGAACTCGGCCGCGGCACCCTCGAGATCACCGTCGAGATAGAGCTGACGCGCCAGCAGGTAGCGCTGCTGAGCGGTCTCGGGGGCGCCCGGCTCCAGCATCTGGGACGCCGCGGGGTGGACCACGACGAGCACCAGTGCGATGGCCGTTGAACAGGCTGCGCGGAGGTTCAAGACGATGCCCACCCGTGGCCGACTCGCGGGGGTGTCAATATCCCACCTCGCGGGGCGGCGGCAAGGTGGATGCCGCACAGGCCCCTGCGCCGCGCCCGGGGACGAGCGGCGCGGCCCCGTCCGCGGCGGGCGCGTCCTTTACGGGGCAGACGGTGCGAGGGAGGAGCATCCGATGGCCGAGGCCCACGACCTGCTGACCATCCTGACCGAAGCCCGCGCCTGCACCCAGTGCGCGGCGCACCTGCCGCACGGGCCCCGACCGGTGCTGCGGGCAGGGGCCGGAGCGCGCGTCGTGATCATCGGGCAGGCGCCGGGCGCCAAGGTGCACGCGTCCGGCGTGCCCTGGGACGACGACTCGGGCGATCACCTGCGCGCCTGGCTGGACGTCGACGACGCCACCTTCGCCGATCCCGATCGCTTCGCGATCCTGCCGATGGGTTTCTGTTGGCCGGGCCGCCGCAAGGGCGGCGACCTGCCGCCGCGCCCGGAGTGCGCCCCCTTTTGGCATGATCGCATCCTGGCGGCGCTGCCGGCGCGGCGCCTCACGCTGCTCGTGGGCAGCTACGCGGTCGAGGCGTACCTCGGGGCGGAGCGGAGGCGCACGCTGACCGAGACCGTGCGCGCGTTCGCCTCCTACGGTCCCGACTTCCTACCGCTGCCCCATCCGAGCTGGCGCAGCAAGCCGTGGATGCGCGAGCACCCCTTCTTCGAGGCCGAGGTGCTGCCGGCCCTGCGCGCGGCGGTGCGGGACGCGCTGTCCGACTGACGGGCGCGGCCCCGGGCGGCGCGGGGAAGCGTCGAAGAGTCGTCACGAGCGCTTGTTTGTCTGGCCCGCTCTCGGGCGCTGCCCGGGGCAGTCTTTGTGAGCCGAGCGTCGTTTTCGTGCAACACGCCGACGGCGTGTCCGATAACCCCACATCGGGCGGGTGGGGGTTGGGGATGGCTGGACGCGCGCGTGGACCTGCCCGCCCGTTCGTTCATGGGCCGACGACGACGGTGACCGGGCGGAAGGCGTGGACGCCGACGCTGTGCATCTCGCCGGGGGTGCAGGCCGTCGGGGGATCGGCGATGTCGGCGCCGTCGCGGTCGCCCATCAGGCGGAAGCTGTGGACGAAGCCCGCCTGGTCGGCCGGCGCGATGTTGATGTCGTAGTCGCTGTCGGTCTGGCCACCGCTCGACCGGACCCCGCTCCGAATCTCGTGGATTCGGCAGCCCTCGGGGGCGGTCCACACCTCGATGCCGCCGTGGGAGCCGCTCACGGTGTCGGAGGGCGGCGTGTAGGTCCGGCCCCAGTAGTAGTACCGGACACGGTCGCCGTACCACGGGTTCTCGCGGGCGCCCCAGCTGAGGCCCATCTCGAGCGTGCGGTCGTCGGGGCCGATGTCCAACACCGCCGAAGCGTTGAGCAGCGGACCGTTGCCGCCGAAGTCGCCATCGCCGTTGTTGCGTCCGGTCGGGCAGAACATCCCTGGGTTGCGCAGGTGCGCCTGCACGAGGCGGCGCGGGCAGCCGGCCGCCTCGTCGCGCACGCGCAGGCGCACCTGATTGAACAGGACCTGGACGCCGGTGCGCTGGTTGGTGCACCGGCCGGCCAGATCCTCGCCGTCCGTGTCGCCGGTGAGCTGGAACTGCCGCACCGGGCCGGTGCCGGGGAGCACGTCCTGGTGGTGGTCGACGTCGGTGTAGCTCACGTAGGCGCGGTTCGAGCCCTCGACGCCCGCCAGGGTGATGCCTTCGGGCGCGGTCCACACCACGAAGTCCTGGATGCCCTCGGCGGTGGTCCAGTCGGGCGTGGTCTCGCGCGCGAATATCGTCAGGCGAGCCCGCAGCCGCCGGCCATCGCGGTCGACGATGAGCGTCGCGCTCGCTTCGACCTCGGGGCCGTTGCCATAGAAGTCGCGGTCGCCGCGGCCGGTGTGCTCGGCGCACAGCACGCCGGTGGCCTGCGGCTGGATGGTGATCACACGGTCGGCGTGTGCCGCGCCGGCGGCGCACACGATGAGAGTCAGGGTGAGAAGCTTCGACACGACATCCTCCGTTGGGCGCTTCGGGCTCGTCGGGATGTACCGGGGCGGTCGCGTCGGTCTTTTGCCACCTTCGCCGATCCGCAGGCGTTGGCCGCATCCGTTGGCCGCTCTGCCGATGCCGTTCGGGTGGCCGGCCCGGCCGGAGGGCGGCGATCTGCCGCCGCGCCCGAAGTGCGCGTCCGGCTTTCGCGCGCGTCCTCGCGGCGCGGCCGGCGCGTCGCGTGATCTCGCGGGGCCTCGTCTCCGTGGGAGCCGCAGCCGAGGGGCCTCGCCGATGGCTCGCGGCGTCCTCCCGGTCGGCTGGAGTGTTGTGATTTCGACAACGGCTGTGACACGCTGCGCGCGTTGGACGGTCAGCGGCGGGTTCAGGAGGTTCATCGTGCGGGTGAGGTGGGCTGGCGTGCTCGCGCTCGGGGCGAGCGTCATGGCGTGTGGGGGCGAGGGTGGTGGCACGGACGCCTCGGCGCTGGACGGCGGCGCCGGGGCCGGGGCGCCTGGGCGCCCCGGTGAAGACGCCGACAGCGGTGCGCCGTCGTCGGGTGGGCACCTCCGCTTCGCGGCGCATCCCGACGGTTGGGACGTCGACAGCTGGGAGCGCCTCGCCGCCGGGGACCGCGTGGCGTGGCGTTGGTTGGACGCCTCGACGACGGGCCTGCCTCTGCGGGTGACGTGGGCGGATCCGAACGCCACCGGCGGCCCACACCGCCTGACGTTGCGGCTCGAGGCCGCCGCTGCGGGGCCGCCTCCCTTCGAGCCCGAACGAGCAGAGCAAGCGGTGGACGTCGTCTTCGAGCCCGGCGAGGCGGGCGCCCTGCAGGCCGCCTTCGACCTGCCGCTGGGCGAGGGCGCGCCCGCGGGGGGGCGCTTGATGCTGACGGCCGCCGTCGACGACGGCCCCGACTCCGCGCCCCTGACGCTGCTGGTCGAGGACGCCTACCCGCGCGATCCCTGCGCCGACTTCGCGCCCACGCTGGGCACCGAGGGTGGGTGCGTCGAGGCCGTCATTCCGATGCCCGGCACGGTGCGGGCCGACGTCGTCGGCAGCGGTGACGTTCGCGCGTGCGGTGAGCTCGCCACGGTGTACGGCTGGCTCGAGACGACCGACCGGCGGGCCAGCGAGTGCCTGCGCTCGCGGGGGCGGACCGAGTTCGCCAACTCGACGGCCATCGAGACGAACGCCGTCGCAGCGTGCCTCGTGGACGCTGGGTGGGGACGACTCGGCGGTCCTCGCGACGTCGAGACCGAGCTCCGGTTCGCGGTCGATGGTCGGGATTGCGGTGAGGGTCGCTTCGTGCTGATCAGCGATGTGGGGTCGTGCGCATGCGAAGACTAGGCGGACGAGGTCTCGTGGCCGGGTCGAGTCGGTGGACGTGGACCGTCGGGTTGGTCTTTGCGCTGCTGGGCTGCAGCGAGGTCGACGAAGGGCGGCTGGTCGGCGAGCCGCTCGCGGACGGGGGAGAGGTGGACGGCGCGGGCGGCGCCGCGCCGCGCCCGGACGCCGCGGCGCGGATGGACGCCGCCGCGCGCGTGGACGGCGAGGCGGGGCGCGAGGACGCGCTCCCCGGGCCGAGTGATGCGGCCGCCCCGCTGGACGCGGCCCCAGGCTCCTCGGGCGACGCGTCGCCGGGCGCCGACGTCGGGCCCGCGGCGTTCGACGCCGCGGCGACGGCGCCCGACGCCGCGGCGTTGCCCGTCTGCGCCTGCTTCGTGCAGGTGGGGTGGTGCGCGGAGGGGGTCGTCGACGAGGGGGCGCGGCAGGATCCGCCTTGTCGGGTGCCGTTGGCCGAGGCGAACCCGAACGCGCTGATGGCGTGCGACGGCGACCGGTGGATCGTGCGGGAAGACTGTGCCGGCGGTTGCGCCGCGCAGCCGCCGGGCACCCCAGACGCCTGCAACCCGCCCCCGCTGCCCGACTGCCCCTGCTTCGTGCAGGCCGCGTGGTGCGGGGAAGGCGCGGCGGCCCACGGGCTGACGCTCGATCCGCCGTGTCGCGTGCCGCTCGCCGCCGAGCACGCCGACGATCTGCTCGCGTGCGACGGCGACACCTGGATCGTCCGCGAGGCGTGCGCCTTCGGCTGCTTCGCGCAGCCCGCGGGCGTGCCCGACGCCTGCAACCCGGATCCGGACGCTGCCCCCACCGCTGATGATCCGGGCTGGGCTGCTTGCCCGCGTCGCCCCTTGCTGCACGCGGGCCTGCACCCCGAAGCGTCTGATCGTCTGCGCTGCGCGGGCGTCACGGCTGGCCGCATCACCCAGACGATCGGCAACGCGGCGGCCTCCGCGGGGTACCACGCGGAGGACGGTCGAGCGGAGGGCCAGCCCTACTGCGCGGCGGTCGATCTGCGCACGCGGGATCTGACGAACGGCGAGATCCGCGACCTGCTCGATCGACTCGGCGAGAACGGCTTCGCCGCGTGGTATCGCCAGCCTGGCCGCGACGGGTGGCCCGCGGGCGAGGCGCCGCACATCCACGCGGTCTTCAGCGGCGTGCGCATGAAGAGCCAGCTGCGGGGGCAGGTGCGCGACTTCCTCGTCGGCCGCAACGGGCTGGCGAGCCACACCGCGTATCGGTTCTGGCAGCCCGACGGCTTCATCCTGCGCATCATCCGGCTGCTGTTCGCGCGGAACTACAATCCCTGAGCGACTCGGCGGCGGTGCAGCGGCGGCGGTGGCGGCGCGGCGCCGCGGGGGCGGCGGCAGCGGCAGCGTCGATTTCGTGCAACACGCCGGGGGTTCTGTCCGATACCCCTCATCGGGTGGGTGGGGGTTTGGGATGGTGGAAGCGTGCCGGGCGGCCCTGCCGGTCGTCCGCCCCGCGGCCCGCCCACGGCTCGCCCGCTACTCGTCGTTCGTCCACCCGCAGCCCTGCGCGAAGAAGTCCCGGTCGGCGCGCCCCAGCTCGCCGGCCCAGTGGAAGCGCCAGTCCTGGGCGCGCAGGGCCAGGTCGGCGACGTCGGCATCGGCCGCCGCGGCGGCCTCCATCCACGGCGTGTCCAGCGCGATGATCCCCTCCGGGGTGCCGAGGCCGGGCACGCGGGTGGCCAGCCGCGGGAACGCCGCTCCCTCGCCCCACGGATCGTCCTCGAGGCCGTCGGGGCGTAGGCCGGGCAGGTCGGACCACGCCTCGATGAAGGTGGTCTGGCCCGCGTCGTTGAAGGTGAACTCCTCGTAGATGGGGCAGGGGCCGCCCTCGTACTCGAAGACGACGTAGCACCGCGCGAAGGGCTGCGCCGCGAAGAAGCGGCAGTCGCGCACCGGCACGGTCGACGGGTCGAGGTCGCGCAGCGCCAGGCCGGTGCGCACCATGTCCTCGCGGCCGAAGCCGGTCAGGATCAGCCAGGGCGGCCACTCCCACCGGGCGACCTGATCGGCGTAGTCGGGGATGTTCTCTTCGGGTGTCGTCACGTCGAGGGTGTCGAAGTACAGCAGGGCCTCGGCGACGTAGTGGTCGGGCGGCCGCGTGGCGGCGCGGCAGCGGGCGGTGGCGCCGGCCGTGTCGGGGTCGCGGCAGGCGTTGCGATCGGGGAGCGCCGCGTCCGCGGGCGCGCTCGCGTCCGGCCCTCCGGCGTCCGTCGTCGCGGCGTCGTCGGGCGCTGCGGCGTCGGACCGGGACGCGGCGTCCGCGGCGCCGTCCGGGCCGGGGTCCATCGCGTCGTCGGCGTCGTCGCAGCCGGCCAGGAGCAGCGGCACCCCCAGCAGCGGCGCCCCCAGCAGCGCGACCAAGGGGCCGAGGGCCGCCCGCAGGCGCCGCGGCGCGACGCGCGGGCCGAAGCGGCGGGTCGCTTCGGCCCGCGGGCCGGCGGTGGCCGGCGCGCTCGGGGCTTCAGCCTGCGCCCGGATCACGGGAAGCAGGCGTCCAGCGCCGCGCACTCGGGCGCCGTCGCGATGCACGCGGCGGCCGCGGGCGGGGTCACGTCGCGGCACACCAACGCGCAGCCGGCCAGCGACAGGCACTCGCCCTCGTCGTCGGTGAAGCACTGATCGCAGTCGTCCAGCACGCGGCAGGCGTTCGCGCAGTCGTCGTCGCCGATGTTGGCGTCGTAGCAGGCGAGGAAGGCGTCCTCGTCGCAGGCGTTCAGACCGGCGATGCAGGCCGCGGCGGCGTCGGGCACCTGCGCGTCGCAGACGGCGACGCAGCCGTCGGTGTCGAGGCACTCGCCCGCGTCGTCTTCGAGGCAGCTGTCGCACATCTCGAGGTAGGCGCAGTAGGGCGCGCAGTCGGGGTTGGGCGGGATGTCCACCGTGCCGCCGGCGCCGCCCATGCCGGGCGCGCCGCCGGCGCCCGGCGCGCCGCCCACGCCCGGCGCGCCGCCC
>JAUHXL010000741.1 GCA_030426945.1 bacterium
GCCCATGCCGCCCGCGCCGCCGCCGCCACCGCCGGCGCCGCCGCCCATGCCGCCCGCGCCGCCGGCGCCGCCGCCCATGCCGGGCTCGCCGCCCACGCCGGGGGTGCCACCCATGCCGCCGGCGCCGCCGCCGACGCCGGGCTCGCCGCCGGCGCCGCCGCCCATGCCACCGGCGCCCGGCGTCGCGTCGGACGCCCCACCGTCGGTGCAGATCTCACCGTCACCACACTCGTCGTCCGAGCTGCCGTTGCAAGCCACCAACGTGGTGGCGGCCATGAGGACCACGAGGCGGCCGAGCGGACCGCTTGTCTTCCATCGCATCGTTCGGTTTCTCCCTCTGCCGACGAACCGTCCGTCCCTCTCTCGGAACGGGCCCGGGCGGACTGTACCCCCAGGTGTCCCGATCAGGCATCGACAACCTGCGCGGCGTCGCCTTTCGGCGCTCGGTGACGACGGCCGTTGACAGCGTCCCGCCGGGCGGCGACGGTCGCCGCTCACTCAGGAGGTCACCATGCGTTTGCTCGCGTTCGTGTTGTCGTCTCTGCTGCTGGCCCCGGTCGCCCTCGCGCAGGGGAAAGAGGAGCCCATCGACGCCAAGCCCAGCCCGGCCGTGAAGGGCGCGAAGCCCGCGCCGGCGAAGGCGAAGGCGAAGGCGAAGCGGAAGACGCCTCGCAAGGGCGCCGCGGCGCTGCCTGGGCGGACCGGCACCGATCCGAAGGGGCTGAACCCGTCGCGCACCTACAAGCCGAAGCCCAGCGCCAAGGAAGAGGAGGAGGAGGCGGCGCAGCCGGTCAAGGCGCCCGAGAAGCCGAAGGATCGCGGCGCGCGCGGTGCCGACAAGGCGGCCGATTTGCCGATCAACGGCAAGCCGGGCGCCGCCCCCCGTTGACGGCGCTGCCCGGACGGGCCGCGCGTCACATGCGCATCGGCGCCTCGATGCCCAGCAGGTCGAGGCCGGCCGTCAGCGCGCGCTGGGTCAGCGCGTTCAGGCTCAGGCGCGACGCCTGAAGCGCCCCTTCCGCCTTGAGGATCGGGCACTTGGCGTAGAAGCGGTGGTAGCGCGTGGCGAGCTGGTACAGGTAGTGCGCGACGTCGCTGGGCCGGCCGTTCTCCCAGGCGCCGTGCACGGCGGCGCCGAAGTCGAGCAGGTGAAGCAGCAGGTCGCGCTCTTCGGGCGCCTCGAGGTGCACCGGGTGGCCGTCCGGCGTCGGCGCGCCCGCGGCCTCGGCCTTGCGCTGCACCGCGTGGGTCCGCGCCGAGGTGTACTGCAGGTACACCGCGGTGTCGCCGTTCAGCGCCAGCATCTTGTCGAACTCGAACACCACGTCGGTCTGCGGGTGGTTCGACAGATCGGCGTACTTGATGGCGCCCAGCCCGATCATCGGGGCCAGGGCGTCGATCTCCTCCGCGCTCAGCGCGTCGTCCTGCTCGGCGTTGCGCGCCTCGAGCACGGCGCGGGCGCGCGCCTCGCCCTCGTCGAGCAGCGTCTTCAGCGCGATGACGTTGCCCTTGCGGGTGCTGAAGCTGCCCTCGGGCAGCTTCATCAGGCCGAACCAGACGTGGTCGAGGCGGGTGTCGATGCCCATCTTGGCCGCCGTCGCGAACAGCTGCTGGAAGTGCAGGCGCTGGCGCAGGTCGGTGACATAGATGACGCGGACGGGATCCCAGCGCTCCTTGCGGTAGCGGATGGTGGCCAGATCGGTGGTGGCGTAGAGGAAGGCGCCGTCCTTCTTCTGCACCAGGAAGGGCGGCAGGGTCTCCTCGCCGTTCTCGTCGCGGAAGAAGACGCACATGGCGCCCTCGCTGCGCTCGGCCAGGCCGCGGGCGGTCAGGTCGTCGACCAGCGGGGCGAGCATCTCGTGGTAGAACGACTCGCCCAGCGTCTCGTCGAAGCGCACCCCCAGGCGGTCGTAGACTTCGTCGAAGGCGTGCTGGCTGTCGTCGCGGAACTTCGCCCACAGCGCGCGGTTGGTCGGGTCGCCCGCCTGCAGCTTGGCCAGCTCGGCGCGGGCGGCGTCGTTGAGGGCGTCGTCCAGCGCCGACGCCTGGTGGAACTTCACGTACAGGCGCTCGAGCTCGGCCACCGGGTCGGCGGCGTAGGCGTCGTCGTCGCGCCAGTGGTTCCAGGCGTAGATGAGCTGGCCGAACTGGGTGCCCCAGTCGCCGATGTGGTTGTCGCCGACGACCGTGTGGCCGAGGAAGGTGCCGATGCGGCGCAGGGCGTCGCCGATGATGGTCGAGCGCAGGTGGCCGACGTGCATCTGTTTGGCGACGTTGGGCGACGAGAAGTCGATGACGACGGTGCCCTCGAGGGTGGGCGCGCCCAGCCGCGGCGAGGCGACCTGCTCGGCCAGGACGTCGGCGAGGCCGGCGTCGGACAGGGTGAGGGCGAGGAAGCCAGGCCCGGTGATGTCGACGGTGGCGATCAGATCGGCCGTGCGTGCGCGCAGCGCCTCGGCGATGCCCTCGGCGATCTGCCGCGGCGCGCGGCGCAGGGGCTTCGCGAGCTGCATCGCCACGGCGGTCTGGTAGTCGCTCGGGAAGTCGGGCTTGCTGCGCACCACCTGCACGTCGGGCATGGCCTCGAGGTCGGGGAACGCGGCGCGCACGGCGGCGGCGACGTGGTCGGTCAAGCGGGCGTAGACGGGGGGCAGGATCGACATGGGGGCCTCCGGGCGCAGTGGTGGGGGTGTGCCACGGCGGCGCGCGGGGATCAACCG
>JAUHXL010000155.1 GCA_030426945.1 bacterium
CGGCACCGCGCTCGCGTGGAACGCCAGCGGGAAGTCGCGGAACACCAGCCGCACCTTGTCGCCGTACTTCGCCCGCACCGCCTCCACCGTCGCCGCCGCGCGCCCGCAGTAGGGGCACTCGAAGTCGGCGAAGGCCACGATGGTCACCGGCGCGTCCTTCGGCCCGCGGCTGGGGCCGATGGGCTCGACCGGCAGGCGCACCACCGGCAGATCGACGCTCACCTTGGCCTCGTCGCGCAGCCGGCCGACCAGCGCCTCGAACGCATCCTGCTTGGCGCGCCCGGCCAGCGCCTGCTCGATCTGCGGCCGCATCTCGGCGAAGTCCTGGCTGGGCATGCGGTCCTTGTACTGGTCGAAGATGGCCCGCACGTCCGCCTCGCTGGGCGGCGGCGCCTTGGCCAGCTCGGCCTCGACGAAGGCCTGCGCCGACGTGCCGGCCTTCTTGGCCGCCGCCTCGACCAGCCGCTCGCCGATGAGCGCGTCGAGCGCCTCCTGCCGCACGTCGTGCAGCGCCTGCTGGTAGGTGATGCGGGCCTTGCACACCGCCGACGCGGCGCGCGCGTCGACCTCGGACAGCTTCACCGGCTTGCCCGCGATGGTGGCGACCACCTGGGTGGCCTTCAGATCCGCGCCGACGGGACACGCCTGAGCGTGGGCCTGAGCGGCGGCAACGAGGACGACGAGCGCGACGAGTCCACGCACGGTGGCTCCTTCCTTTACTTCTTTGGTCGGGAGGTTCCGCTGTGATTTCGACGGGCTGTCAGCCATCAGCGGTCAGCCCTCAGCCGGGCGGCGCCGCGCCGAGACGCGACGTCGCGGTCCGCCGCGACGGAGCTGAGAGCCGACAGCCGAGAGCTGATCGCCCGACCGATTCAGAGCGCACACGGGCGGACCTCGCCCCCTTCGTTTTTCGCGGCCCCTTGGCCGCGGCTGCGGAGTGTACGAACATCGGCGGCAGGTGACAGCATTTCCGCGGCGTCGGCGCCGCGACTCACCGCGCGCCTTTACACCGTGACTCTGATTGGAGTTACTCTAGCGCGCCGGCCGACAGTCGGCCCAGGAGGCCAACATGAGCGCCACGACCCGTCCCGCGCCGGTGCGCCGCGTGGGCATCATCTTCAGCGGCGGCCCCGCGCCGGCCGCCAACGCGGTCATCTCGGCGGCCGCCGTCTCGTTCCTCGAGAGCGGCCGCGAGGTCGTCGGTTTCTTCCACGGCTACTCGAACCTCGTGGACTACCACCCGGTCAGCCACCGCCTGCTGCCCGACGTGCACTACCGCATCTTCAAGAGCGGCGACGTGCGCGGCCTGCGCAACGAGCGCGGCATCTGCATCGGCACCGCGCGGACGAACCCCGGCAAGGGCATCGAGAAGCGCGACGACCTGGCCGATCCGTCCAAGACCGTGCGCCTGCGCAACGTCTACAACGCCCTGGTCGACCTCGAGATCGACGCGCTGATCTCCATCGGCGGCGACGACACGCTGAAGACGGCCAACTTCCTCTACTGCTACCAGCAGACGCTGCCCGACGACGCCCGCCGCGTGCGCGTGGTGCACCTGCCGAAGACCATCGACAACGACTACCGCGGCATCGACTTCACCTTCGGCTTCTTCACCGCCGTCGACTTCATGGCCAAGGAGCTGCTGAACCTGCGCGCCGACTCCCGCGCCACCAGCTCGTGGTTCATCGTCGAGACCATGGGCCGCAAGGCCGGCTGGCTGCCCTACGGCGTCGCCATCGCCGGCGAGGCCAACCTGGTGCTGGCCGTCGAGGACCTGGACGACAAGCTGCTGACGCCCGACGTGCAGACCGATCCCGAGTCCGGCGAAGAGCGCCGCGTCCCCTGCCTGAACGTCGAGGCCCTGACCGAGCGCATCGTCGACCTCGTGCTGACCCGCGAGACCCGCGACCGCAAGCACTACGGCACCGTCGTCCTCGCCGAGGGCCTCGCCGAGACGCTGCCCGACCGCTACATCCGCGGCGTCAACCGCGACGAGCACGGCCACCTGTCCCTGGGCAAGGTGAACCTCGCCGACCTCATCGCCTCGCGCGTGACCGAGCTGTACGAGAAGCGCACCGGCCGCAAGAAGAAGATGCGCGGCATCCAGCTCGGCTACGAGGGCCGCTGCGCCCAACCCCACGCCTTCGACGTCATGCTCGGCAGCCAGCTCGGCATCGGCGCCTTCCGCGCCCTGTGCGAAGAGGGCCTCGACGGCCACATGGTCAGCGTGCACGGCCAATTGGGGCTGACCTACGTGCCCTTCAGCGAGCTGGTGAACCCGGAGACCATGGTCACCGAGGTGCGCTTCATCGAGACGGGCAGCGACTTCCACAAGCTGGCGCGCTTCCTCGAGACGCGGACGGAGGCCACGCCTGCGTGGGGCCCGGGGCCGCGGAACGAGGAGCGGTCGTAGGGGCGGTGGTGATCGGGGCGGGGCCGGCGTAGACTCGGCGCCATGGCTGCAGATGGGCAAAGGCTGGAGACCGAAGCGGCGTTTTTGCGGCGCCCCGAGGTGATGCGCCGCGTGGAGCTGGTCGACGGCGAGGTGGTCGAAGCGCCGACGCCGAGTTGGCGCCACCAGCGGCTGGTGAAGACGCTGTTGATCGCGCTCGAGACCTGGGCGCGGGCGATCGAGGGCTTCACGGTCGGCCATGCCCCCTTCGACATCCGCTTCGGGCCGGGCCGTATTCTGCAGCCAGACCTGTTCGTGATGGCCGGCGTGATCGCGAACGACCAAGAGGGGCCGGTCGATCGCATCCCGCTGCTGTGCGTCGAGGTGCTGTCCCGCGATGTCGTCGACGACCGCATCACGAAGCGCGCGCTCTACGCCGAAGCGGGCGTGCCCGAGTACTGGTTGGTCCATTGGAACGGCGTCGTCGAGCGTCGGTTCGGCGAGCGGCTCGAGGGGCAAGAGATGTTGAACGGGGCGTTGACCTCGCCGCTGCTGCCGGGCTTCGACTTCGACTTGGCGGAACTGGCGCCGGTGTGAACGGGCGTCCAGGCCCGAGCGACGGATGGGAGGACTACGATCCGGAATGGCTCGTGTGCCTCGCTCGCGAACAGCAGCCCCATTTGGCCGACGCGCTCGCGCAATGTAAGAGGGCACGGTCCGGCGGTCGTGCCTACGTCTACTTCGTCGATGCGAGTGCTCCGAACCGAGTGGGTTCGGCGTGGCAATACCAGCACAGCGCCGCGCTTAACGATCCAGAACGAGGAGACCTCATCGTCGACATCCTCGAGGACGGTCGGGTCGGCGGAGTGGAGTTCCTCGGTAGGATCCCCCTTGGGGTCGGACCCAAATAGCCAACCAAACCGGTCCAATGCCCACCTACTTGGCATCGCGCCGACATCGCGAGTGAATCGCCGCCCCAGTCTCTCACCGTCCCGCGCCGCGCGCCAACAGGGCGCCCGCCAGTACGAACAGCGCGGTGCCGACCGCGGCGCTGGGGGCGAGGGGTTCGCCGAAGAACAGGACGCCGGCGAGGGTGGACACGATGACCGTGGCGTAGCTGAAGGGGCCGACGACCGAGGCTTGCTCGACGCGGTAGGCCTGGGTCATGCCGAGCTGGCCACCGGTGGCGCCGAGGCCGATGCCGAGGGCGAGGGCCCACTCGCGGGGGGTGGCGGGCAGGCCGTCGGCGACGGCGAAGGGGAAGGTGGCGACGGCGCCGGTGACGGCGAACCACCAGACGATGCGGGCGGGTGAGTCGGTGAGGCGAAGCCGGCGGACGATGGTGTAGACCCAGCCGGCGAGCAGGCCGCCGGTGAGGCCGACCAGCAGGGGGCCGGCGCCGACGTCGAAGCTCGGGCGCAGGATGAGCAGCACGGCGGCGAAGGCGAGGCCGACCAGGGTGATCTGGCGCGGGCCGACGCGCTCGCCCAGCAGCAGGCCGGCGAAGATCACGGTGAAGACGGGCGACGTGTACTGCAGGGCGGTGGCGGTGCCCAGGGGCAGGCGGCCCAGCGTCTCGAAGAAGCAGAACATGGCGGTCAGGCCGCCCAGGCAGCGCGCCGCCATCAGCTTGGGGCTGCCGGGGCGCAGGCCCGCGCCCGACCGGCGCACCATCACCTGCGCGACGATGACGACGACGACGCAGCGCCAGAAGATGACCTGCAGCGACGACATCGCCGGCTGCGCGGCCTTGACCAGCGCGCCCATGATCGAGAAGGACACCGACGCGGCGAGGATCCACCACACGCCGGCCAGCCGGCTCTGCATCGCGGCCTCCCAGTCCAGCGCGCGGGCAGCGCAGGATGGGGAGGGCGCGGGGTGGGGTCAAGCGTCCGGTCGCGCGTCCCAGAAGGCGAATGGGCAATGCTCGCGGATTCTGCCGTCGTACGTCAGCAAAGGCACGCCGGCGAGCTTCGCTTGCGCGGCAATCAGTCGATCGAACGGATCACGCGTCCAGGTCAGCCCGTGGGCGACTCGGGTCACCTCACCGAACGGAGCGTCGCACACCCGAAGATCGATGGCGGGTGTCAGCGCCGCGATCAAGGCGGCCGGCCGCTCGTTGAGCCTCCTGATTTCGAACAACAGGGACAGTTCGAGCTCGACCATGGGCGACATGCGCACCGGGCCCAGCAGCGCTTGTCGTGCCGCCTCCGGGAACTTGCCGGCCCGACCCTGGCGAAGCCAGACCAGGACGTGCGTGTCCACATGAATCACAGCAGCGGCTTCCACTCGTCCGACCAGTCAATCGACGCCAGGTCGTCCGCGTCACCGTTGACCACGTCGGGGTTGGGCACGATCAGATCGAGGCGAGAGCGCGGCGGATCACACACGATGCGCAGTTCACGTCCGTTGCGCTCGATGACGAGCGGCTCACCCGTTTCGAGGACCTTGTCGAGCAGGCGGTAGATGTCGGCCCGCAGCTTCGAAGCCGAGACGCGCATGGGGCACCTCCACCCGACAGGCTAGCGGGCGTACGTACGGGCTGCAAACCCCGTACGCCCCACAAACCCCGTACGCCCCACCCCTCACCGCGTCTCCAACCACGCCGCCGCGGCGCGCCAGCTCGCGCACACCTCGACCGGCGCGCCTTCGCGCGCCAGGCCGGCGACCGCCGCGGCGTGGTCGGGGGTGGCGTCGACGTGCTGGACGACGCAGTCGGCGTGCAGCAGGACGACCGTGGTGCGCGCGGCCGTCTGGAGCGACGCCGCGTCGGTGGGGCGCAGCGAGAGGACCGCGCGGCCGGCGGGCGGGGCGGCCTGCAGCGACGTGGTCCAGGCGGCGAGGGCGCGGGCGCGGGGCGCCGGGCGCGTCGCGGCCAGCGTCGCGAGCGGATCGTCGGCGGGCACGTCCTTGGCGAGATCGGCCACCCGGTTGGGGAAGCCGAGGCCGCAGAGCAGGGCGCCGACCAGCCAGCCGTTCTCGGGCGTGCGCGGGGTGTCCAGCAGGTCGAGCAGCGCGGCGCTGCAGGCGCCGATGCCGGGGTGGCGCTCGCCGACCCACTCGAGGTGCGCGTAGGGGCCCCGGCGGGCGACGAGCGCGAACAGCGCGGCGAGGTCGGCGGGGGGCACGGCCTCGTCCTTCAGCCAGGCCAGCGTTCGCTGCCGGAAGTCGGGCCATGGGTCGTCGGTGAGACGCTCGGCGCGGTTGTGGGCCTCCTGCTCCAGCGTCGGGAGCGTCGCGGCCAGCTCGCTCCAAGTGAGGCACTCGGGATCGCGCAGGCCCCACAACCCCGAGTCGTCACGCAGACCGAGGTGGTCCAACAGCGCGCGACAGTCGAGGCGCTGCAGCACCGTCTCGAGCGGATCGGTGCGGAAGCGCAGGCCGGCCGAGACGACGCCGAGCGCCCAGTGCCAGTTGTCGGCCTCGGGGTGCTTCGCGGCGCGCGCGACGCCGCGGAGGGCGGAGGCGCAGACCAGGGCGCGGGCGATGAGCGGCCGGCGCGTGGTCAGGTGCGCGACGTAGCGCTCGATCAGGCGCTCGTCGGCGGGCCTCAGCGCGCCCTCGCGCACCGCCTCGACGGCGGCCTCGACCGCCTCGAGGCGCGGGGCGCCGGGCAGGCCCCCGACCTTCTGCTCCCAGTCCGGCAGGCGCACCTTGCGGTCGGTGGCGGCCAGCAGGCCCTCGCGCACGGCGTCGAAGCTGCGCGCGGCGGGCGACAC
Organism: bacterium; assembly: GCA_030426945.1. Classification (GTDB taxonomy): domain Bacteria; phylum Myxococcota_A; class Bradymonadia; order UBA7976; family UBA1532; genus JACKDN01. The sequence goes on from JAUHXL010000155.1 coordinate 6,112, forward strand.
CAGCGGCGCGCGCGTGGGGGCCTGCTGCACGGCGCGCGGAGGCGCGGCCGGGCGCGGCGTCTCGACGGGCGGCGAGGCGCCCAGCGCGGCGCCCGCCGGGTGGAGCGAGGGATCGGGCGGGGCGCCCATGGCGGCCCCGGCGGGGCGCAGCGCGTCATCGGACATCGACCGGGTCGACCGCTCGGGCAGGCGCGCCGCGGGCGCCGACACCGCCGACTCGGCCACCTCGTCGGCGGCCTCGGGCGGCGCGGCCTCGGGCGCCCAGGTGCCAGCCGCCGGCCGACCGTTGGGGTCGATCTGCCAGGCCAGCGTGCCGTCGCACGTCGCCGCCAGCATCACCGGGGGCAACACACCCAGCACCGACTGCGAGACGCCCGCGTGGTGCGCCTGCGCGGCCAGCGCGCCGCGCACCGACAGCAGCCGCAGCGCCTCCTTCACCATGTCGCGCAGCAGCCGCTCGTCGCTCGACCGCTGCAACGCCGGCGCGCCCTGGCGCAGGTCGGCCAGCAGGTCCTCGGGCGCGCCGGGCACCTGCGCCTCGGCGCGCCAGCGATCGGCCAGCCGATACAGCAGCTCGATGGCCGCGTGCGCGAAGCGGTCGTCGTGGGCCAGCCGCTCGACCAGCGCGTCGTCGCCCAGCACCTGCTCGACGACCAGCTGCAGGAACACCTCGGCCCCGATGGCGGGCCAGTCGCGCGGCCGCGTGCGCGGCGCGTCCGCGACCAGCACGTCGTCGCCGGCGCACAGCCCGTCGAGCTCGGCGTGCAGGTGGCTCATGCGCAGCCCGGACCGCAACAGCAGCGCGTAGTTGACCAGCGCGCGCTCGGCCTCGGTCTCGGCGGCGTCGTCGGCGTCCGGCCGCGCCGCGCAGACGACGCGGTCGAGGTAGGCGCGCACGTGCTCGGGTCGATAGGCCAGGAACAGCGTGTCCGAGTAGCCGTTGCGCTCGCCGTCGGCCGGGGGCTCGCCGAGGAACACGAAGAACGCCTGGTCGGTGAAGTAGGACTTCAGCCGACCCACCGTCCGCTCGACCTGTTCGGCCGCGCCCACCCGATCCAGATCGTCGACCACGAAGACGGGCGCCAGCCCGATGGTGCGCAGCTGCTCGGCCAGCGCCGGCAGCAGGCGCGAGAGCGAGGCCAGGCTGAGCGTGGGCTCGAAGTCGTAGGTCAGCGCGCGCTTGCGCTCGACGCTGGTGGTGCGCGTGTACTTGAGCACCGCGTTGGCGAGCAGCGTACCGCCGAGGGCCAACACGCCGGCGAGACCATACTCGCCCTCGGCGGCGGCCCCGCCACCGACGGCCGCGCCGGCGAAGAGCGCGAGGGTCGCGTCGTACAGCTTGCTGGGTGAGGGGCTCAGCTCGGCCTTCGTCTCGGTCTTGTCAATATCGGTCTGGTCGTTCTCCGTCTTGACCGTGAGCTGGCCGGTGACCACCTGGTGCACCCGCAGCGTGTGCCACAGGGCGCCCAGCTCGCGGATGCCCTGCCGCCGCGACGTGCCCTCGAACAGCACGCCGTCGCGCGCGACCTCGAACTGCCGCCACACGCTCTGCAGCTCGTCGAAGGTGGGCGCACCCTCGAGGGCCACGCGCAGCTCGGCCACGGTGTCGCGCAGCCGCTCGTCGTCGCCGGCGGCGCCCTCGAAGCGATCGAGGAAGGCGTCGGCCGTCGCCTTGGCGAGGGCCTGCGCCAGCAGCATCATCAGCCGCTTGTTCTCCTGCTTCTTCGCATCCTCGGGGGGGGTCTGAGCCGCGGTCGGGGGGACGTCGAGGCTCTCGACCAGCGCGGGCGCGCTCAGGCGCACGGGCAGAGGGCGCCGCCCCTTCTTCGCGCAGCGCGTGGCCGCGCGCTCGATGGCCGACAGCACCATGGTCGTCTTGCCCGCGCCCGCGGCGCCGCTGACCAGGAAGGCGCGGCCGGTGATCTCGCCGGCGACGTAGCGCTCGACCTCGCGGGCCAGGCGCTGACGGGCCGGCGAGTCGATGACGACGCTCTCTTCGCCCCCGCGCCGCGCCTCGGGCGACAGGGGCTCGAGCGGGCGCTTCAGCAGCAGCAGCGGCGGGTGCGCCCCGGTCACTTGTTCGCCGCCTGCGTGGTGGCGGCGGGCGGCTCGGGCCACGCCTTGATCGCCGCGCCGGTCAGCCCCAGCGCGACCAGCAGGTACACGGCCGGGCGGCTGAGCGTCCAGCCGGCGTTGCGACCCAGGCCGGTGTAACGCGGGTAGATGGCGACGCCCTCGCCGCCCTCGAGCGCGCGCACGAGCAGGCCCAGGAAGCCCAGCGCCAGCAGGCCCAGGACGCCGGCCACGAAGGCCTGGCTGAACGACACGCCCGTCGTGGCGCGGGCCAGGAAGCCGGTGAGGAAGCCGCCGCCGCCGATGACGGTGAGCAGCAACCAGGGGTCCCCGGCGGTGGTGTCTCGACGCATGGTACCCTCCCTCGACGGCGCCAGCCTACGGCCTTCGGGGTCGGTGGGGAAGAAACGTGCGGCGCCGCGCATTGGCGACCCGGCGGGCGGCCCGACCGTCTGTCCGACGGCGCCGTCCCCGCGGCGCCGGGAGGGGGTTCGGATGAGAGTTGCCATCGGGAGGGTGGCGTTGGCCGCGTGGTGCGCGGCGGTGTGCGCGTGTGACGACGGCGGCGCGGGCGTGGACGGGGGCGGCGCTGAAGGCGACGGCGTGGTCGCGGACGGCGCGCCGGGGGACGCGAGGCCGCTGGCGGACGGCGCGCCGCCGGCGGGCGACGCGCGGGCGCCCGAAGACGCGGGGCCGCCGCCGACCGACGGGGGCTCGACGGACGCGCGCGGGCCCCACGACGTCGGCCCCATCCGGGGCGCGACGCCCAACTTCATGGGCCGGGTGATGGGGCGCGTGTTCGTGCGCACCGGCCCGGGCGTGGACGATCGCGCGCCGCTGACCGGCGCCGAGGTGCGGCTGGAGCAGGACGAGCCGCGGCGCGTGGGCGAATGGGTGGTGACCGACGGCGAGGGTCGCTACGAGATCCCGCCGCACCCGCTGGGCACCTATCGGGTGTGCGCGCGGGCGGGCCGACTGGGCAGCGCGTGTCACCCGGAACCGGTCGAGATCACGGAGGACTCGCCCTACCACGCGCGGCACGTCGAGCTGCGAGCGTGGGACGGCGCGCTGCGGGGCCGCGTGCTGCTGGCGGACGGCTCGCCGTGCGCGCGGCGGTCGGAGGCGTTCGGTACGACGCTCACCGCGGCGGTGACGCTGCAGGCGCCCGACGGCGAGGTGCTGGCCGAAGGCGAGACGGACGGCGACGCCGCGTTCGTGCTGACCGGCCTGACCGGGGTGGGCGGCTACCGCGTGGTGGCCGACTGCGGGGGGAGCGCCGGCGAGGTGGACTGGGTCATCGACGAGGCCGACTTCGAGCCCGACGCGGCCGCGCGCTCGGTGGACGTACTCGTCGACAATACGCCGCCCGCCGTGGGCGCGATGAGCTTCGAGGCCATGGACGGCACGCCGCTGTTCCAGGGCGAGCCGGGTTCGCAGGTGCGGGTGCGCGTGGAAGCGAGGGACGACGACGGCGACCCCCTCACCTGGCGCTTCGTCGATGCGCACGGCGCGCCGATGCCCGGCGACGGCGACGGGACGGCGACGATCACCCTGCCCGCGGCTTCGTCCCAGCTGATCGTGCTGGCCGAGGTGAGCGACGGCCGCGGCGGCTACGGCGAGGCGCGCGGCGTGCTGCGGGTGACGACGATGCGGCCCGCGGTGTCGGGCCACGTGCTCGACGCCGACGGCCTGCCCATCGAGGGCGCCACCGTGTCGATCACGCGGACGCAGGTGCAGACCGACGCCGAGGGCTTCTTCCGGTTGGAGCCCATCTTCGACGGACCGTTCGTGCTTCGGGTGCGCGCGGACGGCTTCGCCGACGGGCGGCGAGCGTTCGAGCGCGGGCAGGACGGGGTGCGCTTCGTGCTGCGGCCGATGACCCGGCACGTCCTGAGCGTGCACGACGAACACACGGTGCAGGACGAGGCCGGTCTGGTGCAGCTGTACCTGCCGCAGGGCATCCTCGATCAGGGCGGGCGCGGCGCGCCGCAGCAGGCCGAGGTGAGCCTGGTGGGCTACGACCCGCGGTTGCCCGCGCGCTTCCCGGGCGGCAAGAGGGTGCAGATGGAGGACGGCGAGGTGCGCGCCGCGCGGCTGTTCGCGGCGGCCGACGTGACGGTGCGGACCGACGGCGCCGACCACGGTCTGCAGGGGCGGCGGCGCGCGGTGCTCAGCTTCCCGGCGCCGCCCGGGGACGAGCGCCCCGAGGCGCTCGACCTGTTGCGGCTGGACGAGAACAGCGGGCTGTGGGTGGTGGAGGGCGAAGCGACGCTCGATGGGAACGTGTACCGGGCCGAGGTCGATCACTTCTCGGCCTGGAGCGTCGGCATCGTCGCGGGCGACGACGAGGCCTGCATCCGCGTCGACGTGGCGCCCGAGCTGCTGGGGCAGTTCGTGCTGCGGGCGCGCGTGCCCTACGCGGGGCCGCCGAACAGCGGCGGCGTGGTCAGCGACGAGTGGATCCCCACGCAGTCGATCAACGTGGTGCGCGGGCTGCCCCCCTTCGAGGTGGTGTACTTCGACATCCTGTCGCTGACCGATCCGACCCAGCTGATCGACTGGAAGTCGGCCACGTCGGCGAACCCCGCGGTCAACGGCATCTTCTACCCCTACGTGCGGGGCAACGAGGGCTGCAACGGGTGGCTGCGCATCGACCGGGTGCTGCCGCGGGAGCGTTGGCTGGATCGCATCGTGAACACCACCGAGGAGGGGTGGGACTATTACGCGATGCTCGGCTACGAGCCGGGTCTGACGCTGGCCCAGTGGAAGCAGATGAAGGGCTTCACCGCGCAGGACGAGGCCGCCGCGGTCGCGTTCTACAACCCGCAGGAGTTCGGGCTGGGGCGGCGCGGGGTGTGCCACGCCGAGGGCAGCACGCCGGAAGACATCACGATGGCGTGCTGCGTCGCCAAGTACGGGCACGTCGGCGGGCCGGTGGTCGAGGCGCTCGACGACACCGTGCACGACGAGGCGGTGGGCGACACGGTGTGCATGGAGTACACGCCCGGCCCGGAGGGTCCGCGCATCGTGAAGTTCCTGGCGTTCACGCCCGAGGGCGATCTGACGCCGACCACCTACTTCGACACCAGCGGCCCGAAGCGCGTGCCCGGCGTCTGCGGGCACTGCCACGGGCGGACGCAGGACTGGAAGGAGAACGGGGGCGATCAGGGCGGGCGCTTCGTGTTCTTCGACGCGCCGGCCTACGCGTACGCGCACTGGGCGCCGGGCTGGAGCAAGCCGGAGCAGGAGGAGCGTCTGCGCGCGCTGAACCGGCTGGTGAAGCTGACGCACGGCAACACGGGGCCCTACGCCGAGTACATCGACTCGCTGTACCACCCCGACGTGGACACGCCGGGGGCGACCACCTCGACGCCGGATCCCCTGCCCGGCTGGCTGACGCACGCCCAGGCCTACAACCAGGTGGTGCGGCCCAACTGTCGTACCTGCCACATCTGGCAGCCGGGGCCCTTCGCGCTGACGGCGCCCGAGCCCGGCATCGGCGGCTTCCTGCGCAGCTACCTGTGCGATGGCATCATGCCGAACGCGATGCAGCCGACGCTGAACGTGTGGCGCAAGCTCGATCCCTTCCTCGGCGACGCGCTGACCTCGGCCTATCAGACCGACGCCTGCTTCAGCGACGACGCGAGGCCGACGGTCACAATCCTCGAGCCCGAGCATCAGGCCGAGATCGCGCAGGGCGGCTTCTTCGGCCTGCGCCTGCGCGCGGTGGCCAACGACGTCGAGGACGGTCCGGACTGTTGCGCGCTGACCTGGACCTCGGATCGCGACGGCCACCTCGGGTTCGGCCCCGACCTGAGCGCGGCGCTATCGACCGTCGGCGTCCACACGCTGACGGTCAGCGCGCGCGACAGCCGCTACCGCGTGGGCACGGACAGCGTCCAGGTGCGGGTCAGCAACGATCCGCCGGTGCCCTCGATCGACGCCCCGGCGATGGACTTCGACAGCCTGTACGAGGGCATCCCCTACGTGCTGCGGGGCAGCGCGACCGATCCCAACCAGGTGCTGGGCGTGCCGTGCGACCGGCTGCAGTGGACCAGCGACGACGCCGGCGACGCGCCGTTCCCGTACACGGGCTGCCACCCCGAGGTCGCCTTCCAGGGCAACGGTCAGCGAACGCTCACCCTGCGCGCGACGGACGCCTTCAACGTGTCGCGCAGCGTCTCGCGCGTCGTGAACGTGCCTGATCCGCCGCTGAACGCGCCGCCCATCGTGACGCTGCTGTCGCCCATCGAGGGCAACGGCTACGCGGGCAACCAGGCGTTTCAGGTGCGCGGTTCGGCGGTCGATCCCGACATGGACAGCGTGATTGACTGGACGCTCCGCGCGCGCCGCGTCGGCGGCGACGGCGTGGTGGTGGACTCGGGGCAGTGCGCGGCGGGCGCCGTCTGTCAGCCGACGCTGAGCTGGCGGCCCCTCGACGGGCTGGGCTACCGCTGCGGCGGCTACGAGGCGGTGATGACGCTCGAGGCGACCGACGACGACGGCACGTCGCAGACGTCGGTGACGTTCTTCGTGGCCTTCCCGCCCTGCTGAGGGTGAGGGTCCTAAGGCTTGGGGATGCGGAGCGTCGCGCTGATCATCGCCGAGCCGCTGAGCGCGAACATGAGCGTCAGCGGGTGCAGCAGGAAGGGGCCCAGCCGATACTCCCCGCCCCACAGGTCGGGGCCGGTGGCGCCCTGAGCGAAGGCGACCGCGAGCACCGCCACCAGCACGAGGCTGGTGGGGATGGGTGTGCCCTCGAAGTACTTCACCTTGCCCGTGGCCTCGTCGGCCAGCGCCTCGGCGGTGACGTTGAAGCGGGCGAGGCGGCTGATGCCGCAACACACGAAGTAGACCAGGATCACCGCGTCCCAGCCGCCGCGCATCCCGAGCGTGAAGCCGAGGGCCGCGGGCGCGACGCCGAACGAGACGATGTCGGCCAGCGAGTCGAGGTCGGCGCCCAGGGGTGACTGCTTTCGGCGCCAGCGCGCCACGGCGCCGTCGAGCGCGTCGAAGATGAAGGCCAGCGGCATCAGCGCGAAGGCCGTCCAGATGTAGGGGGTGTGCCAGCCGGGCGGCGTCTCGGGGTCGAGGTAGCCCAGGCAGAGGAAGACGACGGTGGTGCCGCAGGCGGCGTTGCCGAGCGTGATGAGATCGGCCCCGACGAAGTCCCGAAGCATCGAGAAGTGGCGCTTGCGCTCGTCGCTCATGGCCCCCGGTCCGGTCGTCGCGTCGTGGGTTGGATGCGTCGCTGCGTCCGCCGTCGCGGACTGTCAGCCCGCGTCGGCGGCGGGCGCCGCGCCCGCGTCCCCGGCCGGGGCAGCGGGCGCGGCCGCGTCGGGCGCAGGCGTCGGCGGGACGTCGGGCACCGCCACGGGGGACGCCGTCTTCGACTTCTCCGCGGCCGCCTTCAGCGTCGCGAGGCCCTGCTCGAAGTCCTTGCCGATCATCGCATCCATGTCCACGAACAGGCCGAACGCCTTGCTCATGAAGTTGTTGTCGAAGGTCGACCCCCACACGACCTTCGTACCGTCCCCCTCGGGCGTCAGCGTGAA
>JAUHXL010000742.1 GCA_030426945.1 bacterium
GGACGAGGTGTGCGTCGCCATCGGCAACGCCGGCCACGGCGGCGGGTGCGCCCCGGGCTGCGATCCGCTGGACGCGGACGCCTGCGGCGAGGGCCTGGTGTGCAGCCGGGTCGGCTCGTGGCTGCCCTTGGGCGTCGGCTACATCTGCAACTTCGGGGGCGACAAGGGGCGCGGCGAGGCCTGCGTCAGCTTCGACTGCGCCGCGGGCCTCGACTGCAAGAACGTCAACGGGGTGGGGGCGCAGTGTCTGCCGCGCTGCCGGCCCAGCGAGGGGGGCTGTCCGCCGGACAGCCGCTGCGTCGAGGACGTCGCCGAGGGCGCCCCCGACGACTTCGGGCACTGCTACCCGTCGCGCTGATCCGAGCCGCCCAGCCGGACGCGCATCCGCTCGAGGTAGGCCTGCAGGCCGGCGTGCTCGCGGACGAAGGGGGTCAGCGGGTTGTCGGTCTGGGTCGCGGCGGCGCTGTCCAGCCACGCGTACAGCGTCGCGTCGTAGCTGGTGGGCGCGTCGCCGAGCAGGAAGGGGCCGTCCCCGAGCGTCTCGGCGAGCGCCTGGAGATCGTCCAGGCCACGCTGGAAGGCGTCCGCGCGCGAGAAGCGCCCGGTGCCCTGCGCGGCCAGCTGCTTGAGCGACTTCTTGTGGATCATCGGCAGCAGGATGGGCCGCAGGGCGCCCGGCAGCAGGCCCGCGAGGTAGCCCTTCATCGCCTTGGGGAAGTCCTCGCGGTTCCACCGGCTGTAGACGATCACCCAGTACAGGCTCTCCTCGCAGGTGCGCTTGACCAGATGACCGCGCGCCCGCTGCGCCGCGGTCAGCTGGCCGTCGAGCGGATCACCGAAGGTGGTCTTCAGGTAGTCGATGATGTGGGTCGAGTCCCCCATCACCGTCTCCCCGTGGCGGATGTAGGGGATCTTGCCCCGGGGCGCCTTGCGGAAGTCCGCGGTGCGCAGTTTGTGTTCGATGCCGGCCAACTTCACGTAGGCGGCGACCTTGGCGCAGAAAGGGCTGGTGCTGACCGTGCCCCACGCGCCCGGCGAGATGTAGAGTTCGAGCATGCGCGGCATCATAGTCGCGCCACCGCTCACCGAAAGCCCCTCGATGCGTGAACACTGGACCCTCGACCCGGCGGTCACCTTCCTGAACCACGGCTCCTTCGGCGCCTGCCCGCGCGCGGTGCTCGAGGCGCAGGCCGACTGGCGGGCGCGGATGGAGCGCCAGCCGGTGCAGTTCATGATGCGTGATCGCTGGGCGCTGCTCGACGCCGCGCGCGAGGCGGTGGCGGCCTTCGTGGACGCGCCGCCCGACGGGCTGGTGTTCGTGCGCAACGCGAGCGAGGGCGTCAACGCGGTGCTGCGGTCGCTCGAGCTGGCGCCGGACGACGAGCTGCTGGTGCTCGACCACGCGTACGGGGCGGTGCTGAACGCGGCGCGCTTCGTGGCCCGGCGCGCCGACGCGCGGGTGACGGTGGCGCGCCTGCCCTGGCCCCGGGCGAGCGTCGAGGGCGTGGTGGACGCGGTGCTGGACGCGGTGACGCCGCGCACGCGCTTGTGCGTGCTCGATCACGTCACCAGCCCCACCGGCCTGGTGCTGCCGATCGAGCGGCTGGTGCCCGCGCTGGCCGAGCGGGGCGTGGACACGCTGGTCGACGGCGCCCACGGGCCCGGTCAGGTGGAGCTCTCGCTGCGCGCCCTGCAGCCGGCCTACTACGCCGCCAACCTGCACAAGTGGGTCTGCGCGCCGAAGGGCGCGGCCTTCCTCTGGGTGCGCCCGGATCGCCGCGCGGGCCTGCGCCCGCTGACCATCAGCCACGGCCACGCGATGCCCGAGGGCGCGAAGGCGCGGCTGCACCTGGAGTTCGACTGGACGGGCACCGACGACCCCACCCCCTGGCTGTGCGCGCCCACGGCGCTCGAGGTGATGGGGGGTCTGCTGCCCGGCGGCTGGCCGGCCCTGCGGGCGCGCAACCGCGCGGTCGCCCTCGAGGCGCGCGCCACGCTGTGCGGCGCGCTGGGCGTCGTGCCCCCCTGCGAGCCGGCGATGGTGGGGGCCATGGCCGCCGCGCCGCTGCCCGACGATCCGGTGGCCGAGGCCCGCGACGCCTTCACCCCCGATCCCCTCCAGCTCGCGCTGGTGGCCCGCGGCTTCGAGGTGCCGGTGGTGCCCTTCCCGGCGGCGCCCCAGCGCCTGGTGCGCGTCAGCGCCCAGCTCTACAACCACGCCCGCGACTACCGCCGGCTGGCCCGCGCCCTCACCGACCTGCTGGCGTGAGCAGGCGCAGCGCGCCCGGCTGCACCTCGAAGGTGGCCGGCGCGCGCCCGGGCGCCTCGCCGTCCACGTCCAGCCAGGCGGGCGCGTCGTCGTCGAGGGGGGTCACCTCGAGCCGCCGGCCGCGCATCGTCAGCACGTCGGCGCGCCGCACGTGGGCGCCGCGGTACAGCGCCGCCAGCAGGGGCAGCGACGCCAGCAGCCCGCGGTGGGGCAGCACGACGCAGTCGAGCAGGCCGTCGTCGAGGCGCGCGTCCGGCGCGAAGCACATGCCGCCCCCGGCGTAGCGGCCGTTGGCCGCGATGACCGTCGCCACCGTGTGGACGCCCCGGTCTTCGCCGTCGAGCGTCAACCGCACCGGGGCCGGGCGGTAGCGGTGGTGCGCGCGGAGGGTCGCCCCCGCGAAGGCCACGGTGCCGCCGAGGGGCTTGGCCGAGGCGT
>JAUHXL010000743.1 GCA_030426945.1 bacterium
CGGCTGCGGGCCCTCGACCCGGAGCTGCCCGTGGCCTGCGCCGCCCGCAGCGGCCGGGTGGTCGACCAGGTCACGGCCGTACACGCCGGCGCGTCGCTGGTGCTGGCGCCTCCCCTCGGCGGGCCGACCGTCTTCTCCGCCATCCGGCAGCTGGTCGCGCTGAGGGCCGAGGACGCGCCGCGCATCCTCGTGGTGGACGACGATCCGGCCTTCGTCGCCGATCTGCGCGACACCCTGGGCGCGCAGCGCATGCAGGTCACCTGGGTGGCCGATCCCCACCGGGTGCTCGAGCTGCTGCCCGACCTTCGGCCGGATCTGCTGCTGGTCGACGTCGAGATGCCGGGGCTCAGCGGCTTCGAGCTGTGCCGGTTGCTGCGCGCGACGCCCGCCTGGCAGGGCCTGCCCATCTTGCTGACGACCCACCAGGTGAGCGCGGAGCTTCGCCTCGCCGCCTTCCGGGCCGGCGCCGACGATTATCTCTCCAAGCCCGTGCTCGAGCGTGAGCTGCTCGCCCGCATGCACGTGCGCCTCGAGCGCGCCCGCCTGTCGCGGGAGCGGGCGGATCGCGATCCGCTCACCGGGCTGCGCGTGCGCCGCGCCTTCAACGACGTGCTGGTGTCCTGGCTGGCCGAGGCGCGGCGGACGAACCACGACGTCAGCCTCGCGCTGATCGATCTCGACCGCTTCAAGTCGATCAACGACGGCTACGGCCACCTCGCCGGTGATCGCGTGCTGCGGGTGCTGGGGCAGCTGCTGCAGGGCAGCTTCCGCACCGAGGATCTGCGCGGTCGCTGGGGAGGCGAGGAGTTCGTGGTCGCCTTCAGCCGCCTGGGTCCCGAGGCCGCCGCCGCCATCGTGGATCGCGCCCGCGCCGAGTTCGCGGCGCACGCCTTCGAGGGCGACCACGGCGAACGCTTCGGTGTCACGTTCTCGGCCGGCGTCGCCGCGCGCGGTCGGGACGGCGACACCGTGGAGGCGCTGATCCACGCCGCCGACCGCCGGCTGTACCGGGCCAAGGCCGCGGGCCGTGATCGGGTGGTGGCCGACGGACCGGCGACCGACGATCCCCCCGCCGGCGGCGCGTGAGGCCGCTGGCGCCACCCCTGGGAGGTGCTCGTGACCACCCCGCTCCGCGCGCTGCTGCTGCTCTCGTTCCCGTTCCTCTGGAGTCCCGCCATGGCCGATCCGCCCCCCGATCCGCACGCCGACGCGCGCCAGCGCATGATCGAGCGTCACCTGAAGGGGCGTGACATCTCGGATCCCCACGTCCTGCGCGCCATGGCGACGGTCCCGCGCCACGCCTTCGTGCCCGCGGATCGCCAGGGGCGGGCCTATGGCGACCACCCGCTGCCCATCGGGCACGACCAGACCATCTCGCAGCCCTACATCGTCGCGCTGATGACCCAGCTCGCCGGCGCGAAGCCGGGACACAAGGCCCTCGACGTGGGTACCGGCAGCGGCTACCAGGCAGCGGTGCTGGCGGCGATCGTCGACCACGTCTACAGCGTCGAGATCATCTGCCCGCTGGCCGAGGACGCGACGCAGCGCCTGAAGCGGCTCGCCATCGACAACGTGACGGTCGACTGCCGCGACGGCTACCAGGGGTGGCCCGAGCACGCGCCCTTCGATCTCATCGTGCTCGCGGCGGCCACGCCGAGGGTGCCGCAGCCGCTGCTCGACCAGCTGAAGCCGGGCGGCCGCCTGGTGCTGCCGGTGGGCGATCAGGAGCAGACGCTGATCGTCGTGACCAAGAAGGCCGACGGCGCCTACGAGTACGCGCGCCACGGCGGCGTCCGCTTCGTGCCGATGACCGGTGAGGTGCGAGGGGACGCGAAGGAGAAGGCGCCCTGACCGGCTCAGCGCGCGGCGACCTCGGGGGCGGCCGGGGCCCGCCACGTCTCGAGGCGATCCCCACCTTGGTGGGCCGCGTCGGCGGCGGCGGCGGCGGCCTCGGCGCGCAGGCGGTCGACCGACAGCCGGGTGCCGGCCTCGGCCCCGACGAAGCCGGCGGACAGCGTCACGGGTGGGTCGCGATCGGGCAGCGCGACGGGGCGGCTGGCCAGCCTCGCCTGCAGCCGCGCGAACACCATGTGCGCGACGTGGGTGGAGTCGGTGTGCAGCACCACCAGCAGGGCGTCGGGACCCGCGCGGCCCACCGCCTCGGCGGCCCGCACGACCTCGCGCACCCGGCGCGCCACCTCGCGCACGGCGAGATCGGCCACGTCGTCGCCCAACGCGGCGCGCGTCGCCTCCACCCCGTCGAGGTGCAGATGCAGCAGGCCCATGCCGCGCCCGGCGTGGCGGGTCGCGCGGGTGAAGCGCTCGAGGCCCACGGCGCTCCACAGGCCGGTCGTCGCGTCGACGGCGGGGGCCTCGGCGGGGGGCGCGTCGGGTGAGGGCAGGAGGGCCAGAGACCGCGGCGGCGCGGGGGCGGCGGCGCGGAAAACGGGCACGGCGGGGGGATAGTCGGGCGTGCTCATGCCCGCACCTACGGCGCGCGGCCCCGGCGCCTTGGGCGGCGGGGTCGCGGCGAACCCCCGCGGCCGGCGGCTGATCCATTGACGGCGCGCCCCGCGCGGCGCAGGGTGTGGACGACCCGTCCCATCGACCCATCGGAGGGAGCCCCGTGGACCCACGTCACGTGAACGATCGACTCGCCGCGGCGCGCGCGGATCGCGCCGCCTTCGCCGCCGAGCGCCCCCAG
>JAUHXL010000744.1 GCA_030426945.1 bacterium
ACCAGCGCGCCGGTCAGCAGGCGCCAAGGCTGCGTGGCCACGAGCGCGCGGCCGCAGACCAGCGGCTCGGCCAGCCAGGGCAGCGTCGTGGCCGCCGCCGCCGCCGCGACCAGCGCGGCCGACGCGGCCCACTGCGCGTGGGGGCGTCGACGGTTCACGCCGCGCCGCGCTGCCGACGCAGCAGGGCCAGCAGGACCAGCAGCGCCAGCCCCAGGGTGACGGGATCGACGTCGCCCGAGCCGCTGCTGCTGGAGCCCCACCAGCTGTCGCCCGAGCTGCCGCCGCCCGAGCTGCCGCCGCCCGAGCGGCCGCCGCCCGAGCTGCCGCCGCTGGTTCGACCCCCGCCATAGCCGGACGGCGTGGCGTTGGGCTGGGTGACGGTGCGCGGCGCGCCCTCGACCGTGCGGGCCTCGTCGACGGCCACATAGGACGTGTAAGGCGTCACGAGGCCGAAGCGCAGGCCCAGGCGCGTGACCTCGTCGCGCACGGCGGCCACCTCGCCGTCGTATTGCTGGGCCAGCAGCGCGCGGATGCGCTGGCGGGCCCACAGGTAGGCCACCGCCGGGCGATCCTCGGCCGCGGGCAGCACCAGCTCGAGGGGCAGCTCGAAGGTGCGGCGGCCGCGCCGCCCGCGCAGGACGATCTCGCCGGCAGACGGGCCGTCGTAGCGCCCGCTGATGACCACCGGCAGGCCGGCGTACACATCGGGCAGGCGGGTGGGGGTGAGATCCTCGACCCGCAGCCCGCCCCAGTCGATGGTCAGGTCGGTCAGGTAGGGCGCGGCCGTGCGCCGCGCCAGCAGGTCGACGGTCTCGCTGACCTCGGACCGCAGGTCGAGGTAGGACGCGAAGCCGCGCGCCTGCTCGGCCAGGCGATCGAGCAGGTAGCGGTTCGGCGCGTCGCTGATGCCCACCGGGAACACCCGGTTGACGCCCCCGTCGCCCCCCACCGCGCCCTGGGCCAGCGCCAGGACGTCCTCTTCGTAGCCGATGCCGCCGTCGGTCAGCAGGAACACCTGACGCACCCGCTCGTCGGCCGGGCGGCCGTACAGCGCCTCGCGCAGCCCGTCGTCGAGCTCGGTGCCGCCGCCCGCGGTCAGCGAGCGCACGAAGCGCACCGCGTTGCGCACCCGCTCGGGGTCGGCCTGGACGGGTTGGCTCGAGAAGCGCGTGGTGCCGCTGGCGAAGGTCACGATGTTGAAGTGGTCCACCGGGCGCAGCGTGTTCAGCAGCCCCTCGGCCACCTGCCGGGCGCGGTCGATGGGCGCCCCGCCCATCGACCCCGAGACGTCGACCAGCAGCACCACCTCGCGCGGCGTCACGTCCTCCTCGGCGTACTGCAGCTTGGGCTGCACCATCAGCGCGAAGTAGCCGCCCAGCTCGCGGTCGCGGTGGGTCAGCGCGGCGAGCAGCGTCTGCTCGCCGGCGGTGCGCAGGTCGACGACGAAGTCGCGGTCGGGCGCCGTGGTGACCTCGCTCAGCGTGATGCGCGCCTCGGTGTCGCGCGCCTGCACGTCGATGAAGTGGCTGGTGCTGTGGACGCCCCGCAGGGGGACACCGGCGTCGGCGCGCACGACGATCTCGACCTCGGCGAGGCCCTCGTCGACGTAGGGCACGGTGACGGCGCCCGCAGCGCCGCCGCCCCCGCCGACGGTGTTGGGCGTCAGCGCGTCCGGCGACACGTAGCGCGGGCCGATGGTCATCGGGAAGTGGAAGCGGTAGCCGGTCTCGTTGCGGTAGTCGAGCAGCGTGACGTACTCGAAGCGCACCGTGATCATCTCGCCCGGCGCGATGTTGGCGAGCGAGTGGACGAAGACGTTGGGCTTGGCCTGCTCGAGCAGCCCGGCCGTCTGCCCGGCGTCGCGGGCGTCCTCGTATTGCTGGCGGGCGGCGTCGCGCTCCTCGATGCGCCCCACCACCTCGCGCTCGCCGATGCGGAAGCTGTAGGCGTGGACGGCCGCGTCGTCGTCCATCGGGAAGACGTAGACCGCCTCGATGGGGCCCGAGAAGGGGTTCTCGAAGGTCTGTTCGACGCTGACCTGGGCCATGGGTCCGTCGATGCGGACGTCGACGAACGTGGCCTGCAGGGGGAAGCCGATGATCGGCCGGCCCTCGGGGTCGACGTGGGTGCCCGGCCGGGCGAGGCGCAGCTCGCCGCCCCCGGCCGGGGCCTCGTCGAGGGCGGCGTAGCTGCCGGCGTGCGCGGCGCCGCCGATCAGCGCCAGGGCGAGGGTCGCGAGGGCGCAGAACGCCTGTCGTCCCGCGGCGCGCCGCGGGGCAGAGAGCGATGGCATGGGATCCTCCTCCGGTGGTCGGGGGGCGCGCGGCGTGGAGCGCTGGGCCCCCCCGGTTCGGCAGGCCACGAGAGCAACGGGTGTGCCATGACACGTGTGTCATAGCGGTGTCGGCGCGCGCGGCCTTCTCGGGCGCGGGGCAGGCCGGAGCGCGCCGCGACGGGTTCACGTGATCGTCACACGGAACGCGCGCGGTCGGTGGAGCATCCGTGCCGCGTGGGCTCGGAGTGTGCGTGCGCCGGCGTCACGGGGCGCCGCGCGATGAAGGAGGTCTGCTTGAGCGTGAACGTCCGGCGCATCGTCACGCGCGCCGCTGTCGTCCTGGGGGTGCTCGGTCTGGTCGCGGGCGGCCTCCTGCTCACCGAGGCGGGGCGCCGCCTGCTGGTGGGCTGGTTCGACACGGGCTACCG
>JAUHXL010000156.1 GCA_030426945.1 bacterium
CCCGAGCAGCTGCCCGCCGGCGACGTCCTGGCCGCCTTGAAGCCGGTGCTCGAGGATCCCGCCGTGCGCGTGGCCACGCAGAACAGCAAGCGCCTGCGCCAGCTCCTGCGCCGCTTGGGCGACATCGAGGTGTCGAACGTCGACAGCGACACCCTGCTGACCGTCGGCCTGCTGGAGCCGGACCGCCGCCAGCTGAACATCGATCGGCTGGCCGCCGACTACCTCGGCCGCGCCACCGAGAACGTCGGGCCCCGCGACCGCAAGGCCCCGCCTCTGGCCGATCTCGACTTCGAGCAGGCCACCGCGCGCGGCGCCGAGACGGCCGACGTGGTGCTGCGCCTCGCCGACGTCATGGCCGAGCAGGTCGACGCCCTCGGCGCGGGCGAGGTGCTGCGCACCATCGAGCTGCCCCTCGCCGACGTGGTCGGTCGCATGGAGGCGCGCGGCATCCGCATCGACGCCGACCGCCTGAAGGCGCTGTCGACGCGGTTCAGCGCCGCCATCGGCGAGCTGACCGAGGCCATCCACGGGCTGGCCGGGCAGGACTTCAACATCGACAGCCCGAAGCAGCTGGCCGACATCCTGTTCGAGAAGCTGGCCCTGCCGACGGGCAAGAAGAAGAAGACCGGCTACAGCACCGACCAGAGCGTGCTCGAGAGCCTGGCGGCGCTGCACCCGCTGCCCGAGAAGGTGCTGCGCTATCGCCAGCTGACCAAGCTGCGCAGCACCTACCTCGACACGCTGCCGGGCATGATCGACCCCGACACCGGGCGCATCCACACGTCCTTCCACCAGACCGGCGCGGCCACCGGCCGGCTCTCGAGCAGCAACCCCAACCTGCAGAACATCCCGGTGCGCACCGAGGAGGGCCGCGAGATCCGGCGCGCCTTCGTCACCGATCCCGGCTGGAAGCTGCTCAGCGCCGACTACAGCCAGGTGGAGCTGCGCCTGCTGGCCCACTACAGCGAGGATCCGGGCCTGATCGGCAGCTTCGCCGACGGCGCCGACATCCACCGCCGCACCGCCGCCGAGGTGTTCGGCGTGGCCGAGGCGCAGGTCACCGCGGAGCAGCGCACGCAGGCCAAGGCGGTGAACTTCGGGCTGATGTACGGCATGAGCGCCTTCCGCCTGGCCAACGACCTCGGCATCGAGCGGGGCGAGGCGCGCGCGATCGTCGATCGCTACTTCGCGCGCTACGCCGGCGTGAAGCGCTACTTCGACGAGGCGGTCGAGGACGCGCGCCGCACGAAGCGCACCCACACCCTGTTCGGGCGGACGCGGCCCCTGCCGCTCATCGACAGCGAGACGCGGGCCCTGCGCGCCCAGGCGGAGCGCCTGGCGGTCAACACGCCCATCCAGGGCTCGGCGGCCGACATCCTCAAGAAGGCGATGGTGAGCCTCGACGCCCGACTGCGGCGCGAGGGGCTCGCCGCGCGCATGCTGCTGACGGTGCACGACGAGCTGGTGGTCGAGGTGCCCGAGGCGGAGCTCGACTGTGTGCCGGACATCGTGCGCGAAGAAATGGAAGGCGCGGCCAGCTTGCGCGTACCGTTGAGCGTCGACGTCGGCGTCGGCGACGACTGGTCCGAGATCCACTGACCGAGGTGCCGTGACCTGCGGGTCGCGGGCGCGCGGGGAGCGCGTCGAAGAAGCGATGAGCGAACCGACCCCCAAGCCCGGCGAGGCCGAGGCGGCGGCCCTCGCGCCGCCCCGGCCGGACGGCCCCGCGCGGGTGGCCGCGCTCGAGCGCGCGCTGGGTCAGCAGGAGGAGCGCCTCGCGGGCCTCGTGCGCATCGCCGCCAGCCTCAACAGCAACCGCGATCCCCGCAAGGCCATGCTGGCGATGGTGGCCGAGATCTCGACGCTGCTCGAGGCGGATCGCACCACCATCTACGAGCTGCGGCCCGACGAGAGCATGCTGCGCGGCCTGGCGGTGCAGGGCGCGCAGAGCCTCGAGGTGGGCGTCCCGGTGGGGGCCGGCGTGGCGGGGATGGTGGCGGCGACGGGCAAGCCGATCAACCTGAAGGACGCCTACCGGCACCCGCGCTTCGACCCCAAGTTCGACAAGCTGACCGGCTATCGCACGCGCTCGATGCTGGTGGTCCCGATGCGCAACCCGAAGCGCGAGGTCATCGGCGTCGTCCAGGTGCTCAACAAGCTGGACGGCTACTTCTCGGTCGAGGACGAGCACCTGCTGGCGGCCCTGGCGGCCCAGGCGGCCATCACCCTCGAGGCCCTGCACCTGCAGCTCCAGCTGAACATCAGCAACGCCGAGCTGCGCGAGGCCTCGCGCCAGCTCGAGTATCGGGTGCGCGAGCTCGAGCTGCTCTACGAGAACGAGCGCGCCATGGCCGACGCGCACGACGAGGAGGAGCTCGTCGGTCATGTGCTGCAGCTGGCGGCCAAGGTGGCGCGCTGCGAGATGGCGGCCCTCTTCCTGCCCGACCCCGACACCGGCGTCGGCCCGGCCTGGCTGCGCACCGCCGAGCTCGACGACAGCCTGACCCCCCTGTGTGATCTCGAGGTGGGCGACGGCGTGCTCGGCAAGGTGGCCAGCCGGGGCCTCGCGCTCGTGCTGCGTGGGCCGGAGGACTTCGCCGCCGAGGCCGTGCCGCCGCACCTCGGCGGCAGCTGCGCGGTGCAGGTCCGCGACGCCGTGGCCGCCCCCCTCGTCGACGGCGGGCGCACCATCGGGGCCCTCGCGCTCATCAACCGCCGCAACGCCGGGGCGCGCAACGACGAGGAGGATCGCCGCCTCGCGGTGCTGCTCGGCGGCCAGATCGCCCGCGCCGTCGCCCGCATCCAGGAGCAGGCCTCGGCGCAGCAGCGCGACCGCATGATGACCATCGGCCAGATGCTCAGCGGCGTGCTGCACGACCTGCGCGGGCCGATGGCGATCATCAGCGGCTACACCCAGCTGATGGCCGACACCGACGACGCCGAGGATCGCGGCACCATGGCCGCCCACATCCGGCGCCAGGTGAACCTCTTCAACGACATGACCCGCGAGGTCATGTCCTTCGTCCGCGGCGAACGCTCGGTGCTGGTGCGCAAGGTGTTCGTCGACAAGTTCGTCGCGGCCGTGCGCGAGACGCTGCAGCCCGAGTTCACCGATCGCGGCATCACCTTCGAGGTGGACAACCAAGGCGTCGACGTCGCCTTCTTCGACGAGCCCAAGATGATGCGCGTCGTGACCAACATCGCGCGCAACGCGCGCCAGGCGATGGGCCAGCGCGGCGCCTTCACCTGGCGCCTGCGCCGCGGCTCGGCCGGCGAGACGGTGTTCGAGCTCGAAGACACCGGACCGGGTATTCCCGAACATATCCGGGATCGTCTGTTCGAGACCTTCACGACCTCCGGCAAGGCCGACGGCACCGGCCTCGGTCTGGCCATCGTGCGGCGCATCGTCGAGGATCATCAGGGCACGGTGGCGTTCCACACCGAGACGGGCGTGGGCACGACCTTCACGATCATCCTGCCGGCGCCGCCGGACGCCTCCGCCGCATGAGGTGCCTGCTGCTCACCTGCGCGGCGGCCGCGCTGAGCGGCTGCAAGGACCGACCCGCGCCGGCCGCGCCGCCGCCGGTGGTCGACGCGGCCCCCGCCGCCCCGCGTGACGCGGCCGCGCCGCCCCCCGACCAGGGCCCGCCCGCGCTGAAGCCCGACACCGCCGCGCAGCTCGAGGCCCTCGAGCGAGGCAACGCCGCCCTCGCGGCGCGCGACTTCGCCGGCGCCCTGCCCCACTTCCTGAGCGCCAGCCAGGGGCCCCCGTCGGGCGCCGCGGTGTCCGCGCTGCTGGCCGCGGTCGAGGCGCTCGAGGCCCTCGACCGGGCGCCCGAGGCGACCGAGCTGGTCGAGAAGGCCCTGCGCCTCGCCCCCGCCGTGCCCGAGGTCCACTTCGCCGCCGGCCGCTTCTTCGCGGGCCAGGTGGATCACGTGCGCGCCGTGCGCCACTTCGAGCGGGCCCTCGCGCTCGAGCCCGATCTGCTGCCGGTCTACCCGCTGCTGGGCGCCGTGCTGGTCAAGGCCGATCGCCCCCAGGACGCCGCGAACACCATGGCCCGCTACGAGGCGCGCCTGAACCGACTGCTGCAGGGCCTGCGGGCGCCGACCGAGACGCCCGACGCCCGCCGCCACGCCATCGTCGATCTGCTGGCCCTGCTCGACGACGAGCGCGCGACCGAGGGCCTGATCGCCGCCCTGCGCGATCCCCACCCGCAGGTGCGCATGGCCGCCGGCGGCGCGCTCGCCGACGCGCCGACGGCCGAGGCGGTGGTGGCCCTGTCCGAGGCCGCGGTGGCCGAGCAGGACGGCGTCGCCCGCCGCGTCCTGGCGGCCAACCTGGCCCGCGCCCGCGACGCCCTGGCCGCCACGTTGGGCGCCCCGCCGCCGCCCACGCTGCCCCCGCCGCGCCCGCCCGCGCCGAGCGAAAAGGGGCGTTGATCCGCGTCGTTGCACCCGACGGCCGCCCGGCATACCATCGACCGCCCACTGCCCCCGGAGGCCGCGTGACCGACCTGGTACTCACCCTCGCCAGCCGCGGCGGCGACGGCCTGCGGGTCCGCGCCGAGCTCGACGGTCGCCTCGTCGAGGCCACCCGCCCGCTGCCGGCGCCCGACCGCCTCAACGACCTTCTCCTGCAGGTCCGGGATCCGCGGGCCCCGGTCGCGGCCTATCGCACCCTGGCCGAGACCTTGGGGGAGCTGGTGTTCGCGGGCGAGGTGGGCGACCTGCTGCGCGACGCCTTCCGCGCGCAGCCCGACCGCGTGGTCCTCTTCGCGGCGGATCCCACCGTCGCCTCGTGGCCCTGGGAGATCGTCTGCGATCCCGTCGATGGGCGTTCCCCGGTGCTCGACGGCGCGGCCCTCGTGCGCATCGCCGGCCAGCCCGACACCGCGCCGGTGGTGCCGGCCCGCGGCGTCCTGATCGTGCCGGGCGCGCAGGGGCAGGCCCGCGTCAGCGCGCTGCAGGCGGCCACCCGCCACCTGGCCCGCAAGGCGGGCGTCGACGTCTTCCCCGCCGATCCGGTGACCGGCCCCGGCCTGCGCCGGGTGCTCGGCCGCGGCGCCGCCTTCGTGCACGTCGAGGGCGTGGGCGAAGGGGGTCGCGTGGATCTCGACGACGGCCCGGTGCCCGTCGAGCGCCTCGGCCTGGGGCCCGACGTCTGGCTCGCGGTCCTCGGCGGCGCCGAGACCGATCTGGCCGCCCTGCGCCGCGTCCGCGGGCAGGGCGTGGCCATCGCGGTCGGCCGCCAGCTCGAGCTGCGCCCCAACGAGGCCGGGGCGGTCGACCGCGAGCTCTACCGCGCCCTGGCTGGCGGCGCCTCGGTCGTCGAGGCCGTGCGGCGCGCCCGCAACGCGCTCGCACGGCTCGGCGGCGACGAGGGCTGGCAGTGGGCGGCGCCGGTGATCTGGTCCGCCCCGTCGGGCGACACCGCCGCGCCGGCGACCCTGCCCTTCCCCCCGCCCAACATGCTGCCCGGCGGCGGCGCCGAGGCCCCGCTGCCGGCCGTGAGCACCATCGCCGAGCCGGCGGGCCCCGGCGAGCTGCCCTACCCCGACCTGCTCGGCGCGCCCGGCCACCCGGTGCGCGCGCCCGTCTTCATCCACCAGACCATCCGCCTCGTCCAGCAGAGCGGCGCGGCCGGTGATCCGGAGCTCGAGGCCCGCGCCGCGGCGATGCGCGCGCTGGGCGCCGGCATCACCGGGGCCGCCTCGGCGCCCGACGGGCTGAGCCCCGACGAGCGCACCAAGCACCTCGCCGACCGGCTGGTGGACGCCATCGGGCGCCTCGACCTGCCCCTGCAGCCCCCCCTGGACATCGACGCGCGGGTGCTGACCGTCGCGCAGCAGGCGGCCGTCCACCCGGACGCGGTGCGGCAGGCGGCGCACGCCCTCCTCGCGGGACGCGCGGTGCTGCTCGAGGCGCCGCCGGGCAGCGGCGCCGGCCGGCTGGCCCGCCTGCTGTGCGAGAGCTTCTTCGACCGCCACCCCCGCGTGGTGCACGGGGATCGATCCGCGGCGCTGCTCGCGCCGCCCCGCCGCGACGCCGAGGGCACCGGCGGCTGGCTGTACCGCGCGGTGGCCGACAACTGGCGCCGCGACGAGCTGGACGCCTACCGCCCGGATCAGCCCGCGCCGGGCACCCGCATGAAGCTGGTGGCGCGCACCCCCCGGCGCCAGCACGGCTACCGGGTGTACGCCGGGGGCTGGCTGCTGCTGCTCGACGCTGATCGCGTGGATCCGGCCGACCTTCGCTCCGCGATCCGCGCCGTCGAGGCGGGCGTCGTCGAGGGCATCGACGAGGGCGGGCACCCCTACCGCGTCCCGGTGCCGGTGGACTTCCGTCTGGTGCTGACCGCCACCCGCGCGCCGGCCGATCTGTCGCCCCGCGTGGCGGTCGTCCGCGTGCTGCCGCCGGCCGACGCCGGGGTCGAGGTCGAGCGCTGGCTGGCCGAGGTCGAGCACCGCTGCGGTCCTGCGGGCGACGGCGCCGAGGCGCTGGCTCGGCGCCGCCAGGCGGAGGTCGTGGCCGCCGTCATCCGCTTCTGCCGCGTCGTGGCCCCCGTCCCGACGGCCCTGGGCGCTGCGGCGCTCGCCTACGCCGTCGACCGCGACGGCGAGGCCGCCGACGCGGTCGACGAGGCCCTGACGCTGTTCCTCGCGCCGCGCCTGAACGATCTCAACCCCACCCGCGCCCACGTCGTCCGCGCCTTCTTGCGCGGGGACGCCGACGCGCTGTTCGACGCCACCCGCCTCTGCGACGACGACGGTCGGCCGATGGATCGGGAGGCGCTGCGCGGTCTGGCCGCGTGGCTCGACGGCGTGCACCAGGACGGCGAGCGCCGCGCGGCCCTCGACGCGATGCTCGATGGCCCCGCGTCGCCGGACGTGGGCTTCCTGCTCAGCGGTTGGCGGCTGCGGGGCGCCGCGGCCCTGCCGGAGCTCGAGCTGCCCCGGCTGCGCGCCCGCCTGGCCTGATCGGCCGGGCGGGGCCGCG
Source organism: bacterium (assembly GCA_030426945.1). Lineage (GTDB taxonomy): Bacteria > Myxococcota_A > Bradymonadia > UBA7976 > UBA1532 > JACKDN01. The sequence goes on from JAUHXL010000156.1 coordinate 7,000, forward strand.
TCAGTCGATCTCGACCTTGAACAGCTGCTGGCCGAGCAGCAGCAGATCGCCGCGGGCCACGATGCCCTCGCCCTTGATGCGCAGGTAGGTGCCGTTGGTGCTGTCGAGATCGCTCAGGAAGTAGCGGCCCTCGCGCGTGGACACCTTGGCGTGGGCGCCGCTGACGAAGCCGTCCTCGTTGAAGAGGATGTCGCCGCGCTCCCGCCCGATGAACTCCTCGGGCTTGCGCAGCACCCACACCGCCGCGGTCGTGTCGATCGCGACCGCGGTCGCCAGCCGGCCCCAGGCCCCCCGCACCGGCGAGCCCATGACCGTCGTGCCGTCACCCGCCCCGGGCATGACCGGCCGCACCTGGCTCATCTCCTCGAAGCGCAGCAGCTGCTGGCCGATACGCAGCATGTCCCAGTGGAACAGCTCGACCTCGGCCTTGATGCGCAAGAAGACGCCGTTGAGGCTGTTCTCGTCCCGCACGAACAGCTGGCCGCGCACGAAGTAGAACGTGGCGTGGCGGGGCGACAGGAAGGGGTCCTCGGCGAACAGCGATGCGGGATGGGACCGCCCCACGGTCGTCTCGCCGCTCGACAGCGGGAAGCGCGCGCCCTCGCTGCCGTCCGGGTGGATCAGCACCAGCCGGGCGACGGACGTGGGGGCGTCCTGGACCTGGGGGACGAACACCTCGGGCGCGGCGCGATCCGGCTCGTAGCGCGTGCCACACACCCCGCAGAACTTGAAGCCGTCGGGCACCATCGCGCCGCACGAGCCGCACAGCCGCGCGTCGATCGAGCCCCCGGGCCCCTGCGCCATGGCCTGGGGACGGGGCATCCCGCGGATCGAGCCGTCCGGCACCTCGTCGCTGAGCGAGGCCGCGGGCGGGGGGACCTCCGGCGCCTCGTCCATCGACACGTCGAAGGGCAGATCGACGCTGCCCGCCGGGCGGGGCGCGGCGGGCGGGGCCGCCAGCAGGGCGCGCTCCGCCTCCGGCGAGACGGGCGGAGGCGGCGCCGACACCAGCGCGGGCGTGGCCTGCGCGGCGATCCCGTCGTCCTCGACGGACGCCGCAGGCGCGGCGGCGTCCTCGGGCGCGGGGGCGTCCGGCGCCTCGGCCTCGACGGCCACCGGCGGCTCCGTGGCCTCGGTCTCGTCGACCGGGGGGTCGCCCGTGTCGAAGCTGGGCGCGTCCCCCATCAGCGTCGGCGATCCGTCATCGGCCGCCGGACCCACCGCCGGCGGCGGCGTCGGGGCCGGTCGCGCGGTCGGCACCTTGGACGCCGGCCGGGCGAGGGGCGTGGCCTTGGCGACCGGCACCACCGTCGGCACCGGCATCGCCACCGGCGCCGGCTTCGGCTTCGACGGCGCGGCGGCCTTCGACAGCTCGGTGCCGCAGCCGAGGCAGAACTTGTAGTGGTCCTCGTTCTCCCGGCTGCAGTTCGGACAGATGATCAAGCCTGGCCTCCTGGCGTCCCCGCGTCCACGCGCGGCGGCGTGCTCACCCCGAGTTCCTCACGCGAGCACCCACCGCGGCGCGCGTCGGCCTCGTCCGGGCCGCGGCAGATGAACGCACCCATTCCACGCGCCGCCCTCAATTGGTCGTGATCTCCACCCGCAGCAACTGCTTGCCGAGGAACAGGTAGTCGCCGTGGCTGAGCTCGCGCTGGCCCTGGATGCGTACGTAGGTGCCGTTGCGCGACTGCAGGTCGGTGATCGCGGCCCCCTGCGGGGTGAAGTCGATCCGACAGTGCCGCCCGCTGATGAAGCGGTCGTCGGCGAAGTTCACGTCGCACCCCTCGCGCCCGACCGTGACGGTGTCGCCGCGCACGAAGTAGCAGAGGCCCGAGCGCCCGCCCTCGAAGAGCTGGGTCAGCCGGAAGGTGCGCGCCGGCCGAGGGCTGGCGAAGAAGTGCGTGTGGTCCGGCGCCACGGTCTGCCCGCCGAGCTCGCCCATCTCGACGCGCAGCAGCTCCTCGCCGGCGAGGAAGACGTCGCCGTCGGTCAGCGAGGCGGGCTCCCGGATCCGGGTGAAGATGCCGTTGAGGCTGCCCTCGTCCCGCACGAACAGGCGCCCGCCGTCGTAGAAGAAGTTGGCGTGGCGCGGCGAGAGGTAGTTGTCCTCGGGGAAGAGGATGGCCCCCGCCTTGCGGCCGGCGATGTGCTCGGCGGCGTTGAGGTGGTAGCTGACGCCGTCCATCCCCTCGCCCCGGATGAGGATCAGCTTGGCCTTGCCCAGGGTCTGCATCGCGCCGAAGAAGGCCGTCTGACCGACCGCGTCCACCTGCGGCGGCGCCCCTTGCATGGGGTGGCCGCATTTGCCGCAGAAGCGGTGCGCGACGGGGACGTCGGCGCCGCAGTTGCTGCATCCCACGGTGGACATGCGTGTACCTCCGCCTCGGTCGGGCCTCCCCGCGTTATAGAGGGGTCAGGGGGCGGTGGCAACTTCCTCCGGGGGTGCCGTGGCCCGTGCGCGGGGCGGTCGAAGTGTGGTAACCCGAGGCGGCCGCGGACGCCCGGCGCGGCGGGAGGTGACGGGTGCGCATCATAACGGCGGGGGTGCTGATCGGGGTCCTGCTGGCCGTCGTCGTCGGCTGCGAGGAGACGGTGACCGTGGATCCGGCGGCGCCGCCCACGACGGACGTGCCGATCTTCGCGCCCCCGGCGCGCGACGAGGGGGCGCCGCCGGACGCCGCGCCCCCCGACGCGGGCGCGGCCGACGCCCGCCTCGACGCCGCGCCGGTCTGAATACCGGGCCGACCCGCGCCGTCGCGGGCCGCGCCCGCCCCTTCTCGGAGGTCGCCTTGAGAGCCCTCGTCGCCTTCTCCCTCGTCCTCGCCGCCGCACCGGCGCTCGCCCAGCAGCCCACGGTGCTCGATCTCACCAGCTTCCAGACCAGCGATCCCGCCGCATGGGAGCGCCTGCGCCGGACCAGCGACAGCCGCCCGCTGACCCTGGCCGAGCTGTCCAAGCTGGCCGCCGCCGGGGTCGGCGACGCCACGCTGCGCGAGATGATGCGCACCCGTCGGGTGCTGGCCCTCGCCGACGCCGACGCCCTGGTGGAGATGAAGAAGGCCGGGGCCAGCGACGAGGCCCTCGCCGCCTTCTCGGCCTACGCCTACCCGCCCAACGACGGCTTCCACCTGCGCGTCGACCTCGACGTGACCTCGCCGGGCGGCGTACGCGAGGCGCCCTTCCTCTACATCGAGGTCTGGCACACCGAGCGCGCGCGGCAGGAGGCCTTCCTGCACGCGGATCTGCGCGGCCTCTTGCGCCGCGGCGCGCGCGTCGAGGTCAGCCGTGATCGCCACGACCCCCTGCTGCCCGAGACCATCCGCTCGGTGCACATCGACGGTGAGATCCCCACCCGCACGGCGGGGCGCATCGAGCTGCGGGTGCTGGTCTCGAAGCGCGCCGGCCTGCGCGATCTGAGCGCCCTGCCCCCCGCCGAGGCGAAGCGCGTGCGCGTCTTCGCGCTCGACTACCCGGCCGTGTCCCTCGACGACCGCTGCCAGCTTCAGCTCGAAGTCCAGCGGGACAGGGTGCTCCGAGATACCTATACTCTCAGCGACGGTCGCCTCCAGTGCTGGTGGGATTGACGGCCCGGCGCGCCGCGCTCCGCGTAGCGCGACGACCGGGAGTCGCGCGACCGCGCTGCGGGTGAAGCCGGGCAACGCTGCCGGACGAGGGGGGCCATGTCAGCCGACGCGCAGGCGGTATCGACCCTGCTGGGGCACGTCTCGCCGGACAATGACGAGCTGATCACGCTGTGGACCGCGGCCCTCCGGCGGGCGGGCGGGCTCTATCAGACCCTCGACGACGAGGCCCTGCGGGTGACGGCCCGCGGCACCGTGCGGATGCTGCGCGGCCTGCTCGACAACGGCCGCATGCAGCCGGACGACGCCCGTCGCTTCGTCGATCCGCCTCAGTACCGCAACCAGCCGCTCGACGAGTTCGTGCTCGCCAGCATGCTGGTCGATCGCACCCTGCGGGACTACCTGCACGCCCACGCGCCCGACCTGCGCACCGCGCACGCGGCCACCGCGCGGATCGATCCTCTCATGGCCGCCGGCATGATGCAGGTGGTGCGGCTGCGCCAGCGGCGCATGAACGCGGGCCAGCTGCTGGCCGATCTCGGCCGCCTCTTCGCCGACGTCCGCCGCACCCGCGCGCTCTTCAACGCGGTGGCCGACCGCGTCGCCCGCGACACCGGGGCCGATCTGTGCATCGTCTGCGGGGTCGACTCGGCCCAGGTCGAGGTCCTCGGCACCAGCCTGCCCCCCAACACGATCGGCCTCCCGGCCGATCTCAGCATGGCGCGCGACCGGGCCAGCTGGCTCGACACGCTCACCGACGCGCCCCAGTACGAGCTCGTGCTGCAGCCCAGCGGCGAGGGCCTCGTGGCCCGGCTGCACCGCGCCGGCTGGCGGCGCGCCCAGGTTCGCCCCCTCGCGACCCACGGCCGCCTCGTCGGCGCCGTGCTGCTGGTGCAGCGCTCGCCGGATCCCATGGGCGACGGCTTCGGGGACGTCCTGCAGACGGTCCATCCGCTGCTGGCCGCCCAGCTGAGCCTCACCCGCCAGCGGGCCGATCTCAACCAGGCCGCCGCGGCCATCGACGAGCTCTTCGACGCCTCGCCCAACATGATGTGCGTGCTCGATCGCCTCGGCCGCATCCAGCGGACCAACCGGCGCTTCCGCGAGGAGATCGGGGTGCCCGGCGATCTCGTCGGCATGCCCCTGTCGTGGCTGGTTCACCCCGCGTGGGTGGAGCGCTTCGAGGCGCTGTGGAACCGCATCGTGCGCGAGGGCCAGGTCAATCAGGAGCGCGTCGACCTGATCACCGCCGCGTCCGCGCGCCTGCCCCTCGCCCTCGAGGCCCACTGGCTCGAGGACGACAGCATCGTCCACCGCCAATGCATGGTGGCGCTGTGGAACGTGTCGGCGCACGTCGAGCGCGAGGCGCGCAGCCGGCAGCGCATCGACGATCTCAGCCAGTTCGCCCACAGCGTGGCCCACGACCTCAAGGCGCCCTTGCGCACCATCGCGGGGTTCACCGCGCTGCTCGTCGAGGAGCTGCCCGCCGACACCAGCGAGGAGCTCCACGCCTACGCGGCGCGCATCGAGGGGGCCGCCGAGCGCGCGGGCGACCTGGTGTCGGGCCTGCTTCACTTCGCCCACAGCGCCGACATGGGCGCCGGCGCGAGCGAGGTGGTGGCCCTCTCGGATCTCGTCGAGGACGTGCGGGTGAAGCTCGCCGGCGATCTCGGCGCTGCCGGCGGGCAGCTCGTCGTCGTCGAGGACGCCACGCCGCTGCTCGGGCGGCCCGTTCCGCTGGCGACGATGCTGGGCAACCTGGTCGCCAACGCGCTGCGCTACAGCGACGGCGCCGCGCCGCGCATCGAGATCGGCGTGCGCTCGGACGGGGTCGGGTGGGCCGACCTGTACGTGCGCGACTTCGGCGTCGGCATCGAGGCGGCCCTGCACGAGGAGATCTTCGAGCTCTTTCGCCGCGGCCCCACCGACCGCCCGGGGTCGGGCATCGGCCTCGCCGTGGTCCGCCGCATCGCCCGCGCGCACGGCGGCGACGTGTCGGTCGAGAGCGCGCTCGGCCGCGGCAGCACGTTCGCGGTGCGCCTGCCCACGCCCTGAGCCGGCGCAGCGCCCGCTGCGGCGGCCTTGCAACGGCGGCGCCGGCCGTTGCACCCTCGGGCGGCCCGTCCTCGGCCGGAGTCCCTCGTCCCATGCGCAACGCCCTGATCGCCGCCTTCGTGGCCCTGCAGATCGCGCTGCCGCTGTCCTACTACCTGGGCGACGACCCCTACGACGAGCGCTTCGCCTGGCGCATGTTCTCGCCGGTGCGCCTCGCCCGCTGCACCCTGCAGGCCTTCGACGAGACCGACGGCGTGCGCCGCCCCATGCGCCTCGGTGAGGATCTGCACGTCGTCTGGATCAACCTCATGAAGCGCGCGCGGCGGCAGGTGATCGATCACTGGGCCTTCGACTGGTGCGCCGAGCAGCGCGCGGCGGGGCGCGAGCCCGTGCTGCGCGTCCAGCTCACCTGCGCCTCGCCCGAGGCGGCCGGCCTGGGCGTCTGCCGCGATCCGGGCGATCGCAACGGCGACGGGGTGCCCGACGGCTACGTCGGCCACCCGGCCTGCGCCGGCGACCGCGCCGCTTGCTTCGCCCGCGACTGCGGCGACCTGGACGCGGCCGCCTGCCACGAAGCCCGCTGCCTGCGCCGCCCCATCGCGCCCGACGCCGATCTGTGCGCCGGGGGTGCCCGATGAGCGCCTGGGATCGCTACTGGCACGGCTTCGCGCTCGAGCGCCCGCGCATCGTCGTCCTGCGCGTCCTGTTCTTCGCCCTGCTCGGCCTCGACCTGTGGCTGATCAACATCGAGCACGCCCCGCGCTACGGCGCGGGCGACTTCAACGTCACGCAGATCGACTTCCTGGATCGCCTGGTGCCCACGCCGACGGCGGCCATCACCGGCGCGCTGTGGCTGATCGGCGGCTTCCTCGCCCTGCGCGCCGCCTTCGGCGTGGCCGTCCGTCAGTCGGCCATCGGCCTGGTCGTGTGCTACGCCGGCGTCTACTTCTGGAGCCAGGCGGACAGCTACCAGCACCACTACTTCGTCAGCCTGCTGCTGATCATCATGGCCTGCATCCCCGAGTGGGTCT
>JAUHXL010000157.1 GCA_030426945.1 bacterium
GCAGCAGGAGCGCGGCGCGACGCTGGCGCTGCTGCGCGCCGGGCTGCTGCACGACCTGGCTGCCGTCACGTCGGGCCTCGTCGGCGCCTTCGACCTGCTGAACGAGGGCCTCGAGTCGGTGCGCCCCCACCTGTCACCGGTCGAGCGGCGGCGCATCGACGAGGACAGCGAGGCGGTGGCCACCTTCCTCGACCGGCTGCGCCGCCTGCACGGCGAGGCGCCGCGGGGCGTCGACGGGCCGCAGCCGGCGCCGCAGGCGCTGGACAGCCACGCGCTGGTGCGCACCGCGGTCCGCCTGATCCAAGACGGCGGTCCCGGGCGCGTGGACATCGGGCTGCCCTCGCCATCCTCGCGCCGCCTGGTGTGGGCCAACGAGGTGGACATCGTGCGGGTGCTGCTGAACCTGCTGCGCAACGCCCGCCAGGCGGCGTCGGATCGGCAGAACGGGCGCATCGAGATCAGCGTGTGCGGGCTGGCGGGGCGCGTCGAGATCACGGTGGTCGACAACGGGCGGGGCGTGCCGCCGGCGCTCGCGGGGCGGCTGTTCCAGCCCGGCTGTACCGGGCGCGCCGAGCTGGGCGGGCAGGGCCTCGGTCTGTTCCTCGCGCGGCAGCTCGCCGAACGGAACGGGGGGCTCCTGGATCGGATCGAGGGCGCGGCCCAGACCACCTTCCGGCTGACCCTCCCGGTCCCGCCGGGGCCCGCCGCGGCCACGCCCCCGCCGCGCGGCGAGCGCGAGCCCTCCTTGGGCTGAGCGCCACCCCTTGCAATGGGCCGCGCCCCGCGCGCATCGTCTCCCCGTGAGTCTCCTGCTGCCCCTCCTGCGACTGAGCGCCGCGCTGGCGGCGCTGACGCTCTGGTGGGCGCCCTCCGCGGCGCAGCCGGCCGCGTGCGAGGCGCAGGTCTCGACCGACGCCCCGGCGGCGCCGGACGCGGCGCCGAGCGCGCTGGTCACGGTCGACGCGTGCACCGCCGAGGCCGCGCCGCAGCTCGATGACGCCCCGCGCGCCCACCGCGCGCCGGCGCAGACCGGCCGCCTCGCCGGCTCGCCCGAGGCCCCCCGCGTCACCCGGCCCGACGCCGCGACGCGCCTCCGCAGCCACGGGCCCCTCTACCGCGTGACGCGCTCGGGCCAGGCCCACCGCAGCGCGCCTTAGGCCCCCCCGCGGCGTCGCCTGACCGACGCCGCGCCCCCGCTTCGTTCCCGTTCGTCGTCGTCGCTGCCCGGCTCCCGGAGCCTGTCGCGTACGGAGGGCGCTGCCCAGCGCAGGCCCGCCCGAGGCGCGTCAGACCGCCGCGCCCCGCCGCGACGCCGCAGTCCGATCTGATCGACCCAAATCACCGGGCGCCCGCGGCGCCCCTGGAGAGCACCATGAGCCCGTCCCCCAAGTCCGACGCCCCGATTGACGACACGACGCCGGTGCAGAGCGGCTGGAAGCCCTTGGTCTTCATCTTCGTCGTGCCCATCGCCCTCGTCGCCCTGCTGCAGGTCACCGGCCTGTCGGGGGCGCTGAATCACCTCTTCTCGGGGCACTGACCCCGTCCACCCCCTGCGCCGCCGCGGGCTCGTCCCGCGGCAGCGGCACCTTCCAGAAGACATCGACGCTGCCGATGCTGCGATCGCCGTAGCTGGTCTCGAGCGTCCAGCGCCGGGACAGCTGCGTCGTGGCGCTGAGCTCGGTCTCGTTCTCCTCGTCGGTCGGGTTGTGGTGGTAGCGCGCCTCGACGTAGAGCCAGCGCGCCACGTGCTTGCCGAACGAGAGGATGGGCGACTCGACGCCGCCCTCACCGAAGCTGAGGCGCACGCGATCGATGCCCAGGTTGCGCTGAGCGGCCTGCTCGACGGCCGGGGCCTGGAAGCTCGCGAAGAGCGACGCGGCCTGCTCCTCGACCGTCTTGGCGTCCTCGTCGTTGGGCGTCGTGCTGCCGGTCACCAGCAGCGTCAGCACCAGCTCTGTGGGCAGCGCCGGCTCGCTCTCGAACACCAGCGTCGGGCGCGTCGCCTTGCCGGTGATCTTCGCCGTGACGACCGCCTCCTCGGTCTCGACGCGGGCGACGATACGCACGAAGGGGATCAGCGAGCCCTCCGGCAGGCTGACCTGGCCCTCCTCGATGACGAAGCGGTTGCCCAGCAGCTCGATGAAGCCGCGCCGCGCCTCGAGGCCGCCCTCGACCTGGACCTCGTCGCCCAGGGTGGCGGTGACCTCGCCGCCCCACTGCATGTCGAGGATGGGGCCGATGATCGTCACCGGCTCGGCCAGGCGCACGCGCACGATGGTCGGCGGTGAGGGTTCAGTGGGCGCCTCGGTCTCGGACGCGTCGGCCGCCGCTTCCTGCTTCGCCGCTTCGGCCCGCGCGTCGACGTAGACCACGTCGTTGTCCTGGGGGATGGGTCGCGGGCCGCTGGCGGACAGATCGAGGATGCGATAGGTCGTGCCGCGCACGGTCACGTCGGTGCGCAGGGGCGAGGCCGCGTCGGCGCGCGCGAGCTTGACGTTGATGCGGCTGTCGACCACCGAGGGCGGCACGCCCGGCGTGGCGACCGGCAGCGCGTCGATGATCACGTGCAGCTCGCCGTCGAGGCCCAGCGCCTCGGTCAGCGCGACGTGCCCCTTCAGGCCGCCGCGCCCGCTGCTGGCGCGGAAGTCGATCCCCTCGATGTCGACGCGCCGGTCGGCCAGGCGCACGTCGGCGGTGAGCTCGGTCAGGCGCTGCCCGAGCGGCACCACGGTCACCGCGCCCGCGGCCAGGCGCACGTGGCCGCGCAGCGCGGGATCGCCCACGGTGCCCTCGGCGTGCGCCTCCACGTCCAGCGTGCCCTCGAGGCCGAACAGCGCGGCGGGCAGCAGGGGCTCGAAGGTCGCCAGCGCCACGCCGGGCAGCCGCACGTCCAGCGTGACCGGCAGCGTCTTCGGATCGAGGGGCGCGCCGCCGGCCAGGGCCTCGACCTCGACCGCGGTGCCCACATCCACGCGCACCTGCGCCGGATCGGCGGTGCTGCCCGCCGGCCGCACCTCGGCGGTCAGCGCGACGGTCTGCTTCGCCGGCGTCGCGTTCAGCGTGAGGGTCAGCGGCACCGGATCGACGCGGGGCGCGCGGGCCAGCGCCTTCAGATCGGCCAGCGCCGTCCAGGCGCCCAGCCGCCCCTCGCCCTCGACGCGGCCCGCGACGCTGAACCCGACGCCCTCGGGCAGCTTCACGAAGGGCGCCAGCCAGGCGTCGTCGACGCCGCGCAGCAGGATCTGGACGCGGTGGTCGCCGTCCGGGCGGGGGCCGACCGCGCCCGTCGCCAGGTTCAGGCGCAGGGGCGCGCGGGCCTCGATCTCGACGGCGCGCGTGGGGCCGTCGGTGAAGGCCAGCTCGAGGGTCGCCGGCCCGCCGCCGGCCTTGGCCTTCAGGCGTAGGTCACCCAGGCGCGCGCCGCGCAGGGCCAGATCGCGCAGGTCGAGGTCGGCGGTGAGGGTGGGCGCGCGCAACGAGCCGGCGAAGGTGGCGTCGAGGCTCAGCGTGCCCGCCGGCTGCAGGTCCGCGGGCGCGAAGGGGCGGGCACGCGTCAGGTCGAGGTCGGTCAGGCGCACGGTGAGATCGCTGCGCGCCGCCTGGTCGAAGCGCCCGTCGACGGCGATCCGGCCCCCCAGCGCGGCCAGACGCAGGTCGCTCACGAGGACCGCGCCGCCGTCCAGGCGGACGGTCGCGGGCCGCAGCGCGCGAACGCGCTGGCCGAGGGCGGTGAGATCCAGCCGGTGCAGGGCGACGCGCAGGGGGGGGCCGGGGCGCACGCGCGCCGCCAGATCCACGCGATCGGCGCCGCGCGCCACGTCGACGGTCACCTCGACGTCGGCCGGCGTGCCGCGCGCCGTCACGCGACCGCCTACGCGGCCGGGCAGGCCGGGCGGGGCGAGGCCGGCGAAGTCGAGCGTCACGCCGAAGCGCGGCGCCGCGGCGAGGGGCGCGGCCTCGAAGTCGACGTCGGCGCGCGCGAGGGCCACGCCGAAGCCGGCCACGTCACGCAGGGTGAGGCCGCCGGCGCAGTCGAGGGCGTCCAGCCGCCCGCTGCAGCGCCCCCGCGTGCGCAGGCTGCCGTGCAGGTCGCGCACGCCGCCGAGGCGCGCCGGGCGCCCGATGTCCGGCACGGCGACCGACCAGCGGGCGGCGACGGCGGCGGTGTCGGGATCGGCCAGGCCGTCGGCGTGCGCGACGAGATCCACGGTCGCGCCGAGCGCGCGCAGCGCCACCTCGGCCTCGCCCCGGCCGCCGCCCAGCCGGGCGCGGACGCGGGCGTCGAAGCGGCCGATGGGCGGCAGGGCGCAGCCGGGGCAGTCGACGTCGGCGACCACCTCGAGGGCGTCGACGGGGATGTCGCCCAGGCGGTCGAGGGGCGTCGGCGGGCCCTCGACCTGGACGCGCGCGCGCCCCGCGAAGGCGCCATCGACCTCGACGCCGAGGGCCTCGGGCTGCACGCCGTCGAGGTGCACCACGAGGTCGAGCGCCGGGGCGGGCTGCAGCGCGCCGCGCAGGTCGAGGCGCACGCGCGCCGCGTCTCCGAGGCCGAGGGCGATCGCGACCGCGAAGCCCTCGGGCGCGCCCGCCGCCACGACCTGCACCGTGGGATCGGCGGGCAGCGGCTGCGGCAAGGCGTCGCCGAGCAGCGTCTGCAGGGCCTCGGCGTCGCCGCGGGCGTTCAGCTTCAAGCGACCCGCGAGGGCGTCCGGGCGGACGGCGACGTCGCGCAGGCGCACGCGCCCGAGGTTCGCGTCCACCGCGAGCCAGCCGAGCGTGGCCTCGGCGCCGTCCCAGGTGGCGGCCAGGTCGAGGCGGTCGACGCGCACCCCCGGCGCGGGCAGCGCCGTGCGCAGCCGGTGGATCGCGGCGCGGAAGGTGGTGCCCTCGCCGCCCGCGGCCAGGTGCAGCGTCGTCGGGCCCAGCAGCGGCGGCCCGCCGTCCTGCTCGACGGCCACGTCCTGCAGGCGCACCCAGGCGTCGACGACCACCGGCAGCGAGGGCGGCGCGTCGTCGGGCGGGGGCGGCGGCGCGTCACTCGGCGGCGGGGCCAGGTCGAGCAGCGGGGCGGCGTCCGCGTCGGGGCCCAGCGTCACCCGCACGCCCGAGAGCCCCACCGCCGGGACGTCCGCGCGCCCGTGGCCCAGCGCCCAGGGCACCCAGTCGAGCACCAGCGCGCCCACCCGCACGCGCGCCACGCCCGCGGCGTCGCGCAGCACCAGATCGCGCACCTCGAGGCGGTCGAGCAGCGCCCCGTCGATCACGCCCACCGACACCGCGCCGGGCACCATGTCGTCGTAGTAGGCCAGCCCGCGCTCGAGCGCGAAGCGCGTGCCCGCCGCCGTGCCCAGCACCCACGCCACCGCCGCGACGATCAGCAGCACCAGCACCGCCAGCGCCTGCCGCGCGCGCGTCAGCCAGCGCCGCCAACGCGGCCGCGCCCGCCACGCCGCGCGGCGACGCGCGCGCCAGGCGCGGAGGCGCCCCGGGGCATCGGCGCCGTCGCTCAAAAGGGATCCCCCAGGGCCAGATGCAGCGCCCAGCGATCCTCCTGTGCGAAGCGCGCGGGCGTGTTGATGCGCACGCCCACGTCCACCCGCAGCAGCCCGATGGGCGTGTCCACCCGCAGGCCCCCGCCGGTGGCGTAGTTCCAGTCACCCACCCGCCAGGTCAGCTCGTCGGCCTGCACGTCGCCCACGTCGAGGAAGCTGGCCAGCGCCAGGGGCCCGGCGACCTTCAGCCGCAGCTCGACGTTGCCCAGCACCTGCGTGAAGCCGCCGATGGGGATGCCCTTGCAGTTGCCCGGCTCGCAGTCGAACAGCTGGGGCGACAGCCGCTCGGCCCCCCAGCCGCGCACCGTCGTCGCGCCGCCCAGCTTGTACTTCAGGCTGATCGGGGCGCCCGGTCGGTCGCCGTAGGGGCGGATGAGGCCCGTCTCGGCGCGCGCCGCGAGCTGCAGGCGCGGGTGCAGCGTCCACCAGGCGGCGATGGACGGCGTCAGGCGGTGGAAGTCGTAGTCGCCCGCGAAGACGCCGCCGGCCAGATCATAGGTGACGCCCAGCTCGACGCCGTTCTCGGGGTCGAAGAGGTCGTCGGTGAGGAACAGCCGCGCGTCGAGGGTGGGGTAGCTGAGCAGGTAGGGATCGCGGAAGTCGAGGCCGAGCGCCGTGCGGTTGTCGTCGAGGGCGTCGTCGATGTTGAAGAAGTCGAAGAACTCGACGGTGTGGCGCAGCGACAGGCGCAGGTGGCCGAAGAAGAAGCGCGAGACGCCCACCTGCACGCGCGTGCGGTCGAACTGATAGCCGGGCTCGATGCCGAGGTCGAAGGACGGCGCCAGCGTCCACAGCAGCTGGGGCTCGAGCCAGCCCTTCTTCTCGAAGGTGGGCGCGACGCTCACCAGCGGGCCGTGGGTGGCGACGTCCCAGGGCGTGGGCAGCTGCGCCCAACCCGCGCGGACGGTCAGGCGCAGGCGCGTCAGGTTGCCGAACAGGTTGCGGTGCCGATAGACGGCGGTGATGCGCTCCTCCCAGCGCTCGGGCTGAAAGCCGAAGCCGACGCCCAGCTTCAGGTCGTCCGGCTCGCGCTCGCGCACCTGCACCGTCAGCGGGACGCGCCCGTCGGGCGGCACCTCGTCGGGCAGCTTCGTCACGACCGTGGCGAAGACGTCCATCGCGTAGACCTGCTGCTCCAGGCGGTCGACCAGCGCCGGGCGGTAGGGCTGCCCCTCGATGAACTCGACCTCGCGCTGCACCATGTAGGCGGGCACGGCGTCGAGGCCCTCGATCACCACCCGGTCGAGGGTCAGGCGGGGCCCCGGGTGCACCTCGAAGGTGACCCGCGCCGCCCGCGCGTCGCGATCGACCTCGGCGCGGCCATCGACCCGCGCGCGGCCGTGCCCCGCGTCCTGCAGGTCGGCGCGCAGGCGCGACTCGGCCGCCTGCAGGCCCTCGATCTCGAAGGGCGCGCCCACCTTCAGCGGCGGCGGGATGTCGGGCGGCGGCTCGCCCGTCAGGTCGACCGACTGCACGGTCGTCTGCGGGCCCTCCTCGACCTCGAGCACCACCCGCGCCTCCTCCCCGTCGGGCGCGGGCTCGATGCGCAGGTCGATCACCCGCGCCTCGTGGAAGCCGAAGGCCGCGTACAGCTGCACCACGCGCTCGCTGTCCGTCTTGATCAGCGCCGGTCCGTAGCGCGCCGTCTCGCCCCAGGGCCAGGGCGAGGTCTCACCCAGGTTCAGGTAGGACAGCAGCGTCTCTTCGTCGAAGCGCGTCACCCCCTTCAGCTCGACCTCGTCCACGACGTAGGGGCGCGCGCTGCGCACCGCCTCCTCGACGGGCGACGCGCCGCAGCCGGCCATCAGCAGCGTGATCGCCAGCGCGGCGGCACACACGCGCCCGCTCGACGCGAGGGATCGCGCCGCGCGGTGGTCGGGCACGCGCGCGGATCGGGCCAAGGTGTCCTCCGTGAAGGGGAGAAGATGCGCGGGCACCCCGCCCGTCGCCTACTGCGCCGAGAACAGCAGGGGGTAGTTCACGGTGGTCCCGGCGTCCGCGGGTGGGAACCTCAGCGACCGGCCTTCGCGCACGAGGCACTCGACCACCGCGGCATCACCCAGCGTCTCGGCCGGGGCGGCGACGTTCGACGGCTCGCCGCTGGGCGCGATGGCGACGCTCAGGGTGACCTTGCCGCCCAGCTTCGGGTTCCGCTTCAGCCCCTCCTGGTAGCAGCGCCGGAAGGCCGGCTGGTGCCGTCGGAAGGTCTCTCGAATCGCCTCGCGCGTGCGCTGCCCGCCGGCGACCTGGTGCTCCGCCAACCGGGCCGCGGCCACCTCGAGGTCGCGGTCGGTCAGCGGTATCACGAGCTCGCCCAGCGTCCCCATGCCCAGCGCGCCGGGCGGCGCCAGGAGGCCCGGCTCGAGTCGGCGGACCGCTGCGCTCGGCGCGGCGGAGGCCGGCGCCAGCACCGCCCGGTCGCAGGTCGCCGCCAGCGCGGGGGCCCAGCGCGCCGGCGTGGCGTCCTCGCCCACCGCGACCAGCCGCTGCGCGTCGGGGTACTGCACGCTCAGCGCGCGCATCGCGTCCGCCGGCGCCTGCCCGTCGACGGCCGGCGCGTCGCGCGGGGACAGCGCCGCGACGGCGTCCGCCCGCACCACCAGCGCCACGTCCTCGTCGGGATCGAAGGGCGCCTGGATGCGCCGCAGGCGCCGGCCCGGGCTCGGCGCGACCTTCACCTCGGGCGCCGCCAACAGCGCCGCGCGCAGCCACACGACGTCGTCGTTCCCGTCGCGCGCGACGACGCTGACACCCTTCGCCCGCCCCACGCGCGCCGCCTCGAGCACGGCCGCCACCGGTCCGGCCGGCGCCGCCGCGTCCACCGCCAGCTCGACCACGCCCCACAGCGCGTCCGCCTCGAGCGGCGCGTCGTCGAAGGGATCCGGCGACTGCGCCGCGCGCCCGGCCGCCAGCGCGGTCCGCACGGCCTCCGGCGCGCCGGGCCGGCCGTCCAGCGTCAGCGCCCCCTTCGCGTCGATCTGCACCCGCAGATCGGCGTGACCCACCTTCAGGTCCATCGGGCTGTCGTTGCAGGTCTTCACCCGGGGCAGCGCGAGGGTCGGCGCGGCCTTCAGCGCGTCCCGGCGCGCGCACACCGCGGCGTCGCCCGTCTTCTCGCACAGCCCCGCCATGACCTCGAGCGCCCGCTTCGTCTGCCAGCGGCGGTGCAGATCCTCGGCCACCGGCACCATCACCGCCCGCCGCAAGCCGTTCGCCAGCGGCCGCGTGGCGGCCTGGCCGGCCAGGCACGTCAGGCTCGACTCCAGCTCGTTCATGCCGGCGGTGGTCAGCAGGGCGCGCTGCTCGGCCGGCGCCGCGGTCAGCGCCTCGGCCAGGCGGTCGAAGCCGGTCAGCGTCGCGTCGAGGCAGGGCGCCGCCGCCGCGGGCGCCGCCGGCGGCGCGGGTGCGGCCTCGGCCGCCTGCAGGTTCAGGGGCGGCGACGCCGTGGCGTCCTTGCCGGCGAGCGCCCACAGGCCCCCGCCGACCAGCGCGCGCCCGCTCAGCCGGCCCTCGAGGCGCAGCGGGCCCGCGCCCGAGAGCCCGCCCGCCGCCAGCGCCCCCATGGGCTGCGGCAGCGTCGCCGCGAGGCGGGTGGGGTCGACCTGCACGCTGCTCAGCGCGTCGTCGGCGGCGCCCTTCGCGCCGACGTCGAAGATCGTCGTGGGATCGACCCCGACGCCCACCAGCAGCACCGGGTGGTCACCCCGCGCCGTCACGTGCACCTGCGCCGCCGGCCCGCGCCGACCGCCCATCCCCTCGAGCGCGGCGCGCAGGGCGCTGACGTCGGCCCCCTTCGCCAGCTCGGCCGCGACGGCGACGGCCGGCACCTCGGCGCCCGGCACGGCGACGGCCTGCAGCAGGCGGGGCGCCGGCACCGGCGCGCTGCCCTCCCGGCGCGCCGCCCCGTCGACCGCGCGCAGCACGCCGAAGGGCGCGCGCAGGGCCGCGTACCACAGGCACCCGGCGCCGCACTCGCGCACGGCGCCCATCAGGCGGCGCAGCTTCAGGTCGCCCCGCAGGGGCGCGGGCAGCACCGCGCGGTCGACCAGCGGCCGCGCGTCGACGCGCGCCACGACGTGGGCCAGCGGCGCCTTCACCTTCAGGCCGAAGGGCGCCGCGGTCTCGGCGGCGCCCAGCGTCTCGGCGGCGCGCGGGGTCAGCGCCGACACCGTGCGGATGCGCAGGCCGGCCGGCTCGCCCGAGATCGCCAGCAGGTGCGCCTCGAAGTCGGCCGCGGCGTCGTCCATCAGCGACTCGCTGAGCAGGATCAGGCGCAAGGCCGCCAGCCGCAGCTGATCGCGCACGTCGGGCGAGGCGTAGCCCAGCGCGTCGGTCGCCTGCTGCGCGCCGTACCACGCCCAGGCCGGGCGCAGCAGGTGGCCGCGCAGCACGACGGCCAGCGCGTGCGGCTCGGCGGCGGCCGCCAGCAGGGCCGGCCCCATCGTCGGCGGCGTGATGGTGGGCGCCTCCCAGGGCTGGGCGGTGTCGACCGGGGCGCCGATCTCGACGTCCACCCGCACGTGATCCGTGCTGGGGCGCAGGGCCACGCGCACCAGCGGGCCGAAGTGCCAGGCCGCCGCCTGGTCGGCGGTCGGCTGGGGCTGCCCCGCCTGATCGAGGGGGGCGCGCAGCGCCTGGGTCAGGGCGCCCGGATCGGCCGTCGGCAGGACGACGCGGTGCTGAAAGAAGGGCCGGTCGCCGTCGGCCCACCGCACGCCCACCGTGCCGGGCAGGTCGACCGAGGGCGGCACGAACAGGGCCGCGACGATGGGGCGGGTGGGATCGAGCCCCTTCAGGTCGACGGCCGGCAGGCCGGCCGCCTCGAGGGCGGTGCGCAGCAGCGCGGCCGGATCCTCGGCGCGGGCCAGCGCGCTCCGGACCTCGGGCGGCGCGCCGCTGGCCAGGGCCGACACCGCCCCGTGCAGGGCCGCCCAGCGGTCGAGGCGCGCGACGACGATCAGCGGCGCGTCGCCCGCCGCGCGCAGGAGCCGCACGAGGGCGGCGTCGGCCTTCGCCGGGGCGGAGGTCGCCGCCGGCTCGTCGTCGCCCGACCGGCACCCGCCGAGCAGCGAAGCCAGGGCCCACAGCAGGATCACGCGCATGACCGCCTCCGCCAAGGTGAGGGCGCAGCGTATGACAGTTCGCGCCCCGATCCGACCCACGCCTTGCTGCTACCCTTCCCCCATGCCGCGCCGCGCCCATCGCCCTGCCCTGCATCGCCCCCGCCGCCGGCGCCGCCTCGAGGTGCCACCCGCCGCCTGGGCGCCGGCCGAGCCGCTGCCGCCGCTGGACGAGGCGCTGCCCGATCTCGACGACGACGAGGCCTGGCTGGTGCTCGGTGATCAGTGGCAGGCGCGGGGGGACGCGCGCGGCGTGGTGGTCGCGCTGGCCGCCGCCGCCGAGGCGGCCGAGGGCGCGCGGCGCGCCAGCCTCATCGCCGAGCTGCGCCGGGTGGTGGGGCGCTGCGCCGACGCTCTGGTCGGCCCCGACCTGGCGCCGCACCTGGCCGAGCGCGAGGGCGCCGTGCGGCTGATCTGGCGCCGCGTGCTGGCGGTCGAGGCGATCTGCACCCTGGGGCCGCCCGGCCGCGCCCCCGCGCCCGACGCCGCCGCCGTGGCGCTGCTGGCCGCCGCGCCCGCCCACCGCCTGCGCCGGCTGCACCTCACCGCGACGCTGCCCGCCTCGTTGGAGCCCACCGCCGAGGCCACCCGCGGCTGGCCGCTGCCGCACCTCGAGACGCTGGTGCTCGGTGATCCCGCCGGCGACCTGCGCCTCGGCGACGTGGGCCGCTGGCTCGCCGTGCCCACGCTGCGCCACCTGACGCTGGCCGGCACCGGCGCGCTGAGCGAGGGCCCCCTCGAGCACCCCGACCTGCAGACGCTGCACCTGCACACGCCCGTCGTGTGGGATCGCCTCGCCCGCGCGTTGAGCCGCGCCGATCTACCCCGGCTGCGCCGCCTGCACCTGGACGTGACGCGCCCGGAGATCGGCGCCGGCGTCGGCTGGTTGGCGCCCCTGCTCGCGCGCCTGCCGGCGGGCGCCGAGGTGACCTACGGCCCCGCGCTTCAGCCCTGGGTGGCCGCCCCGCCGTCCGCGTCCTGAGCGTCCGCGCCCCCCTTCTCGGGGTGGAACAGCGAGTACATCGCCGGGATCAGCACCAGCGTGATCAGCGTCGACCCGGTCAGCCCGCCCACCACCGCGCGGGCCAGCGGGGCCTGCGCGTCCGCGCCCTCGCCGACGCCGAAGGCGAGGGGCAGCAGGCCGAGGATCGTCGTCAGCGTCGTCATCAGGATGGGGCGCAGGCGGCGGCGCCCGGCCTCGGCCGCGGCGTCGTTCACCGACAGGCCGTCGCGGCGCAGCGCGCCCGCCTGATCCACCAACAAGATCGCGTTGTTGACCACGATGCCGCCCAACATGATGCAGCCGATGTACGACTGCACGTTCAGCGTCGTGTGGGTCAGCCACAGCGTCAGCAGCACGCCGACACCAGCCACCGGGACGGCCAGCATGACCACGATGGGATCGCGAAACGACTCGTACTGCGCGGCCAGCACCATGTAGACGAGCAGCAGCGCCAGCACCATCGAGATGAGCAGCTCGTCGAAGGCCTCCTCCTGCTCCTCCACGCTGCCCGACAGGCGCAGCTCGTAGCCCAGCGGCTTGGGGATCTCGCGCAGCTTCGCCCGCACGTCCGCCGCCACCGACCCCATGTCGCGGCCGGCGACGTTGGCCTCGAGGCTGGCCACGCGCTGCTGATCCTTGCGGTCCACCAGCAGCGGCCCGCGCGCCTGCTCGGTCGTCACCAGGTTGCGCAGGGGCACCGCGTCGCCGTCCTGCGTCTTCACGGTCAGCGAGAGGATGGTCTCCAGCTCCTGGTTCCGCACGTCCTGCAGCTGCACGAAGATGCGGTAGGAGTTGCCGCCCGTGCGGTACTCGCCCACCTGCCGCCCGGCGACCGCCACCTGCAGCACCTCGGTCACGTCGCGCACGCTGACGCCCAGGCTGGCCGCCTTGGCGCGGTCGACCTCGATGCGCGCCTGCGGGATGCCCTCGCCGCGGGTCACGTCCACGTCCGTGACCCCAGGCACCTCGGCCACCACCTCGGCGGCCTGCGCGATCAAGCGGTCGAGCGTCTCGAAGTCGAAGCCGCGCGCCTCGACGCGCAGCCCCTCCTCGCCGCCCAGCAGGCGCTCGAGCAAGAACTGGCCCTGCGGCGCGCGCGTGCGGATGGTCATGCCGGGCAGCTGCCCCTCGAGCAGGGTGCGCAGCGCGCGCGCGATCTCGCTGTTCGAGCGCGTGCGCTCGCCCGCCGGCTTCAACGAGATCTGGATCTCACCGTTCGACGCCTGATCGGGCCGGCGCGGCGAGCTGCCCGCGGTGGTCACCGACGCCACCGCCTCGGGCACCGCGGGGAAGACCAGGGCCTCCATGCGCCGCGTCATGTCGTCGAGCAGGTCGAGGCGGACGCCGATCTCCATCTCGCCGGTCACCCGCACCTCGCCCTCGTCGCTGGGCGGCAGGAACTCGCTGCCCAGCAGGGGCAGCAGCAGGGCGCTCGCCCCGGTGACCGCCGCCGCGACCAGCAGCGTCAGCACCCGATGCCGCAGCACGCGATGCAGCAGGTCGCGGTACGCCACGCCCGCGTTGTCGTAGATGACCCGCGAGCGATGGGCCATCCGCGCCCACGCGCTGCCCGTACCCTCGATCTCGTCGGGCGCGCGCACCAGCCGCGAGGCCAGCATCGGCACCAGGCTCAGCGCCACGATGAGCGAGGCCGCCAGGGCGAAGACGATGGTGAAGGCCATCTCGCGGAACAGCAGGCCCGCGATGCCTTGGACGAAGACAAGCGGCAGGAAGATGACCAGGGTGGTGATGGTGCTGGCCACGATGGCCGGGCCCACCTCGCGCGCGCCCTCGACCGCCGCCGTCTGGGGGTCTTCCTGGTCCTCGTCGCGCCGGCGGAAGATGTTCTCGAGCACGACGATGGAGTTGTCGACCATCATGCCGACGCCCAGGGCCAGGCCGCCGAGGGTCATCAGGTTGATGGTGAA
>JAUHXL010000158.1 GCA_030426945.1 bacterium
TGATGTCGACGGTCACCTCGAGCTTGCGCACGGTGCCGGCCTGGTTGACGTTGATCTCGGCGCTGATGCCCTCGGCGTCGTTGTCGGGGATGGCGATCGCGCCGCCCGCGTACTCGAAGGTGCCCTCGCCCGCCTCGCTGGGCGGATCCACCGGCATGCCGCCGTCGACGATGAAGCCCAGCTTCCAGCCGTTGATCTTGCCCACGTCCTGCCCGGCGTGGTCGGTCACCCGCAGCGTCCAGCTGCCGGCGGCGTCCTGCCCCACGAAGGCGGTCAGGTCGAAGGTCTGCTTCAGGTCGTCGGCGCTGCCGCCCGTGCGGTCGTGCAGCACCTGGCTCTTGCCGCCCTTCGACACCACCACCCGCAGGTCGCCGCGGTAGGTGTGGCTGAGATCCAGCTCCAGCGTGCCGCTGGTGATGCGGCCGCCGTCGGCCACCTCGATCACGCTGCTGACGCCGTTGGCGTCGTTGTCCGGGATGTCCTTGGGCGTGTCGGCCGCGGTGAACTCGATCGACCCGGTGTCCATCTCGTCGTCGGTGGGCTGCGACGCGGGCAGCACGACGTTCTCGATGAAGTCGTAGTCGAGGTGCGGGTTCTCGTAGTTGCGGCGGGACGGCGTCTGCGCCAGGGGCTGCCACATGAAGTCGGGGTGCGCGTGGTCGTTCCCGGCCAGGCTGGCGTCCCACAGGCCGTCGCCGATGATGCGCGCCGACTCGTCGGCCAGCGGCCGGTCGAGGTACAGCGTGTAGGTCAGCGTCCGCATCTCGACCTGCTCGCCCCACAGCCCGCGCAGCTCGCCGAAGCTGGTGGGGTAGGCGTCGGCCATGATGTTCTCGACGGTGTGCTCCTCGTGGGGCAGGCCGTCGGTCATCCAGTGGATGGTCGTCGTGACCTGCACCGGGTAGACCGCCCGCTCACCGAGCGACGACACCTTGGCGTTGCCCCGCACGTCGTACTCGGTCTGCTTCAGCTCGACGGTCTCGGCCGCGGGGGCGTCGGCGTCGTAGAGGGGCTCGAAGCGCGACGTGTAGCTGCGCATCGGCTGGTTCCAGACCTCGTCGCCGGTGAACCGGTCGATGACGAAGCCCTTGCCCTGCTGACCGATCTGCGTGGCCGTGTAGATGTGGAACGCGGCGGGGGTGACGTCGTCCCAGCTCACCCCCTCGTTCTCGGGGTCGTTGTGGCGGCTGCCGAAGAAGCTGGAGTGGTGCTCCATCCAGGCCTCGGTCAGCAGCGCCTTCACCTCGCCCGGCGTGAACGTGATGGTCCGGCCGTCCTTGGTGACCTCGGCGTCGATCCGCGGCTCGTCCTCCATCAGCGCCGCGGCCGCCCAGGCGTTGCAGTGCCCCCACCAGCCCTGGACGCCGGCCACGCCGCGCCCGTGCTCGACGTGCTCGAACTCCGTGGCGGTGTCGACCGCGACCTGGGGCAGCTCCGCCTTCTTGGTCTCGAGCTCCTCGTTCAGCCGCAGGTACTCTTTGCCGTCGTCGGTCTCGCGCCAGTCCTGGCCGGGGTTGTCGGCGATCCACTTGTTCAGCACGCGCACCAGATCGCGGATCTGGCTCTGCAGGCTGGTCAGCTCGGCCTGCGTCTTGTCGCCGAGCTCGATCGCCTTCGCGAACTCGATGTCGTCGAGCGTGCCGAGGATGAAGTCCATCTTCTCGGCGGCCGAGAGGCAGTAGCTCTTGCCCTCGTCGATGAGCGTCTTGGGCTCGGCCTTGGCGTCCACCCCGCGGCACTCGGCGAACGACCCCAGCTTGTGCCGGTAGGCGATGCCGTTGCGCGTGTAGGCCCACCACGAGCCCACCCAGGGGCGGTGCGCGATGCGCGCCTTCGCGGGCAGCTCGTTGATGCGCGTGTCGCCGTAGTGGCTGTTGTCGAAGGCCAGCGCGGGCGCACCCGCCGCCGCGGCCAGCAGGCCGGCGGACACCGAGAGCGCGATCTTCTTGGTCCGAATCGTCATGGTTCGTGTCCTCGCGGGATCGGTGTCCGTCAGTTGTTCTGGAAGACCAGCACGCCGGTGGCGCTCGGGGTCTCGACCAAGAACGGCCAGAGGTCGCCGGCGGCCCAGTACACCTGCTCGGTGGACTCGGCGCCGTAGCCCTTCAGATCGAAGTGGAAGTACTCGCGGCCGGCGTCGACGCCCGCGGCGTCGACGAGGGCGGCCGCCGCGCCTTCGAGGGCCGGCAGGGCCCTCTTCTGGGCCCCGACGTAGGCGTTGGGCACCACGTAGGGGAAGGCCGAGCTCAGGTTGCGCAGGGACTCGCGCGGGTCGAGCTGGCGGGTCAGGCCGTTGGGCGTCTCGCCGCGCGGGCCGGTGTACTCGGTGACGCTGACCGGGCGCAGCAGGTCGTCGATGACCAGCTCCACCTTCCGGGTGGTCTCGTCGACGCGGATCTCCTTGCCGGCCACCAGCTGGCCGAGCGAGCCGCGCGCCTCGCCCTGCGTGATGGCGATGGTGGCCGTGGCGCGCTCGATGCCGCCGGTGGAGTGGCTGCCGATCTCGGTGACCCGGAAGTCGAGCACGATGAGGCCGGCCTCGGCCTTGACCGCGTCGTCCTCGCCCAGCTTGTTCTGGAACGCCATCGGCTGCATCTGCATGCGCAGGTCGGTGCGCAGCTGATAGGCCACCTGCCAGGTGTCCCCGACCTTCCAGAAGCGGTCGCCGAGGCCCAGCTGCACGAAGGCGTTCGGGCCGTCCTCGGTGCAGTTGAGGCAGTCGGCCTTGTAGCCTGCGCCGTTGAAGACGTCCTTGGCGCTCGCGGCGGTCGCCGCCGTGGTGTCCTTGGTGGCGCCGTCGTCGCCGGCGTCGTCGCCGGAGCAGCCGGCGAGCGCGAGCGTGACGGCCAAGAAACCGGATACGATCTTCATCGGTTCGTCCCCCAGGTCGAGCGGGAAGGGAAAGGGTCGAGTCCCCGTCGCGGCACGGTTTAGCAGATGGCGTGCCACCCGGAAAGGTGGATCTTTCCGCCCTGGCGGGTCCGGAGGTGGTCAGCCGAGCGGCCGGCGAGGGCGTGCGGGTGGCCAGCCCCGTCGCCATGGGGATGGCAGGCGCGCACCCGGTCAGTCGTCGAAGAAGATCGTCTCGTGCCGATCGATGTACCGCCCGATGAGGACGTCGTCGTCGTGGCGCAGGTTGACGAAGCGGAAGCCCATGCCGGGGGGGGCGTCCTCGGCCATCGGGTTGTAATCGCGCACCCAGCGCACCTCGGCCAGGGTGGCCACCGCGTGCCCGTCGGGCATCTCGAAGAACAGCTCGACCTGGCTGCCGATGGGCAGGGTCTGGTGAGTGGCGACGAAGAGGCCGCCGCTCGAGATGTTGCCGCTGAAGCCGGTGAAGAAGTTGTTGCCGTGCTCGAGGCCCACCTTCACCGCCAGCTGGGCGCGGGGCGAGCGCTCGGCGAGGGCGCGCTCGGCGGGGGCCGCGGGGTCCGGCGTGTTCAACGGCTCGACGTCGGCCTCCGCGACCTCGGCCACCGGGCGCGGCGCGACGCGCGGCAGAGGGCCCAGGCGGCCGCCGTGGATGTCGAGCTGCGCCCAGGGATCCGGCGCGTCGCCTTCGACGGCGGCGAGGGCCGCGAAGCGGGCCGCCGCCTGCGTCGTGCCCGCCAGGGAGGGCTGCTCCAGCGCGTCGAAGGCGTCGTCGAGCTCGGCCGCGAGCACCTCGGGCACGCCGAGGCTGTCGCCGAACGCCGCGCTGCCGTCGGGGGTCGCGGCGTCGTAGCCCGGGATCGCCGCGAAGCCTGCGCCGCCGCCGCCCGAGAGCGCGTTGAGGCGCGCGCGCACCTCGTCGAGCAGGTCGGCCGACAGGCTGCGCAGCTCCTTCATGGCGCCGGGCGGGGTGGGGGCGCTCTGCGGCCGCGGGCGCGGCGTCGCGCGCGCCAGCTCGGCCTCGACCTCGAGCCACGGATCCCCGGGCTCGTCCTGCGCCTGCGCCTCGGCCTCGAGGGTCGCCGCGGCCTGCTCGAGCTGCGCGAACATCTCCTCGAAGGAGGCGTCGAGCGACGCGTCCGGCGTGGGGCCCGCCGGCAGGGGGCTCGCGGCCGGACGGTCGGCGTCGAGGGCGGCGGCGAGCGCCTCGTCGAGAGATTGGGGGGCCGGCGGCGTGCGCGTCGCCGGGGGGTCGGCGGTCGAGAAGAGGTCGACGAGCGGGTCGTCGTCGATCACCGCGTGCAGCGCCGCGAAGGGATCGTCGTCGACGCCGCCGAGCGCCCGGTCGATGGCGTCGCTGAGCGCGTCGTCGGGCGTCACGGTCGAGGCCGGCGGGGGCACGGTGACGGGCTCGGCCGCCTCGAGGGCCTCGCCGATGAGGGCGCTGATCGCGTCCGCCGACAGGCCGTCCTCGGGCGCCTCGCCGACCTCGGCCAGCCAGTCGCTGAGATCGCCGTCTCGGGTGGGCGGCGCGGCGGCGGGCGAAAGGCCGACGTCGAACGACGCGTCGAGGGTCGCGGGCGGCGGCGTCGGGTCGGGAGGGGCCGGTGTCGCCGCGGCGAGGGTCTCGGCCCAGTCGGCGGGCGGATCCTCCGCGTCGCGCAGCGCGGCGTCGAGGGCGGCGCGCAGGTCGTCCGCGTCGGCGTCGCCGTCGGTGGAGCTGTCTGGGTAGGCGTCCGCGTAGGCGCCGGCGTCGGCGTAGGCGTCGGCGTCGGCGTCTGCGTCGGCTTCGGCGGCTGCGTAGGTGTCTGGGTCTGCGTAGGGGTCTGGGTCTGCGTAGGCGTCTGGGTCAGCGTCGGCGTCTGCGTCGGCGTCTGCGTCGGCGGCTGCGTCCACGTCGGCGTCCGCGTCGGCGGCTGCGTCTGCGTCCATGTCGGCGGCTGCGTCTGCGTCCATGTCGGCGGCTGCGTCTGCGTCCACGTCGGCGTCCGCGTCTGCGCCGGCGGCTGCGTCGGAGCCGGCGGCTGCGTCGGCGCCGGCGGCTGCGTCTGCGCCGGCGGCTGCGTCGGCGCCGGCGGCTGCGTCGGCGCCGGCGGCTGTGTCGGCGCCGGCGGCTGTGTCGGCGCCGGCGGCTGCGTCGGCGCCGGCGGCTGCGTCGGCGCCGGCGGCTGCGTCGGCGCGGGCGTCGGTGAGATCGGCGGCTTCGCCTTCGTCCTCGTGGCGGCGCTGCGCGTCCCCGATGCTCGCCGGTGGGGGGTCGGCGTGGGGCGGCGGCGCGTCGTCGGGCGTGGCGGCCGGCGCCTCGGGCAGGGGCGCAGGCGTCGCCTCGACGCGCGCGCCGGGTGGGTCGGGCGCGCGGGCGGCGGCGTCCGCCTGTAGGGCGGCCGTCTCCGCCGCGATCACCGCGGCGACCTCGGCCCCGACGCTGCCGTGCCCGAGGGCCTCGAGGGCCTCGTCGATCTGGTCGCGCGTGAGGCCAGGGGCGCCGGGCACGCGGGCGCGCTCGGCGTCCGCCGCGGTGCCCTCGAGCGCCGCGGCGAGGAAGGCCAGGTCGGGCGCCTCGTCCTCCCACGCGTCGGCGTCCCACGCGTCGTCGTCCCAGGCGTCGGCTGCGGTTGGGGGCGGGCGCTCGTCGGGCGCGGGGCCGGCGGCGGCCTCGAGGGCGGCGCCGAGGGCGGCGAAGTCGGGCCCCACGGCCGTCGGCTGGGCCGCCAGGGGCGGGCGCGGCGCTTCCGGCGTCGGCGCGGGCTGCGCGTCGAGGGCCGCGAGCGACGCGGCGGGCGTGGGCGTGGCCGCGGGCAGCGCGTCGCGCGGGGCGGGCGCGGGCGCCGGGTCGAGCTCGGTGGGCGCGGGCGCCGGGGCGAGCTCGGTGGGCGCGGGCGTCGGGGTGAGCTCGGTGGGCGTGGGCGTCGGGGTGAGCTCGGTGGGCGCGGGCGCCGGGGCAAGCTCGGTGGGCGCGGGCGCCGGGGCGAGCTCGGTGGGCGCGGGCGCCGGGGCGAGCTCGGTGGGCCTCGGCGGGCTCTGCGGGGGGTCGGCCTCGAGATCGGCCGCCAGCGCCGCCAGCAGCGCCGACTCCTGCTCGACGTCCGCTCGGCCGGCCCAGGCGACGGGGGCGCGCGCGGGGGCCGGTGCGCCGCCGAGGGCGCGCCCGACGACGGACGCCAGCTCCGCCGTCGAGAGCTCGCCGATCTCGTCGGCCAGCGCCCGGACGAGGCGCGCCTGCAGCGCCGGATCGGGGGGGCCGAGGGCGCCGAGGGCGCGGCCGAGGGCGTGGGCGCAGCGGTCGGCCTCGGCGGCCCGGCGCTCGGCGGCGCGGTCGCGCGCGTCGAGGGCGGCGCGCAGAGCCCCGACGGCGGGCGTCAGGCTCTCGCGCGGGGCGCGGGGGGCCAGCGCGGCGAGGCGATCGTGGAGGGCCTGCTCGGTCGCCGCCAGCTGGGCCTCGAGGGCGGCCAGGCGCCGCAGCCGGGCGCCGAGATCGTCGTCGGTGATCAGGCTCGACATCGGCCTCACCCTAGCACCTTCCCGGCGCACGACCCACTCCGCGCGTCACTCGCGCGCGGGCTCGCGCACGTCGCCCCTCGGCGGCGGCCAACGCGTGGGAATGTCGCCGCGAGACGACCGTTGCAACGCCGGGCGTCTCTGTGCAAAAGACGCCGCGGCGATCCGTCCGAGGCCCGGCAGCGGCGAGGCCCTGCTGGGTGTTTCGGACGATCCAGAAAATATGCAAGCAAGTTCCGGTGGCGCGCGCCCCGCGATTTCGATAGACAGAGCGCGGCACGCGGACGGGTGGGGGAAGCCATGATGCGTCGATTTGCGAGTCTGGTCCTTTGGGGCGCGTTCGTGTTGGGCGGCCTCGTCGCATGTGACGACGCCGACAGCAACGTCACCTGCGACTCGAGCGGCGATTGCGACGATGGCCAGGCTTGTATCGGCGGTCAGTGCCAGGGGCTTGATACCCTGGACCAGGATTTCGACGGCGACGGGCTGTCGAACGAGACCGAAGGGCAGATCGGCACCGATCCCCGGCTGGTGGACACGGACGGGGACGGCGAGGACGACCGCACCGAGATCGGCGGCGCCGCCGAGCCGCTGGACACCGACGGCGACGGCATCATCGACGCCCTCGAGAGTGACGTCACCGACAGCGACGGTGACGGCATCTCGGACGAGCAGGATCCCTGCAACGACGACCCCACCTGCCCGACGCTCCCGGTCGAGCGCTGCAACGGCGTCGACGATGATCGCGACGACGTCGTCGACGAGGACTTCGCGCTCGGCGCGGGGTGCACCGTGGGCATCGGCGCGTGCGCCCGTGAGGGCTCGCGGGTGTGCGACGAGTCCGGCGAGGCCATCCGCTGCGACGTGAACCCCGGCGCGCCGGTGGACGAGACCTGCAACGGGGTGGACGACGACTGCGACGGGCAGACCGACGAGGGCGTGCTGAACGCCTGCGGCGGGTGCGGTGAGGTCGCCCCCGACGTGTGCGACGGCGAGGACAACGACTGCGATCCGAGCACGCCCGACGGCAGCGCCGAGCCTTGGTTCGACACCGACTGCGATGGCGAGGACACGGACCTGTGTGCCGAGGGGGTCGAGGTGTGCCGCGAGGGCGTGCGGGTGTGCACCGACGCCACGGACGACGCGCGCGACCTGTGCAACGGCGAGGACGACGACTGCGATCCGAGCACGCCGGACGGCGCGCACGAGGACACGCTGGGGGAGGCCTGCGACGGCCCCGACGCCGATCGCTGCGCGGAGGGGGTGAGGGCCTGCACGGACGGCGCGCTGGTGTGCGACGACGCCTCGGGCGACGACCTGGACGTGTGCGACGGGCTCGACAACGACTGTGATCCGGCCACACCCGACGGCGCCGACGAGCCCTGGCTGGGGGTCGCCTGCGACGGGGACGATCAAGATCGCTGCGCCGAGGGGCAGCTGGGCTGTGTCGAGGGCGCGCAGGCTTGCAGCGACGCCACGGGCGACACGCCCGATGTGTGCGACGGCGTCGACAACGACTGCGATCCGACGACCGCCGACGGCAGCGCCGAGGCCTGGTTCGAGGCGGCCTGCGACGGCGCCGACGCGGACGCCTGCGCCGACGGCGTGGATCGCTGCACCGACGGGCGGCGGGTGTGCGACGACGGCCCCGAGGCGGGCGCCGAGCGCTGCAACGGGGAAGACGACGACTGCGATGGGCAGACGGACGAGGACTTCGCCGATCTGGGGCAGGGCTGCTCGGTGGGCGTCGGGGCGTGCGCGGCGCAGGGGCGCGTGGTGTGCGCGGCGGACGGCGCGGCGACGGCGTGCGACGCCGAGGCGGGCGCGGCCGGTGACGAGATCTGCAACGGGCTCGACGACGACTGCGATGGGACGGTCGACGAGGGCGATCCGGGCGGCGGGGCGGCCTGCGACACCGGCCGGCCCGGGCGGTGCCGCGACGGCGTCGAGATGTGCCGCGACGGGGGCGTCGTGTGTGTCGGGACCGAGGCGCCGCGCGACGAGGTCTGCGACGGGGTCGACGACGACTGCGACGGTCAGATCGACGAGACGTTCCGGGTGGGCCTCGCCTGCCGGGAGGGGGTCGGCGCCTGCGCGGTGGACGGGCTGACCGTCTGCACCGCCGACGGCGCGGGGGTCGAGTGTGGGGCCGAGGCGGGCGCGCCCGCGGACGAGGTGTGCAACGGCCTCGACGATGACTGCGACGGGACGGTCGACGAGCAGGCGAGCGACGCCGGCGGGGCGTGCAGCGAGGGCGTGGGCGCGTGCGCCGCGCAGGGCCAGCAGGTGTGCGTCGGCGGCGCGCTGCGCTGCGACGCGGCGCCCGGCGTGCCGCAGGCCGAGACCTGCAACGGTCGGGACGACGACTGCGACGGGGTGGTGGACGACGATCCCGTCGAGGCCGGCGCGCGCTGCGTGGGCGGCGTGGGCGTGTGCGCGGTCGTCGGGGTCGTCGCCTGCGTCGACGGCGCGCCGCAGTGCGACGCCGAGCCGGGCGCGCCCGGCGCCGAGGTCTGCAACGGCCGCGACGACGACTGCGACGGGACGACCGACGAAGAGGCGGCCGACGTCGGCGAGCCGTGCGTCGAGGGCGTGGGGGTCTGCGCCGCTCAGGGCCGCCTTGACTGCGTCGCGGGCGCGATGGTGTGCGACGCCGAGCCGGGGGCGCCCGGGGTCGAGGTCTGCAACGGCCTCGACGACGACTGTGACGGGGAGACCGACGACGAGGCCAGCGACGCCGGCGGGGCGTGCTCGGCCGGCGAGGGGCAGTGCGCGCGTGACGGCGCCGAGGTGTGCGTCGGGGGTGCCCTGCGCTGCGACGCGGTGGCCGGCGAGCCGGTCGGTGAGACCTGCAACGGGGTCGACGACGACTGCGACGGGCAGATCGACGACGAGCCCCTCGACGCGGGCGATCCCTGCCTGGTCGGGACCGGCGCCTGCACGGCGCGCGGCGTGCGCGTGTGCACGGACGGCGGGTTGGCGTGTGACGCCGTGGCGGGCGAACCGGCGGCCGAGGTGTGCAACGGCGCCGACGACGACTGCGACGGGACGATCGACGAGGATCCCACCGACGCTGGCGGCGACTGCGCCGTCGGCGTGGGCGCCTGCCTGGCCAACGGCGTCCTCCAGTGTGCGGGCGGGCGGCTCGCCTGCGACGCCGAGCCGGGCCTGCCCCGCGCCGAGGTGTGCAACGGCATCGACGACGACTGCGACGGCGACGTGGACGACGCGCCGCAGGACGCCGGGCAGCGGTGCACCGTGGGTCAGGGCGAGTGCGGATCGGCCGGCGTGCTGCGCTGCGAGGACGGCGGCCTGAGCTGTGACGCTCAGCCGGGCGCGCCCGGACCCGAGGTGTGTGACGGGCGGGACAACGACTGCGACGGGGCGACCGACGAGGAGCCCGAGGACGAGGGGGCGCCGTGCACGGCCGGGATCGGCGAGTGCGCGGCGCAGGGCGTCACGCGGTGCGTCGCCGGCGAGGCGACCTGCACCGCGCAGCCCGGTCAGCCGGCCGAGGAGCTGTGCAACGGGCTGGACGACGACTGCAACGGCGTGGTCGACGATCAGCCGAGCGACGCGGGTGGCGATTGCAGCGACGGCGTGGGCGCGTGCGTGCGCGGCGGCGTCGAGCGCTGCGTGGGCGGCGAGCTCAGCTGCGACGCCCAGGCGGCCCCGCCGGGCGTCGAGATCTGCAACGGCGTCGACGACGACTGCGACGGCGTGATCGACAACCAGCCGGCGGACGCGGGTGGCGCCTGCGCGGCGGGCGTCGGGGCGTGCCGGGTGGCCGGCGTGGAGATCTGCGTCGAGGGTGGCCTGACCTGCGGGGCGGTGGCGGGTGAGCCGGGCGTCGAGCTGTGCAACGGCGTCGACGACGACTGCGACGGCGTGGTCGACGATCAGCCCACGGACGTGGGGCAGGGCTGCGCCGACGGCGTGGGCGCCTGCGCCCAGCAGGGGGTCGTGCGGTGCGTCGGCGGGGCGCCGGCGTGCGACGCGGTGGCGGGCCAGCCGCGCCCGGAGCTGTGCAACGGGCTCGACGACGACTGTGACGGCGTGATCGACGATCAGCCCACCGACGCGGGGCGCGGCTGCGCGGACGGCGTCGGGGCCTGTCTGGTGCGGGGCGTGGAGCAGTGCGTGGACGGGGCGCTCAGCTGCGACGCCATCGCGGGTGCGCCCAGCCTCGAGCTGTGCAACGGCATCGACGACGACTGCGACGGCGTGGTCGACGACGATCCCAACGACGCGGGCGGGGCCTGCGCCGACGGCGAGGGGGCGTGCCGCGCGGTCGGCACCGTGCAGTGCGTCGACGGCGCGCTGGCCTGCGACGCGGTCGCCGGGCAGGGCCAGCCCGAGGTGTGCAACGGCATCGACGACGACTGCGACGGGGCGGTGGACGACGCGCCGACGGACGTGGGCGGCGCGTGCGCGGTGGGCGAGGGCGCCTGCCTGACGCGTGGCACCGAGATCTGTCTCGGGGGCGCGCTGACCTGTGACGCCGCGCCCGGCCAGCCGGCGGCGGAGGTGTGCAATGGCATCGACGACGACTGCGACGGCGTGATCGACGACGCGGCGGTGGACGCCGGCGGCGCCTGCGGCGTCGGGACCGGTGCGTGCGCCGCGCGGGGCACCCTGCAGTGCGTCGACGGCGGGCTGAGCTGCGACGCCGAGCCGGGCGCGCCCGGGGCCGAGGTGTGCAACGGCGTCGACGACGACTGCGACGGGCAGATCGACGACGACCCGACCGACGCGGGCGACGCCTGCTCGGTCGGCGTGGGCGCGTGCGCCGCGCAGGGCGTGGTCGTGTGCGGCGAGGGCGATCTCTTCTGTGACGCGCAGCCGGGTCAGCCGGGCGTCGAGCGGTGCAACGGCGTCGACGACGACTGCGACGGCACCGTGGACGAGGACGCGCAGGACGCGGGCGGCGCCTGCTCGGCGGGCGTCGGGGTGTGCCTGGCGCGCGGCGTCGAGCAGTGCGTGGACGGCGCGCTGGCCTGCGACGCGGTGGCGGGTCAGCCGCAGCCCGAGGTGTGCAACACGCTGGACGACGACTGCGATGGCTTGGTGGACAACGCGATCCCCGGCGTGGGCGACGCCTGCGAGAACGGCGTGGGCGCCTGCGCGGCGGGCGGCCAGGTGGTGTGCCAGGACGGCGAGCAGTTCTGCGACGCGCAGCCGGGCCAGCCGGGCATCGAGCGGTGCAACGGCGTCGATGACGACTGCGACGGCGTGGTCGACGACGAGCCGGCGGACGTCGGCGGGGCGTGCAGCGACGGGCAGGGCGCGTGCCAGGTGAACGGCACGATCCAGTGCGTGGACGGGGCGCCGGCCTGCGACGCGGTGGCCGGCCAGCAGCAGCCCGAGACGTGCAACGGCGTCGACGACGACTGCGACGGCACCATCGACGAGGACGCGCCGGGCGTCGGGGTGGCCTGCCAGAACGGCACGGGCGCCTGCCAGGCGGACGGCCAGACGGTGTGCCAGGGTGGTCAGCTGCTGTGCGACGCGCAGCCGGGTCAGCCCGTGGCCGAGCGCTGCAACGGCATCGACGACAACTGCGACGGGACGATCGACGACGCGCCGGTGGACGCGGGCGGCGACTGCACGGCGGGCCTGGGCCTGTGCCAGACGGGCGGCGTGGTGCAGTGCGTCGAGGGCGCGCTGGCCTGCGACGCCATCGCGGGTCAGCCGCAGCCCGAGACGTGCAACGGCGAGGACGACGACTGCGACGGCGTCGTGGACAACGACGTGCCGGGCGTGGGCGACGCCTGCCAGAACGGCGTGGGCGCCTGCGTGGCCGGCGGCACGGTGGTGTGCCAGGACGGCGAGCAGTTCTGCGACGCGCAGCCGGGCCAGCCGGGCATCGAGCGGTGCAACGGCGTCGACGACGACTGCGACGGCGTGATCGACGACGCGCCGGTGGACGCGGGCGGCGCCTGCTCGGCGGGCGTCGGGGTGTGCCTGGCGCGCGGCGTCGAGCAGTGCGTGGACGGCGCGCTGGCCTGCGACGCGGTGGCGGGTCAGCCGCAGCCCGAGGTGTGCAACACCCTGGACGACGACTGCGACGGCTTGGTGGACAACGCCATCCCCGGCGTGGGTGACGCCTGCGAGAACGGCGTGGGCGCCTGCGCGGCGGGTGGCCAGGTGGTGTGCCAGGACGGCGAGCAGTTCTGCGACGCGCAGCCGGGCCAGCCGGGCATCGAGCGGTGCAACGGCGTCGACGACGACTGCGACGGCGTGGTCGACGACGAGCCGGCGGACGTCGGCGGGGCGTGCAGCGACGGGCAGGGCGCCTGCC
Source organism: bacterium (assembly GCA_030426945.1). Classification (GTDB taxonomy): domain Bacteria; phylum Myxococcota_A; class Bradymonadia; order UBA7976; family UBA1532; genus JACKDN01. The sequence goes on from JAUHXL010000158.1 coordinate 12,671, forward strand.
AGGTGAACGGCACGATCCAGTGCGTGGACGGGGCGCCGGCCTGCGACGCGGTGGCCGGCCAGCAGCAGCCCGAGACGTGCAACGGCGTCGACGACGACTGCGACGGCACCATCGACGAGGACGCGCCGGGCGTCGGGGTGGCCTGCCAGAACGGCACGGGCGCCTGCCAGGCGGACGGCCAGACGGTGTGCCAGGGTGGTCAGCTGCTGTGCGACGCGCAGCCGGGTCAGCCCGTGGCCGAGCGCTGCAACGGCATCGACGACAACTGCGACGGGACGATCGACGACGCGCCGGTGGACGCGGGCGGCGACTGCACGGCGGGCCTGGGCCTGTGCCAGACGGGCGGCGTGGTGCAGTGCGTCGAGGGCGCGCTGGCCTGCGACGCCATCGCGGGTCAGCCGCAGCCCGAGACGTGCAACGGCGAGGACGACGACTGCGACGGCGTCGTGGACAACGACGTGCCGGGCGTGGGCGACGCCTGCCAGAACGGCGTGGGCGCCTGCGTGGCCGGCGGCACGGTGGTGTGCCAGGACGGCGAGCAGTTCTGCGACGCGCAGCCGGGCCAGCCGGGCATCGAGCGGTGCAACGGCGTCGACGACGACTGCGACGGCGTGATCGACGACGCGCCGGTGGACGCGGGCGGCGCCTGCTCGGCGGGCGTCGGGGTGTGCCTGGCGCGCGGCGTCGAGCAGTGCGTGGACGGCGCGCTGGCCTGCGACGCGGTGGCGGGTCAGCCGCAGCCCGAGGTGTGCAACACCCTGGACGACGACTGCGACGGCTTGGTGGACAACGCCATCCCCGGCGTGGGTGACGCCTGCGAGAACGGCGTGGGCGCCTGCGCGGCGGGTGGCCAGGTGGTGTGCCAGGACGGCGAGCAGTTCTGCGACGCGCAGCCGGGCCAGCCGGGCATCGAGCGGTGCAACGG
>JAUHXL010000745.1 GCA_030426945.1 bacterium
CTACTTCTGCCTGCACGCCAACGAGACGCTGTCGCGGCTGGAGCAGACGCCGAAGCTGGTCGTGGCGGCGATCAACGGGCACTGCGTCGGCGGCGGCTTCGAGATCGCGCTCGCCTGCGATCTGCGCCTCGCGCGGCGCGCCGGCGGCCAGCTCGGGCTGCCCGAGGTGAACCTGGGCGTCCTGCCCGGCACCGGGGGCACCCAGCGTCTCGCTCGCCTGGTCGGCAGCGCCAAGGCGATGGAGATGATGCTCGCCGGCGAGACGCTCGACACCGAGGCCGCCCTCGCCGCGGGCCTGATCTCGCGCGTGGTGGGGGAGGCCGAGCAGAAGGAGATCAAGGGCAAGATCCGCACGGTGCCCGCGCTGGCGCGGGACGCCTTCGTCGACGAGGTCGTGGCCTACGCGACGTCGTTCTGCACGCCCGGCCGCGCCGCGCTGGCCGTCGGCCACATCAAGCGCGCGGTGCAGTCCGGCGCCGAGCTGCCCCTCGAGTACGGCCTGGCCCTCGAGCGCGAGCTGCAGGCCAAGCTGTTCGCCAGCGACGACGCCCGCGAGGGCCTCAGCGCCTTCGTCCAGAAGCGCAAGGCGGAGTTCACGGGGCAGTGAGGGCCTATCTCGACCTGCTGCGGGACGTGCTCGAGAACGGACACCGCAAAGAGGACCGCACCGGCGTCGGCACGCTGAGCGTCTTCGGCCGCCAGGTGCGCTACGACCTGCGCGCGGGCTTCCCCGCGGTGACGACCAAGAAGCTGCAGTTCAAGAGCATGGCCACCGAGCTGCTGTGGTTCCTGCGCGGCGACACCAACGCGAACTGGCTGCGCGAGCGAGGGGTGCACATCTGGGACGCCTGGGCCGACGCCGACGGCGAGCTGGGCCCCATCTACGGCGCCCAGTGGCGCTCGTGGCCCACGCCCGACGGCGGCACGATCGATCAGCTCGCGCAGGTGGTCGACGCCATCCGCGCCACCCCGGACTCGCGCCGGCTGCTGGTCAGCGCCTGGAACGTGGGCGCGCTGGCCGACATGCGCCTGCCCCCCTGCCACCTGCTGTTCCAGTTCTACGTCGCCGACGGCCGCCTCAGCTGCCAGCTCTACCAGCGCAGCGGCGACCTCTTCCTCGGCGTGCCCTTCAACATCGCCAGCTACGCGCTGTTGACCCACATGGTGGCCCAGGTCACCGGCCTCGGGGTCGGCGAGTTCGTCCACACGCTCGGCGACGCCCACATCTACCTGAACCACCTCGATCAGGTGCGCACCCAGCTCGCGCGCACGCCTCACGCGCCGCCGCGCCTCTGGCTCGATCCGTCGGTCACCCGCCTCGAGGATTTCGAGTACCGGCACATCGACCTGCTCGACTATACCCACGAGGGCGCCCTGCGCGCCCCGGTGGCGGTCTGAGCGTGCTGACCCTGGTGGCGGCCCTGTCGCTCGACGGCGTCATCGGCCGCGACGGCGACCTGCCCTGGCGGCTGCCCGACGATCTGAAGCGCTTCAAGCGCCTGACGATGGGCTGCCCGATGATCATGGGCCGCCGCACCTGGGACTCGATCGGCCGCCCGCTGCCCGGCCGCCGCACCCTCGTCCTCAGCCGGCGGCCTGCCTTCGAGGCGCCGGGCGCCGAGGTCTTCCCCGATCTCGACGCCGCCCTCGCCGCCGTCGCCGACGCGCCCGAGGTCATCATCGCCGGGGGCGAGACCGTCTACGCCCGGGCTCTGCCCGCCGCCGACCGACTCTGCCTCACCGTCGTGCACGTGCACGTCGACGGCGACGCCTGCTTTCCGGCCTTCGACGCCGCGACGTGGGGCGTGAAGGCGCGCAGCGACCACCCGGCCGACGCGCGCCACGCCCACGCGCACACCTACTTCGATCTGCGTCGAGACGCGGCGCTGCCGCGGCCGCCGCTGCCCTTCCCGGCCGGGGTCAGGCCGGGCGACCCGGCAGCGGCTTGATCTCGTCCGCGTCGCGCCGGCGGAACAGCAGCGCGGCCTCACCCAACAGCAGCAGGAACAGCCCGAACAGCGCCGCGTGCCACAGCTCGGTGCGCTTGGTGACGCTGGTGGCCACCCCCGCGCCGGCGGCGGCGACGTCCTCGCCGGCCGGGGACTTCGCGGCGGGTCCGCGCAGATCGGCGCCCGCGGGATCCAAGGCCACCGCGAAGCCGGGCAGCGCCACCAGCCCGGGCAGCGGGGGATCCGGCTCCACCCGATAGTGGCCGGGCGAGGCCGTCCCTTCGAAGACCCACGGGTCCGCCTCGGCCTTGGGGCGCTCGACCACCCGCAGATCCCCGTCCGGCGCGCGCACGCGCACCCGCTGCACCCGCGGATCCTCCACCGGCACCGGCGCCGGGCGCCCCACCACGACGGGGGCCGAGTCCAGCTCGGCCACCCGGGTGAGGAAGCGCAGGGTCTGCTGCAGCAGCGGCAGGAAGTCGGCGCGGATCGGCAGGTCGCCCCAATCGCGGTCGAGGGTGGTCGTCAGCAGCGCGACGCGGCCCTGGCCCACGGTGCGGGTGAGCAGCAGGGGCGCGCCGTCGTCGAGGCCGACGACCACCTCGCCGCTCGCGTCCGCCGCCGGATCCAGCAGCATGTACCGCCGAATCTGGGCGCTGCCCAGGCTGGTCGCGGCCGGGTTGGGGATGGTTCGCAGGATGGCGTGGCCCCGCTCGAAGGCGTTCGGCCGCGCGGC
>JAUHXL010000159.1 GCA_030426945.1 bacterium
GGCCGCCGAGGGCGACGCGGACGCTCTGCCCGCCGGTGTGCGCGTCACCACGCTGCGCGATGCCTTCGTGCGGGTGGACTTCCAGTCGACCTGATCGGCGCGTCCGCGAACCGCGATCAATCGCCTTCCTGACTCAGGTCAAGCCCACGGGGTGTCGCGCCCGCGAGGCCCTTCAGCCGCGACCCGCGAGCGCCGACTCGACAGACGAACCAGAGCCACGGGAGGACGCATGGCATCCAGCGCCGCGGACGCCGCAGGCGCGGCCCGCCCCACGCTGCTCGTCTGGACCCTGACCGACGACGCGCCGGCCGACGCGACCGCCCCGCTCGTCGAGGGGGGCTACCTGTGCGTCGAGACGGCGCGCGACCGGGCGCACCTGATCGAGCGGCTGCTCGACGAGAGCGCGCCCCCGGTCGCGGCCGTCCTGCTGGTGGAGCCCAGCATCGGGCCCGACTTCCTCGACCTGTGCGATCAGCTACACCGACTCGCCGTCCGGCGAGCCCCCCAGCTATTGGCCGCGCGCCGGACGTGGAGCCAGGCCGACGGCGCCCTCGCCTCCCGCGCCGGCGTGGACGGCTTCCTCGCGCGGCCCCTCGTGCTGTCCAACCTGCTCGACGACATGATGCGTTTGCGCAGCGGACGCCCGGCCGCGTCGGCCGAGCGGCTGATCATGGCGGCCGGCACCGGCACCGACGCCCCCGGCTGGCGCGGGGACATGGCCCGCCTGGCCTTGCAGGTGCCTCGCGACGCGGTGCGCCGCGACGCCCGTGAGCAGCGCCTGCTCGACCTGCTCGATGCGGCGGCCGACCAGGCGCTCGGCTGCGCGGAGGCCGAGGCCCTGCTGGCTTACACCCGTCGGGATCGCGAGCAGCTGCGCCAGCTCCTGCGCGAGCACGCGCACCTGCCTCTGCTGCAGGTGGAGCGGCTGCACGCCGCGCTCGAGGATCGCCTGATGCCTCGCGACGCGCTCGCGGCCGACGCGCGGGTGTTGCGATCGCTGGAGGGGGTCGTCGAGCTCGTGCGCGCGCGCGACCGGGTCCGTACCCGCAGCGCCCGCCTCGACGGTCTGCAGGCACGCGCGGTGACCATGCTGACCTCGGGCACCGCCATCGTGCGGGATCCCGAGTCCGTCGAGGCGCGCGCGTTCCGCGTCGAGCTCGCCGAGGCGCTCGGCGCCGATCCGCCGACGCTCTTCGCCCTGCGTGGCCCGCCGCTGGCCCGCATCGCCTCGCGCTTCGTCAAGATGGCCGACGCGGAGCAGGCGCTCGACCTCGCGCGGCTGTCCCTGCTGGCCTACCACCTGAAGGCCGAGCGCGACGCCATCGCCGCGCGAAACCGCAGCGACTGCGGCGCGCTCAAGGCGATGACCGAGCTCTTCGCCGGCGCCGACGAGATCGGCGACGCGGTGCTCGAGCGCCTGCAGGCGCTGCGCGCGCATGCGCCGGGTCTGCTGAGCGGCGCCGACGGGCTGCCGCCCCTCGAGACCTTCCTCGCCCACTTCCGCGAGGTGATGCCGACGCTCGATCCGGGCGAGATGCAGCAGGCCGGCCTGACGCTGCCCATGCTGCAGGCCAGCGTCGACGCCCTCGAGCGGGCGTCGGCCTCAGCGTCGGCGCCGACCCCGGCCCCCGCCGCCACCCCGACCCCCGCGCCTGCCCCCGCGCCCCGCCCGGCCTCCGCGCCCAGCGCCGCCGCGCAGCCCTCGCCGCGCGCAGCGGCGCTCGAGCGGCTGTCCAGCGAGACGGGCGCCCTGCTGCGCCGCCTCGCGCGCGAGCTCGAGCTGCCCGAGGCATCGCTGGATGTGCTCGACACGCCGGGGCTGCTGGCCCGTCTGCCGCGTCACGCGCTCGACGACCTCGGCCTCGGCACCGGCCAGGCCGCGCGCGCGCGGTTCACCGGCCTGCTGATTCACGAGGCCCCGCCCGAGCTGGCGTCCCAGCTGCAGCGCGCCTACGCGCGCAGCCACGCGCACGTCCCCGGGATGATCGAGGCGCTCGCGCGCACCCTGAAGGCGATCGGCTGACCTCGGCCGCCGCGCCCCATGAGGCCGGGGATCCCCTCGCGGTCATGCCCGCCAGAGGCCGCCGCGTCACCTCACCCCGAGGGCCGCGCGGTCAGGCGGGGCGTGGGCCGCGGCGCGCGGCGCCGCTCGGGCGTCGACGAGAGAAGGGGGCCCGCCGACCCGTAAGGCCGGGTCGACGGGCCGGGGGGAGTCGGCGGATCAGGCGACGCGAAAGTGCCGAACCAGGCGCATCAAGGTGGCCGCCATCTCGGCCAGCTGCGCGGACGAGCGCTGGGCCTCGCTGGCGCCTTCCGAGGTCGCGGCCGCCGCGTCCGACACCTCGCCGATGTTCTCGGCGATGTCGGCCGTCCCGCGCGCCGCGTCGTGCACGCTGCGCCCGATCTCGGCGGTGGTGGCCGTCTGCTCCTCCACGGCGCTGGCGATCGTGTTCTGCAGATCGCTGATCTGCCCGATGATGCGGACGATCTCGCCGATGGCCCGCACGGCCTCGTCGGTGGCCTCCTGGATCGACTCGATACGCCCCCCGATGTCCTCGGTGGCGGCGGCGGTCTCCTTGGCGAGCTCCTTGACCTCGCTGGCGACCACCGCGAAGCCCTTGCCGGCTGCGCCGGCCCGCGCCGCCTCGATGGTGGCGTTCAGCGCGAGCAGCTTGGTCTGCTGCGCGATGCTGGTGATCACCTTGATCACCTGGCCGATCTTGGTGCTGCTCTCGCCGAGGCGCTCGACGGTCGAGTTGGTCCGCTCGGCGAGGCCCACGGCGCTGTTCGCCACCCGGGCGGCGTCGCTCGCGCTCTTCGAGATCTCCCGCACGCTCGCGCCCATCTCTTCGATGCCGGTGGCGACCGTCTGCACGTGATGGTTCACGGTGGTCGCCGCCTCGGACACGACGCGGGCGCGGGTCGCGCTGCTCTGAGCGTTGCGCCCCATCTCGGCGGCAAGGCTCGAGAACTCCTCCGACGCCGAGGCCAGCAGGTGCGCGTTCTCGTCGAACTCGCCGATGCTGTCCCGCAGCTGCCCGATGAACCGGCCGAGCCCCTCGCCCATCCGGCCCGCTGCGTCATCACCCGTGATGTCGATGCGGTGGGTCAGATCACCGCTCACCGCCGCGTCGACCACCGCCAGCAGGCGCGAGACGCGCTCGCCGAGGGCCTTGGCTTCGGCCTGCTCGCGCGCCCGGGCTTCGGCCAGCTCGCGCTCGAGGCGGACCTGCTCGGTGATGACCGACCAGGTCGCCATCATGCCGCGCCGGCGCCCCTGAGCGTCGTGCACCGCCGTCGCCGTCAGCTCGAGCAGCTCCTCTCCGATCCGAATGCGGCCGGTGTGCGGCAGGCGGTCGGGATCGCCCAGGATGCGGCGCACGCGCGCCGGATCGGCGTGGAAGTCGTCGATCGAGTGGCCCACCATCTGCTCGACGTCGATCGGCAGGAGATGGGCGATGGCATCGAGGGAGCGGCGGGAGGCCGGGTTCATGTAGCGCAGCGTGTAGTCGCCGTCGGCCCACAGCACGTTGACCGGCAGCGTGTCGAACATCGCGGCGAGGGGCGGCTGAACGGTGTCCCCCTCCTCGACGACCTCCATCACGAGATCGGGCGCGTCGGGGGCGGCGGTGGACGCTTCGGGGCGCCTCTTGGCGGTCGGCATGGCACAACTCTCCATTGGCCCGTCTATCGAACGGCACGCCGAACCACGTCGGCAGCGCCGCCCCTCAACTTCAGCGACGCGAACCGGCCCGACCCCTCGACCGAAGGCCGGCCCCACCGAACGGCAACCCATTGACACGCATGAACTTTTTCCTCGAACGGTGCCCACCTGACCCGCCGAGCCGATGCTTCCGGCCGATCTCGCGCAATGGCTCCCTTGACCTATCTCAAGGCGTCGCGTGCCCCGAGTCGCTTCGGGCGGCGTGCAGCGCCGTCGGCGTGCAGGCATGGGGCGCATCGCTTGATCCAAGTCAAGCGTCGGCGACGCCTCGCCCCTTCAACCGTCCGCGCCAGGTGCCGTTGACCAGATGCATTCCACACCGCGCGTCAGGAGATCCCATGGACATCGAGCGCATCCACCTCGACCCGGACGACCTCGGCGCCGGCGTCGTCCTCTTCGACGACGGTCGCCACCGCTACGTGTGGCTCGGCCTGCTCGAAGACGAGGGCGACGGCGCAGTGCAGGTCAATCAATACGCCGTGGAGAACGACGGGCGGGTCTGCCTGCTCGATCCCGGCGGCGTGCTGACGTTCGCGCAGGTGGTCGCCTCACTCGGTCGACACGTCGAGCTCGGTCAGGTCGATCACATCTTCTACAGCCACCAGGATCCCGACGTGTGCTCGGGCGCCGCCCTCTGGATGCAGGTCACGCCGGCGCAGGTGCACCTCGCGGCGCTGTGGACCCGGTTCCTGCCCCACTTCGGTCAGGTCGACTTCTCTCGGGTCCGCGGCCTGCCCGACGCCGGGGGCACCATCGAGGTGGGCAGCGCCCGCCTCGAGGTGCTGCCCGCTCACTTCCTGCACTCGGTGGGCAACTACGTCGTGTTCGACCCGATCTCGGGCTTCCTGTTCTCGGGCGACATCGGGGCGTCGGTCTTCCCCGACGGACAGCACCAGGTGTTCGTCGACGACTTCGACGCCCACCTGCCCTTCACCGAGGGCTTCCACCGGCGCTACATGTCGAGCCGCGCCGCCTGCCGCCGCTTCGTCGATCTGGTGCGGCCGCTCGAGCCGCGCGCGATCGTGCCGCAGCACGGCGCCATCTACCGAGGCCCCGCGGTGGGCCGCTTCCTCGACTGGCTCGCCGATCTCGAGTGCGGGGTGGACAACCTCGACGCGCTGTACGGGCCCGCACGCAGGAGGCGGTGAGATGGCCGACGGGAAGGTCGTTCAGCTGCGCGCCGGTCAGGGCGAACGCTCGGCATCCGAAGCCGAGGCCCGGCGACATCGGCGCACCGTCCAGCGTTTGCAGCCCCTGGCCTGGCGGGGCGCGGTGGTGGGGTCGCTGGTCTCGCACCTGACATCGAGCATGAACCGCCTCATGCGCCGCTCGCTCGAGTCCGTGGACGTGGTGGCCGAGCACCTCAAGCAGATGTCGCAGGCCACCGGGGACATCGCGCGCAGCACCGGCGAGATCGACGCGCGCATGAAGGTCACCGCGCAGGTCGTGCAGGGCATCGTCGGGCGAATGGACGGGTTCGCGCAGAAGGTGGGCTCCGTCGTCGATCTCGCCGGCGACGTCGAGGCGTCGACGCAGGCCGTCCGCCAGGCCGCCAACGCCATCGAGCGCGCCAGCGAGGAGATTCGGCAGATCACCGACCAGACCCGCATGCTGGCGCTCAACGCCACCATCGAGGCCGCGCGCGGCGGCGAGTCCGGGCGGGCCTTTCAGGTCGTCGCCCAAGAGGTGAAGGCGCTCGCCGGCACCACCCGAGCGGTCGCCGACGGCATCGACGAGGCCGCGCACGCGCTCGAGGGGCGCACCCGCGGCATGCTGGGCCGACTCGAGACGCTACGCAGCGCGCTGACCGATCTGCGGGACGCCTTCGGCGCCGTCCGCGAAGACGGGACGAAGGCCCTCGGCCGCGTACAGGAGGTCGAGAGCGATCTCGACGTGCTGGCCGCCGCCGCGGAACAGCAGGCCGCGGTGTCGCGCGACCTGACGGCGCAAGCGGAGTCGATGCGGACGGTGTTCGTTCAGGCCTCGGGCTCGCTGCGCGCCCTCGAGCGCGCCCACGCCGAGCTCTGACCGGGGCGGTCGCCGGTCAACCCACCAGCTCGACCTCGTCGAACAGGGCGTCGAGATCTCGGATGACCACCGTGCGCCCGGTGAAGGTCGCGACGTCGCTGGACTCGAGGGCTCGGATGGCACGCGCGACGGTCTCGGGTCGCATCCCCAACAGCTCGCCCATGTCGCGGCGCGACAGGGGCAGCTCGAGTCGCATCGAGCCGTCGTCGCGCACGGTCGCGAACTCGTCGCGCAGCTCGAGCAGCAGTTGCGCGACGCGCGCCCGGGCCGCCAGCCCGTGCGCCATGGCGAGCGCCTGCTCGCGATCGGCGACCCGCCGCGACTCCCTCGCCCAGAGCGCGCGCGCCAGCAGGGGCTCCCGCCCGAGGATGCCGAGCGCGGTGTCACGCTCGAGGAAGCACACCGTACACCGCGTCAGGGCCACCACGTTCGACAGCTGAAGCGCCGGCTTCTCGAGGGGCGGGGTGCCCAACACCTCGCCGTGCCGCGCGAGCGCGACCAGGCTCGACCGGCCCGCGGGATCGGCGCGACGGATGCCCGCCAACCCCTCGACGAGCACGTGGAACCCCAGCGCAGGCATCCCCGCGCGGCAGACCAACTCACCAGGCTGGTAGATCACTTCCGAGTGATTCAATGTACGGGTGACGAACGCTCCGAAACAGGACGCCTCGCCGCACGTCGCGCAGTCGCGCCCCTGGCCCTCACTCGTCATGCGCCCGGCCTCCACCCTGCCCCAGATCGGAACCCGCCAACCAGTTCCGAACGCCAATACGGGAATACGCAGTCGCTGTAAAGCGGCCCGGCCGTCTGCAGCACGACGCGCGCGCCGCGACACCGCGCGGGAAGCGGCTCACCCGCAAGCACTTGACCCACATCAACCCTCCAGCACCAACAGATCACACCCCCACCATCAAGGCGGGCGCGCGTTCCGGCGATGCAAGATGCGTCGCCACACAGTCTCGGTGCCCCACGACGATCGACCGAGGACTCCCATGTCGGAACAAGATGACCTTGCCCGTGAGCTGGTCGCGGAGGTTCGCGAGCAGCTCGATCCCCTCGACGCGGACCTCATGACGCTCGAGGCTTCCCCCCAGGGACCGTCGGCCTCCGCGGCCATCGCCCGCGTCTTCCGCACCATCCACTCGCTCAAGGGCACCTGCGGTTTCCTGGGCTTCGCGCGCCTCGAGGCGCTGACGCACGTGGGCGAGTCGCTGCTGATGCTGCTGCGCGACGGCGAGCGCGTCCCGACACCCGCGCGGGTCGACGCCCTGCTGCAGCTCGTCGATGCCGTGCGGGGCTTCCTCGATCGCATCGAGGCCACGGGCGGCGAGGGCGAAGAGGGCTGCGACGCGCTGAGGTCGCGCCTCGAGGCCCTCGCCGAGCTCGATCCCGCCGTGGACGCGCGCGCCGCGGGCGCAGCCGATGCCGCCTCACTCGACGCGGACACGCCCGCGCCGCCGACCGTGGCGGCCTCCACCGGCGCCGGCGCCGCGCCCGCGCCCGCGATCACACCGGCGTCGGTGGACGCCGACCCGGGGGACGCCCTCCCGACGCCCGTGACCGAGACGACGCCGGCCGACCGAGCGTCTCCGCCCCCACCGAGCGCGCCGCCCGCCGTCGCCGAGGACGGCGCGACCCCGCTCGCGGCCGCGCGTAGCACGATCCGCGTCGACGTTCAGCTGCTCGACACCTTGATGAACCTGGTCAGCGAGCTGGTGCTGGCGCGCAACCAGATCCTGCAGAACACCGACCGCCACGAGAAGCAGGCGCTCACCGCCGCCAGCCAGCGGCTGAACCTGATCACCACCGAGCTGCAGGCGGGCGTCATGCAGACACGCATGCAGCCGATCGACCAGGTCTGGTCGCACCTGCCGCGGGTGGTCAGGGACATCGCTCGATCACGCGGCAAGCTGGTGCGGGTCGTGATGGAGGGCCGCGAGACCGAGCTCGACAAGACCATCATCGAGGCCATCAAGGATCCGCTGACGCACATCGTGCGCAACGCTGTCGACCACGGCATCGAGGACGCCTTCGATCGCGACGTGGCCGGGAAGCCCTCCAGCGGCACGCTGCGCTTGCGCGCCTTCCACGACGGCGGCCAGGTGATCGTCGAGGTCACCGACGACGGCGCCGGTATCGATCTCGCGCGGGTGCGCGAGAAGGCCGTGGCCCGCTTGGGACGTCGCCCCGCCGAGGTCGCCCGGATGAGTGATCGCGAGCTGTTGCAGCTGGTCTTCGAGCCCGGCTTCTCGACGGCCGAGGCGGTGACCAACGTCAGCGGGCGGGGCGTCGGCATGGACGTCGTGCGCACCAACATCGAGCGGATCGGCGGCACGGTCGACCTGCAGTCGACGCCGGGCGAGGGCACCGAGGTGCGCTTCAAGATCCCCCTGACGCTGGCGATCATCCCCGCGCTGCTCGTCAACTGCGGCGCCCACCGCTTCGCCGTGCCTCAGGCCAGCCTGCTCGAGCTCGTGCTGCTGGACCTGTCCGACCCGGCGGCCTTCGAGCGCGTCGCGGGCGCGCCGGTCTATCGGCTGCGCGGCGCGCTCCTGCCGCTGGTGAGCCTGGCCGCGGTGCTCGGCCTCGAGCACGACGACCCCCTCGCTGGGGGTACGCGGGAAGGCGTCGCGCACATCGTGGTCGTGCAGGCGGACGAGCAGCGCTTCGGCCTGGTGGTCAACGACGTGCTCGACACGCAGGAGATCGTCGTCAAGCCGCTCAGCCACCACTTGAAGGGGCTGGGCTGCTACGCCGGGGCCACCATCATGGGAGACGGCGAGGTGGCGCTGATCCTCGACAACCTCGGCCTCGCCGAGCGCGCCGGACTGACCTCGGACGTGCAGACCGCCGCCGCCGACGAGCAGGGCCCCGCCGCCACCGATGCACGGCGGGAGGGCTTCCTCTTGTTGGGGGTGGCCGACCACACGGTCGCGGTGCGGCTGCCCGACGTCGCGCGACTCGAGACCTTCTCGGTCACCTCGATCGAGCGGACGATGGATGGCGAGGTGGTGCAGTATCGCGGCGACATCCTACCGCTGGCCCGCGTCGACGCGCGCCTCGGCCTCCCCCGCAAGACCGCGGCCCCGGGCCCCAACGTGCGCGTCGTCGTGTGCCGCAGCGAGCACGGCAACGTCGGGCTGGTCGTCGACACGATCCTCGACGTCGTCGAAGAGCACGTCGAGTCGCGCCGCACCACTCGCCGCCCGGGGCTGGCCGGGTCGGCCGTGCTGCAGGGGCGCGTCATCGACCTGCTCGACCTGCCGGCCCTCTTCTCGCTGGCCGCCTGATCACGGAGCGCACCGATGAGCCACAGTTTCTGCACCTTCGAGCTCGCCGGCGAGCTGTTCTGCGTCCCGGTCGAAGCCGTCCAAGAGGTCATCCGGCATCACGCCGCGACGCCCGTGCCGCTCTCGCCGCCGGCGGTTCGCGGCCTGATCAACCTGCGCGGCCAGATCGTCGTGGTCGTCGATCTCGCCCGGCTGCTGGGCATCGACACCGCGCGGAGCGACGCCGAGCCGCCGAACATCGTGGTGCACACCAGCGACGGCCCGCTGAGCCTCGAGGTGGACGACATCGGCGACGTGTTGGACGTCGACCCCGAGGCCATCGAGGCCCCCCCGCCCACCATGCCCAGCGCCCTGCGCCGGCTGACCCGCGGCGTCTGCAAGTTGGAGGGGCGGCTCATGATCCTGCTGGACGTCGACCGCACGCTCGAGCGCGTGGGGAGTGATCGTCCCCCGCCCGCCGACCCGCTGCGCCCCGCCCCGGCGGTGGCTTGATCTCTGCCGCGACCCTGACATGACACAGATCAAGCATTGGGTGGGGGGTCACTGTCCACCACCACGCGAACGCCCCGCCCTGAATGCCGATCAGCATGGCAAGGCCCGAACGACAACCCGACCCGAGCCATCCGAGGCCCGACGGAGACCACGATGACGCCCAGTTCCCACCCCGTGGGCGCCCACCGCGCCCCGACCACCGGCGCCGGACTGGACGTGCTGGTCGTCGATGACTCCGTGGTCGCCCGGCGCCTGATCGCCCGGCTGCTCGAGACGCTGCCGTTCGTCGCGCACGTGCGCGCCGTCGCCAGCGGCGAGCTGGCGGTCGCTCGGATCCGTCGGGCGCCGGTCGACCTCGTGCTGCTGGACATGGAGATGGAAGGCATGGACGGGCTGCAGACGCTCACCGCGCTGCGCACGATCGTCCCCGACCTGCACGTCATCATGCTCAGCCGCCACACCATCGCCGGCGCCCGGGTGACGATCGAGGCCCTGGCGCTCGGGGCGACCGACTGGGTGTCGAAGCCCATCGCCCGCGATCCCCTCGACGCCGACGGGCAGCTGCGCCGCGATCTGGTGCCGCGGCTCGAGGCGCTGTGGCGCGATCGGACCGGCCGCGCCGCGGCACCTCGGGACGCCGGCCCGCCCCCAGCCCTCGCGTTGGGCGTCCCGACGGTCGTGGGGGTCGCGGCGTCCACGGGCGGACCCAAGGCGCTGGCCGCGCTGCTCGGGCCGCTGCCGGCCACGCTGCCCTTCCCGCTGCTGGTCGTACAACACATGCCCAGCAACTTCACGGGGATGTTCGCCGAACGGCTGAACGCGCGCTCGGCGCTGACCATTCGTGAAGCCTACGACGGCGCGATCGCGCGGCCCGGCGAGGCCTGGGTGGCCCCAGGGGGCAAGCACATGACCGTCGAGCCGAGCGCCGACGGGGTGCGGCTGCGCCTCGACGAGGGGCCGCTGGTCCAGTCGGTCAGGCCCTCGGCCGACCGCCTCTTCGAGAGCATCGCGACGACGTTCGGCAGGCGCGCGATGGTGATCGTCTTGACCGGCATGGGGCGCGATGGCCGCGACGGCGCCGAGGCCATCCGCGGCGCGGGCGGCGCGGTGGCCGTGCAGGACGCCGACACCTCTGTGGTGTGGGGCATGCCCGGCGCGGTGCACAAGGCCGGCCTCGCGCAGTGGGTGATGCCGCTCGAAGCGATGAGCGGCTTCGTCGAGGACCTCGCCGGCGGGCACACCCCGCCGCCCTTGCCCCCGACCGACGCAACAACCGGCTGCGGCGCGTCCGCCGATCCCCGCGCATGGACGACGAAGCGCGCGACCGAACCGACCGATCGGAAGTACTCGAGATGACGACCAACGCACTCGCCTACGCCGAGCTCCGCAGAATGCTCGAACAGCGCACGGCCATCGTGCTGAGCGAAGAGAAGGAGTACTTCATCGACCTGCGCATGGGTCCGCTGCTGTCGCGCTACAAGGTCGACAACCTCGCCGAGCTGCTGCCGACGCTCCGCAAGGACCGCCGGGCGGCCGACGAGGCCATGGACGCGATGACCATCAACGAGACGTCCTTCTTCCGCGACGCCAAACCCTTCGACGTGCTGCGCGAAGTGATCGTGCCGACGGTCTTCGCCCTGCGGGGTGATCGTCCGCTCCGCGTCTGGTCGGCGGCCAGCTCGACGGGGCAGGAAGCCTACAGCGTGGCGATGACGCTGCTCGAGCATCCCATCGTGCGCCGCCAGGGGTGGACCTACGAGATCGTCGGTACCGACGTGGCGAGCAGCGTGGTCGAGCGGGCCAAGGCGGGGATCTACAACGGGGCCGAGGTGCGGCGCGGCCTGCCCGGCGCCTTGCTGACGCGCTACTTCGAGCCCCACGATGGGGGCACGTGGCGGGCGGGCGCGCAGCTTCGGGCGGGGGTCCGCTTTCAGGTCGGCAACCTGATTCAGGACCGGCCCCCGGTCACCGACCTCGACCTCGTGCTGCTGCGCAACGTGCTGATCTACTTCAGCGAGGACATGCGGCGCCGCGTGCTCGAGAGTGTTCACCGCGCCATGGCCCCCCACGGAGTCTTGATGCTCGGCGCCGGCGAGACGCCGGACTACGCCGCCGACCTGTTCGAACGGATCCGCCTCGGCGACATGTGGGTGTACCAACCCCGAAGTCGGCGCTGATCGCGAAGCTGAGGAGCTGACCATGTCCACGAAGTCCATCGCGGCAGACGCCATCCTCGCATTGGTCGAGAGCCTCGGGGGCGCGGTCATCCGCGTCGTCGAGACCATGGCCGGCGCGGCCCCGCGGCGCATGAACCCCTACTTGATGACCGATCGCGCGACCAAGGGCGACATCACGGCCGTGATGGGACTGGTCTCGCCCAACGAGGTCGGCGCCTTCGCCGTGTCGTTCCAACTCGCGACCATCGCAGGCATCGCCGAGGCCATGCTGGGCGAGGCCCCGGACGGACCCGGCGAGCTCGAAGACGCGGCCGGCGAGATCTGCAACATGGTCTCGGGGGCCGCGCGCGCGGCCCTGCCCCCGGAGCGGGCCTTCGAGATGGCGATCCCGACGGTGGTGACCGGCAAGGGACACTCGGTGTTTCAGATGTCCGATCTGCCTGGCTTCGTGATCCCCTTCGAGACGGATCACGGGCCGTTCCACATCGCAGTCGTGCTCAAGCGGCGCCACTGAAGCGCGACCGGGACCGGAAGCGCAACCTGGACCGAGACACACAGCCCGCTGGCCCGATCCGCGCGGCCCGCGGCTCGACAGGAGTAGTTCGATGCTCAGCCCGAACGCCCGCATCCTCGTCGTCGACGACTTCTCGACGATGCGTCGGATCGTGCGCAACAACCTCAAACAGCTCGGGTACGAGAACGTCGTCGAGGCCGAGGACGGCGCGCCGGCGCTCGACCGCATCCGCGAAGGTGACATCGCGCTGGTCATCTGTGATTGGAACATGCCGGGCATGACCGGAATCGAGCTGCTGCGCCATGTGCGCCGCGATCCGCGCTTCGCCGACCTGCCCTTCTTGATGGTGACCGCCGAGGCCAAGAAGGAGAACGTGGTCGAGGCGATCCAGGCGGGCGTCAGCAACTACGTGGTGAAGCCGTTCACCGCGCAGGTGCTGGCGCAGAAGCTGGAGGCGGCGGTCGGCGCCTGATCCGCTCGCCGAGGGTCGCCTGCTGCCCCCGAGGGCCCCCGCGCCGCCCGCGCGACCCCGCGCGGAGCCGATCCCCACCGACGCCCTCGCGCGCCGTGTCACCCGCCCGCCCAGCGCGACAAGCGTCCGCGGGGGCCGTTTTGGTTGCACTGGCCACCCCCACGGGTGTCGAATGCCTCGACGACTGGGGGATCGCATCATGAGCACCAAGATGAGCGCGCGCGGCGCATGGGCCGCGCTGCTGACGGCCGCGTTGCTGTTCGGCTGTGACGACGGCGACAGCGGCGGCGGCGGCGCCGGGGGCGGCGACGGCGACGCGACCGTGGGCGCCGGCGGCGCACCCGGCATGGGTGGCCAGCCGGGCGTCGGCGGTCAGCCGGGCGTCGGCGGTCAGCCGGGCGTCGGCGGTCAGCCGGGCGTCGGCGGAGAGCCCGGCGTGGGCGGCCAGCCCGGCGTGGGCGGCGCCGGCGGCGGCGCCGGCGGCCAGCCTGGCATGGGCGGCGCCGGCGGCGGCGTCGGTGGTCAGCCCGGCGCCGGCGGCGCCGGCGGCGGCGTCGGTGGCGAGCCCGGCATGGGCGGCGCCGGCGGCGGCGCCGGTGGCGAGCCCGGCATGGGCGGCGCCGGCGGCGAGCCCGGCATGGGCGGCGCCGGCGGTGGCGCCGGCGGTCAGCCCGGCATGGGCGGCGCCGGCGGTGAGCCCGGCATGGGCGGCGCCGGCGGTGGCGCCGGCGGTCAGCCCGGCATGG
>JAUHXL010000160.1 GCA_030426945.1 bacterium
CGCCGGCGGTGTTGGTCAGCCTGGCGCGGGCCGGGACGCCGGTGGGCGTGCTGTTGCGCCGGGCGCTGCGGCGGCTGGGCGTCGAGGCGCCCCACTACTCGGTGTCGATCATCCGCGACCGCGGCGTCGACGCGCGGGCGCTCGATGCCATCCGGGCGTGGCATCCCGCGCGGCGCCTGGTGTTCGTCGACGGCTGGACCGGCAAGGGGGCGATCGCGCGCGAGCTGCGCACGGCGCTGGCCGACTACGACGCCGCGCGCGGCACGCGGACGCCCCCCTACCTGGTGGTGCTGAGCGATCTCGCGGGGGTCGCCGAGCTGGCGGCGAACGGCGACGACTACCTCATCCCATCCGCCATCCTCAACGGCACGGTGTCCGGCCTGCTGAGCCGCACGGTGCTCGACGACGCGCGGCTGGGGCCGAGCGACTTCCACGGCTGCGTGGAGCTGCACCACCTGAGGCCCCACGACCGCTCGCGGGCCTATGTGGACCGGATCGACGCGTGGGTCGGGGCGGTGATCGACGCGGCGCCGGCGGCGCGCTGGGGGGACGCGGATCGGGCCCGCTGCGCGGCGCGCACCGAGCGGCTGATGGCCGCGCTGGCGGCGCGTCACGGCGTGACCGATCTGCATCGGATCAAGCCGGGCATCGGCGAGGCGACGCGGGCGGTGCTCAGGCGGATGCCCGACCGGGTGCTGGTGGCCGATCCCGACGCGACGGAGGCCGCGCACCTGGTGCATCTGGCCGCGCAGCGGGGCGCGCGGGTGGAGGTCTGGCCCGAGCTGCCCTACGCCGCCGTGACGCTGATTCGGCGGCTGGGGTCGGCCCACGCGCCCTGGCGTGCGCCGACGGTGTGAACCGGGCGCGACGTCGCGAAGCCTCGGCGTCGCCTGTTCGGGCCGCGCCTCGGCACGCGCTGGGCATCGGGGTGGCCGGGCCGGTGGGTCGCCGCGCGCCCGCGAGCCGGCGCGACGACGACGACCCTGACGGCGACCGCGACGGGACGCGGGGGCCGCCCCGCGCTCAAGCCGGGGTAGCGCGAGGCCTGCGGGTGGTGTATGCCATCGGCCGAGCAGTGGGGGGCCGATCCAGGCCGTGCAGACGAACCCGATCCGAGCAGCCGCGGGGCTCTCGCGCCGCGAGCGCGTGCGCCTGTGGTGCAGCTACCAGCGCTACGCCGTGCTGATGGCGGTCGCGCCGACGGCGGCGGTCGCGGCGCTGGCGGTGGCGTGGCCCGGCGCCTGGTGGTTGTGGGGGCCGGCGGCGCTGGGCGCCCTGAAGATGTACGGCTTCGCGGCGGACATCTACGGGCGCTGGCCGCGCAAGGTGCGCGCGACGCTGCTGGCCGACCGGCGCATCGCCGCGGGGCGCTTCCGGCCCGAGATGGTGCAGCGGTACTGCGGCGACCCCTGCTTCCGCGTGGTCGCGCGCGAGATCCTGCGGCGCGCCGGCCTGCCGCCGGCCGAACGCCGGGCGCTGATGACGCGATTCACCGAAGCCGAGGCAGAGCGAGGGCGGACGCTCGTTCTCATCAACCGACACGACGGCGTGCTCTTCGAGATGGATGGCCACTCGGTACGCCGGCAGCATCTGGCGCGGACACCCCGCGCCCCCACCCCGACAGGAGAATGTGGATGAGCGCGCAGTTGACGCCCAAGGCGCAGGAGGCCCTCAACGAGGTCCAGCTGATGCAGGGCGAGGAGATCCAGTACAGCATCCAGGCCGACGGCTACTTCCTCGGCTCGCTGCCGATTCAGAAGCTGATCGCCACCTTCCAGGCCTTCATGGCGAAGATCACCGGGGGGCACATCCGCATCTTCCTGGTGCTGACCAACATGCGCGTGCTGCTCATCGAGAGCCAGGCGGTGTGGTGCGGCTGCACGAAGATCCGCGGGGTGCACACGATCTCGAGCAAGTCCGTGGTCGAGGCCGGCGCCGCCAAGGAGACGCGCATGTGCTTCGTGCACACCCGCACGGTGCACATCGAGAGCTTCACCCAGCGCTACACGCTGGCGATCAAGAAGCTGAAGGACGAGGATCTGCGCGCCTTCACCACCCACATGAGCCAGCTGATCATCGCCAACAACTACAACGGCGGGGTCTGACCGGGGGCGCGACGGGCCACCCGGCACGACGCGCGCCCGGCTCCCGATTGGCTGACACGTTTCGTGTCGCTGATCTCTGATTCATAGATCGTGGCGCCCGCCGCCCGCCGGGGGACGGCCCCAGGCGGGTTCCGCGGCGTGGCCCACCCATTGCGTAGCGACCCGGCGTCCACCCGAGACGCCGAGGTCGTCCATGCGCTGCTTCCCCATCGTCCTTCTGTGTTGCGTGGCCCCGGGCGCGGCGCGCGCCGCGCCGGTCGCCGAAGGCGCGGTCTCCGCGCGGGGCGCGGGTCGCCTGGACGTGTCGGTCCCGGCGGCCGGGCGTTACGCGATCCGGGCCGAGAGCGGGCCGGGGGTCGCGCTGCGGATCGTCGACCGCGTCACCGGCCCCGGCGGCTGGCAGGGGCGGGCGGGCGCGGGCGACGGGCGCGTCGACGCGCTGCTGGCCCCCGGCACCTACCGCGTCGAGACGGAGGGCCCGGCCTACGCCGAGGGGCAGGCGAAGGTGCGCGTCGACGCCTTCCGCGCGGTCGGCGATGCGCTGGGGCTGCCCGACGGCGCGCTGCGCGAGACGACCCTGGGCGATCTGCAGGTGCGGTCGTTCGTCGTCGCGGTCGGGCCGGACGAGACCGCGCCCGTCGCGCTCGAGGCCATGGGGCGTCACCTGCGCGATCTGCGCCTCTGGCACCCCGACGGGTGGCTGGTGGACGCGCGGCCCCGCTGTACGACGCGCGCGCTGGACGCGGCCCGCCCCCAGCAGGTGTGCACCCTGAGCGCGTCCCTGTCGGCCGGGCGCTGGCGGCTGGAGGCCTACGGGGGCGAGGCGGCGGCGTGGAGCGTCGCCGACGACGCCGCGCCGCTGGTCGTGCGCCGTGGCATCCCCCACCTGGGCGCCGCTGGCCGGCGGTCGGTGACGATCAGCCCCTTCGGCGTCGATCGCTTCGTCGTGAGCGTGACGCCCACCGTGCGGGCGACGACGGACGTGCCCCGCGATCTGCGCCTGGGCGTCGCCGCGTGGCAGCCGGCCTCGCCCTTCCCGCCCCCGGTGTGGACCGCCCGGACGACGCCCCAGTCGCGCCGCCCGGAGGCCTCGCTGCGGCTGCCGGGCGCTGGGCCCAAGATCGTGACCCTGGAGGGGGCGCCGGGCCTCGAGGTGGTGCTGACCCACTTCGCCCCGGCCCGGTCGACCCAGGACGTGCCGGGCAAGGGGCCCACCTGGATCGCGGTGACCGAGGCCGCCGACGTCGCGGACGCGCCGCCGCCCGGCGTCGTCGTGTCCTACCGCGCGGGCGGCCGCACCGAGGTGGTGGGCGCGCGGGGCCTGGTCATCGGACCGAACGCGTCCTACAGCGCCTCGCTCGATCTGCGGACGACGCGCCGCGTGCTGGTCGACATCGCGGCGGCCGGGCCCTACGCGGTGTCCGCGCCGGGCACCTCGCTGGTGCTCGAGCCGCTGCTCCTGCACCCGCCGAGCGGCCACCGCAGCCCGACGCCGGTGGCGGACGCCCTGCGCGTCGATCTGGGCGCGGGGCTGCATGTGCTGACGGTGCGGCCGGGCGCGCCCCAGGCGGTCGACTTGACCATCGGGCCCGCTGATCGCTCGGCCCCGCGCACGACGCCGGCGCCGGACGCGCACCTGCCCGACCTCGATCTGAAGGCGGGTCGGTCCTACCGCGTGTCGGTGTTCGGCGGCGAGGACGCGGCCCTGGGTCTGCTGGTGCGCCCGCGGCCGCTCGACCTGACCGAGCCGATGCCCCTGGCGCTGGCGCCGGGCGAGGCGCTCACCGTGCCGCTGAAGGCGACGAAGCCGGGCACGTTGGCCGTGGACGGCGCGGCGCAGGTGCGGACGGGCGGCGCGTGGGCGCGCGCGGTGAAGGTGGGCGCCGGGGTCGAGCGGGTCGAGGTGCGCAACCCCGGCGACGCGCCGCTGCGCACGCTGCTCACCTGGGCGCCCGCGCCGCCGAGCCCCGCGGATCGCCCGCCCGCGATGGTGAAGCTGAGCCCCGGCGACACCACCTTCGTGGATCTGTCCCGCGACACGCCGCGCCGCTTCGAGGTCGCGGTGGCGCGCGGCGGCGCCTGGCTGGTCGAGACGACGGGCCTGCTGGCGACGGCGGCGGCGGTCCACGGGCGGGTGCGCGTGGGCATCGCGCGCGGGGTGGCCAACGGCGCCGGGCGCAACGCGCGCGTCGAGGCCTGGCTGGGTGAGGGTCGGCACCTGATCGAGGTGACGCCGCAAGGGGCCTCGCAGGGCCGCGCGGGGGTGCGGGTTCGGCCGGCGCCGCGGATCGACGGCGGGGCGCTGCGGGACGGCGTCGTCGCGCGCTCGACGGTAGCGGCCGATCACGCGCAGACCTTCGACTTCACGGTCGAACGGGCGGGCCCCCACCGCGTGCGGGCCCTGGGCCGGGGGCGGCTGCTGCGCTGTCGGGTCGAGGACGCCTCGGGCTGGCCGGTCGAGGCGCCGCCCGTGCAGGCCTGTGATCGGACGGTCACGCTGCCCGCGGGCGGCCATCGCCTGGTGGTGCTGCCCGAGGCGCTGGCCGGGGCGCGGCTGGTGCAGATCGACGGGCCGCCCGCGACGCCGACGCTCGAGGGCGCCGGGCCGCACGCGCTGCCGCTGGGGCGCTCGGTCGCGCACACCTGGCAGGGCGGTGAGCCGCACACCTGGGCCTTCGAGATGCCGGCGGCCGGTGAGGTGACCGTCACGCTCGACGACGCCATGGCCGGCGAGGTCGTGCAGGGGGGCGCGGTCGTCGCGCGCCTATCACCGGGCAAGCCGTGGATCGGCGATCTGGCGCAGGGATCGGCCGCGCTGCGGGTGCGCGCGGCGCGCCCGGACGACCGGCGGGACTACCGCGTCGAGGTGCGGCCGACGGCGCTGATGGCCGGGCTCACCCGGCGCGTGGGGGTCGGCGCCGAGGTGCCGGTCGTGGTGGGCGACCCGGGCCTCTACGAGGTGACCACCTTCGGCTCGGTGGACGTGCAAGCGACCCTCACCGACGCCGCGGGCGCGGTGGTGGGTGAGGCGGACGATCAGCCCGATGACTGGAACCCGCGCCTGACCGTGCCGCTCACGCCGGGCCCTTACACGCTGCGGGTGACCTCGGTGGACGGGCAGGGCGGCGCGGTCGAGGCGCGGCTGGCGCGGCCGACGCCCGTGGAGGGCCCGGCGCTGGCGGTCGGCGCGCGCGAGGCCGTGCGGCCCGGCGAGGGGCGCCTGTTCTCGGCGCTGCGCGTGGGCGACGCCGCCGGGGTCGAGGTGCGCGCGGAGGGTGGGCCGGCGGCGCTCCGGGTCGAGGTCGAGGCGCCGGGCGGCTGGCGGACCGTGGGCGCGGCGACCGGGGCCGCGGCCGCGGTGGCCTTCCGACCGGCGAAGGGGGCGCGCTACCGCGCGGCGCTGCGCGCGCTGGATCCCGCGCGCGCCGAGCTGACGCTGAGCGCCCGGGCGTTGCAGCCGCGCGCCACGCTGGCCGGGCCCGCGACCTGGCGGCTGGCGCGCACCGCAGACCTGCGGGTGTGTCGCGGCGCGGGGGCGGGCTGCGTGCCCTGGGACGATCCGCTGCTGCCGGTGGGCGCCGACGGCGCGTGGCTGCTGGCCGACGCCGATCCCGGCGCCGAGCGCGTGCGCCTGAAGCCGGGCGTGCTCGGCGGGCTGCCGGCCGCCGAGGCGGCGGTGGATCTGGAGGCGGGGCGCGGGCCGCTGGTGGCGCGGG
Organism: bacterium; assembly: GCA_030426945.1. Taxonomy (GTDB): domain Bacteria; phylum Myxococcota_A; class Bradymonadia; order UBA7976; family UBA1532; genus JACKDN01. The sequence continues at coordinate 5,822 of JAUHXL010000160.1, forward strand.
TGACCGGCGCCGACGTGGGCGTCGCGCTCGACGACGGCGTGGGGGCGGGATCGGTGGCCGTCGATCCCGGCGGCGAGTCCCGGCGCGTGCGGGTGTGGGGCGCCCCCCGGGCGCGGGTGCGGCTCGAGGTGCGTCGGCTGGCCGCGCCCGAGGCCGCCGCGGTGCCCTTCGGGCTGACGGATCGCGCGGTCGCCGCCGGCGGCGGGCTCGACCTCACGCTGCCCGGGCCCGCCGCCCTCGCGCTGACCCTGGGCCCCGATCTGGTGGCGCGGGTGGGTGAGCTGGTGGTGGGCGGGGGCCGCGGCGCCACGCGGGTCGATCTGCGCGGCGCGCGGGTGCAGGTGTTCAACCCCACCGGCGCGCCCGGCCGGGTGACGCTGGAGGCGGTGCCGGCCCGGCCCGACGCGGGGCCGCTGCAGGTCGGCGCGCCGGCCGAGTGGCGGGCGGTCAGCGCGGGCCTGCGCCCGGTGCGCGTGCCGAAGGCGGCGGGCGTGCTGCGGCTGGCCGGCGCGGCGCGCGGCGGGCTGTACGCCCGCGCCGACGGTGCGCGGCTGCCGGCCGAGGGCGCCGCGGTCGGCGCCGGCGGCGTCCTCTGGGTATCGCACGCCGCGGGCTGGGCGCTGACCTGGATCGCGACGCCCGAGGCGCCCGGCCCCTGGCGCGGATCGGCGGCCCGCTCGACGCGCATCGACGGCCCGGCGCGGGTGGCGCTGAGCGGGACCGACGCGGGCCTGGCCGTGACGCTGGACGCGCCGGCCCTGGTGCAGGTGCGCGCCGCGGCGCCCTTCGTCGCGCGGCTGACGCCTGCGGGGGGGGCGCCCCGCGTCGAGGTGCGCCCGGCGGGCGGCGTGGTCGACCTGTGGCTGCCCACGGGAGCGGGCGCCATCGCCCTGCGCGCGCCCGGCGGCGGCGCGCTGTGGGGCGACGCGATCGTGACCACGCGGCGCCCGACCGACGTGGCCGAGGGCCTGGGGCCCGAGGTGCTGCTGGCGCCGGGCGACGTGCGGCTGTTCCGCGTGCGCGTGCAGCGGGCGGGCGCCATCGGCCTGGGCGTCGCCGACGACGGTGATCGCGTCGAGGCGACCCTGTTCGACCCCGCCGGCCAGGTCGTCGCCGCGGGGGCCGCCGCGATGCCGACGCTGACGCCGGGCGACTGGCTGCTGGCCCTGCGGCTGCCGCCCGACGCCGCGCCGGCCCGCGCCCGCCCGGCGCTGGCCGGCGTGAAGCCCCCCGACACCGGACCGCCGCCCGAGGTGGTGCAGAGCTTCGCCGAGACCGAGACCCCGACGCCGGAGGACGACCGATGAGCCGCCGCAACTCGACCCTGATCCTGGCCGCGCTCGTCCTGGCGGGCGGCGCCGCCGTCGCCCTGGGGCAGGCCGGCGTGCTGCCCGCGCTGCTGCAGCGCCCCGCCGAGGCGCGCGGCGTGGTGGTCGTGCCCGATCGCTTCCTGCGGCCCTGGGATCCCGTGACGATCTTCTTCCCCGGCGCCGAGGGCACCGCGGGGCCCGCCGACGATCCGGCGCCGCTGGCGCGGCTGAGCCCGGCGCACCCCGGCGCCTGGCGCTGGCTGGACGCCAAGACGCTGCAGTTCCGCCCGGCCGAGCCCTGGCCGCCGCTGTCGACGGTGACGGTGAAGGCCGACGGCCGCGCGACGGCGCTGCAGACGATGATGACGCCGCCGCGCGCGGTGGAGCCGCGCCCCGACGCGCAGGACCTGCCGCCGGTGCAGCAGGTGCGGCTGACCTTCGAGACGGCCCTCGATCCCGCCGACCTGGCGCGCATGCTGACCGTCGAGCTGCGCACGCTGCCCGGCCGCGACGGCGCCCCGCCCACGGTGCTCGACCAGGGCGACTTCACCATCAAGGCCGTGCAGCGGGACGCACCGCACGATCCCGCGGTGTACGCGGTGACGCTGCGGCGGCCGGTGCCCGCCGGCACGCGGGCGACGCTGCGGCTGGGGCTGGCGCGCGGGGCCGCCGAGGACGCCGTCTTCCGTTCCACCTTCACCACGCGCGCGCCCTTCCGGGTGGAGAGCGTCGGCTGCGTGGGTGAGACGCGCCCGGTGGCGCCGGGCGGCACGCTGTACGCCGCCGATGCGCCGATGACGTGCGCGGACGAGCGCGCCGTGGTGGTGCGCTTCAACGCCGAGCCGCGCGCGCTGGGTCCGGTCGAGGCGCGCAACCTGGTGCGGTTCTCGCCCGCCGTCGACGACCTCGAGGTCAGCCTGCGCGGCCGCGCGCTGGTGCTGAGCGGCACCTTCGAGCCCGAGCGCGCCTACCGGGTGCGGGTGCAGCCGACGGGGCTGACCGACGAGGCCGGGCGGCCGCTCGAGATGGGCGGGCCGAGCGCGGTGTCGCTGTTCTTCGCGGCGCGGCCGGCCTACCTGCGCTGGCTGGACGGGGCGGGCGTGGTCGAGCGGTTCGGGCCGCAGCGGCTGCCGCTGCAGGGGCGGGGGCTGGGGCGGGCCGATCTGCGGGTGCACCGGGTGGATCCGCTGGACCGGGGCTTGTGGCCCTTCCCGGCCCAGCCGGTGGCGATCGACGAGTCGCAGCGGCCGCCGGGCCCCGGTGAGGAGCCGGGCGCGTGGGAGGCGGCGTCGCCCGTGCCCACGCCCGAGCTGCTGGCGCGGCTGCGCGCGCTGGGCACGCCGGGGGTGTCGACGCTGGTCGACCTGCCGCTCGGCAGCGACGGGCGCGCGGCGACCTTCGGGCTCGACCTGGGGCCGCACCTGGCGCGCCTGGGCGGGGAGGGCGCGCCGGGGCACTACCTGGTGGGGCTGCGCACGCTCGAGGGCGAGCCCACCCGCGCGTGGCTGCGGCTGCAGGTGACCGATCTGGTGCTGACGACGCTCGAGGAGGCCGACGCCGTGCGCTTCGTCGTGACCTCGATGCGCACGGGCAAGCCGGTGAGCGACGCTCAGGTGCGCCTCGAGGGCGAGGTGCGCGTCGCCGCCGAGACGACCTGGGAGACGCTGCTGCGGGGCGACACCGATGCCTCCGGAGCGTTCCGCTGGAAGACCCCCGGCGCGGTGGCCGATCGGTCCGTCACGCCCCGTCGGCTGGTGGTGCGCAAGGGCGACGACGTCCTCGTGCTGGACGTCACCCGCCCGCCCGAGCAGTTCGTCAACGGGCGCTGGCGCTCGGGCGGGGACTGGCTGACCTGGGCCTTCGCCGACCTGAAGGCGCGGCGGCCGGCGCCCACGCTGACGGCGCACATCTTCACCGAGCGTCCCATCTACCGCCCCGAGCACACCGTGCAGATCAAGGGCTGGCTGCGGCGACGCCACGAGGGGAAGCTGACGCCGGTGACCGACGGCCCCGGGCAGGTCGAGATCCGCGGCCCCGGCGCGGCCGAGTGGAAGCTGCCGGTGACGCTCGACACGCTGGGCGGCTTCCACGTCGCCTGGCACGCCGAGGAGCCGCCCACCGGGGTCTACGAGGTGCGCTACGTCCACAGCGACGGGGCGGCGCCGGACAGCACGACGTTCAAGATCGAGGCGTACCGGGTGCCGCGCTTCGCGGTGCACCTCGACGCGGTCGAGCAGGTGCCCTCGGACCGCCCCTTCCCGGTCGCGCTGCGCGCCAGCTACTACGCCGGCGGCGAGGTGACCGACCGCCCGGTGCGCTGGCGCGTCGCGCAGTATCCCTATGCCTGGCGGCCCGCCGAGGTGCCCGGCTTCCGGTTCTCGTCGGACGCCCGCTTCGGTGGGGGTGATCGCTTCGAGGCGTCGCCCGCGATGCAGCGCACCGACACCACGGACCGCGCCGGGCAGGCGGCGCTGACGCTCGATCCCACCGTCGAGCCGAACGCTCAGCCGCGCACCTATGTCATCGAAGCGACCGTCACCGGGGCCGACGATCAGACCGTGACGGCCACGCGCCGGGTGCACGCGGTGCCGCCCTTCGTGGTGGGCCTGAAGGTGCCGCGCTACCTGCCCAAGGCGACGCACATCGACGCGGGATTGCTGGTCGCCGGCCCCGACGGCAAGCCGCTGGCCGGGCAGGAGGTGACCGTGCGGCTGCTGCGCCGCCAGTGGCACAGCCACCTCAAGGCCGGCGACTTCAGCCGCGGCGAGGCGCGCTACGTGACCGACGTGGTGGACGAGCCGGTGCTGGAGCGTTCGGTGAAGAGCGAGGCGAAGGCGAGCGATCTGCGCCTGCCGGTCGAGGTGGCCGGCGTCTACGTCGTCGAAGCGAGCGCGCGCGACGCGCTGGGCCGCACGCAGGTGGTGAGCGTCGACCTGTACGCCGGCGGCGACGGCGCGGTGGCCTGGGAGAAGCCCAAGGCGGGTGTGTTCGAGCTGTCGACACCGCAGCGCAGCTACGACCCCGGGCAGACGGCGCAGGTGGTCCTGCGCAGCCCCTTCCAGCAGGCCGACGCGCTGCTGGTGATTGAGGCGCCGGACGGCAACCGCTATCGCTGGGTGAAGGTGGACGGCGGCAAAGCGACGGTGGCCTTCGAGGTCGAGCGGGCCTGGGCGCCCGGCGTGCCGGTGCACGTCGTGCTGATGCGCGGTCGGACCCGCGAGCGGCACGCCCGCGAGGTGGGCGACCTGGATCTGGGCAAGCCGACGACGGTGGCCTCGTCGATGCGGCTGCTGGTGAGCGCGAAGGCGCACGGCGTGACCGTGACGCTGACGCACCCGAAGCAGGCGCTGCCCGGCCGAACGGTGCCGATGACCATCGAGCTGGCCGACGAGAAGGGGCGCCCGCTCGCGGGGCAGGTGACGCTGTGGCTGGTGGACGAAGCGATCCTGGCGCTGGCCGACGAGGCGCCGCTGGATCCGCTGCCCGACTTCCTGACGCGCCACGCCGAGCGCCTGCGGGTGCGCGACACGCGCAACCTGGCCTTCGGGCGCATCCCCTTCGCGGTCATGCCCGGCGGCGACGAGGGCGGCGACGAAGGTGGACCTTTGGATCGCGCGACGGTGCGGCGCGACTTCGACCCCGTGCCCTTCTACGCGCCCGCGCTGAAGGTGGGACCCAGCGGAAAGCTGGTGGTGCCCGTGACGTTGAGCGACGACCTGACGCGGTTCCGGGTGCGCGCCAAGGCGGCCACCGCGGATCGCTTCGGCGTGGGCACCGGCGCCATCGAGGTGCGGCTGCCGCTGATCGTGCAGCCGGCGCTGCCGCGCTTCGTGCGCCCCGGCGACGCCTTCGCGGCGGCCGGCGTGGGGCGGGTGGTCGACGGTCCGGCGGGCCCGGGGCAGGCGCAGATCGCGGTGGAGGGCCTGGCGCTGGCGGCTGGCGGTGACACGGCGACGATCGAGGTGGACTGGCCCGAGAAGGACGCGCACCGGGTGCGCTTCCCGGTCGAGGTGCCGACGCCGGTGGTCGGGCCCGAAGGCGCCGCGCCGCTCGATGCGATCACCGTGCGGATGGGCGTCGAGCGGGCGGCCGACGGCGCGACCGACGCGTTCGCGGTGACGCTCCCGCTGCGCGAGGACCGGGCCGAGCGGGTGGAGCGTGCGCTGCTGACGCTGGGCGAGGGCGACCTGGAGGTGCCCGGCCCGAGCGAAGACGCGCGCCCCGGCACGGTGCGCCGGACGGTGGTGGTGACCGACGCGCCCGGCGTCGTGCGCCTGGCCGCCGCGCTCGACGTGCTGCGCCGGGCCCCGGTCGGCAACACCGAGACACGGCTGGCGCGGGCGCGGGCGCTGATGGCCCTGGGCGACCTGCGCGCGGTGCTGGGCCTGGACGATCCCGACGCGACGGTGAAGGCCGCGGTGAGCGATACGCTGACCTGGCTGCCGAGCGTCATCGACGACGCGGGCCACGTGGCCTGGTGGCCGGGCGGCACCGGGCGCGTGTCGCTCACCGCCTGGAGCCTGCTGTTCGTGGTCGAAGCCGAGGCCGCGGGTCACAGCGTCGACGGCAAGCTGCGCGCGCGCCTGGCGTCGACGCTGGCGGCGGCGCTGCGGAGCGATCACGGCCGCTTCCTCGACGGCGAGGCGTGGTTCGAACGCTCGCTCGCGCTGGAGGCGCTGGCGGCGCACGGCGGCCTGGACGACGCCTACTTCGCCGAGCTGGCGCGCAACGCTCAACTGTTGGGGCACGAAGGCCGGGCGCGCGCGGTGCTCGCCGCCGTGCGCGGCGGCCGCGGCGACGATCCCGCCGTGAAGACGCTGGCGAACGCGCTGGCCGACGGCATCCTGCTGCAGCAGCACCGCGGCGAGAAGCTGTACGGCGGCCTGAAGGGGGAGCGTCCGCGCAGCCCGCTGATCCCGCCCGGTGAGGTGCGCACGATGGGCGCCATGAGCCGCGCGCTGGGCGCGACGCGCAAGGACGACGCGCGGGCGGCGCACCTGCTCGACGCGCTGGTCCGGCTGGGCACGGCCGATGGGTGGGGGAGCGTTCACGCCGACGCCCACGCCATCCTCGCGCTGACGGACGCCCTGCGCCGCCGCGAGGGGCCGAGCGCGACCGTGGTGTACGACGACGGCGCGGCGCACCCGCTGACCCTCACCGCCGACGCGCCGGTGGCGCACTTCGCCTCCGGTGAGGCGCCGGCGAAGGCGATGCTGCGGCGCGCGGGCGGCGACGGACCTTTGGTGGCCCTGGTGACGACACGCTACGTGCCGTCCGCCGACGGCGCGTCGCAGGACCCGGCGCAGGCTGGCTTCGCCCTGCGCCGCTCGACCGCCACGCTGGACGCGAACGCGCAGATCGCCGACCGGAAGACGCTGGAGAAGGGCGGCGAGACGCTCACCCGCGCCGTGGGCACCGTCGAGGAGCACACCCTCGAGGTGGTCAACCCGTCCGAGCGTCACCACGTCGCCGTCACGCTGCCCTTGGCGGCGGGCGCCGAGCCGATGAACCCGGCGCTGGCGACGGCCGCGGCCGAGGCCACGCCGAGCGCCCCGCCGACGGTGCCCGCGGACTTCGTCGAGTTCCTCGACGACCGCGTGGTGTGGCACTACCTGACGCTCCCCAAGGGCACCTACACCCTCCGCGTGCGGACGCGCGCGACGGTGCCAGGCACCTTTACGCAGCCGCCCGCGACGGTGTGGGCCACCTACCAGCCGGCGCTGCGCGCTCGCTCGGCGGGGGCACGGGTGCAGGTGACGCCGTGACGGCGGATGATCCGAGGAACGGTGCGTTCGGCACGTGCCCGTGCCCGGAGGGTTCGCGCGCCACGCGGAGCCGCCCGGTGAGCGGGAGCTCTGGTGATCGGTGCGCGACGCTCGGGGACGCTCCGACGGGGGCGTTGGGGCACGGGCACGGTCGCGTTAGGTTGGGCGGACCGCGCCCAGGCGCCGGGCGGCTCCGCTCAGCCGTCAGTCGCCGTGTGGGCCACCCACCCGTCGGCCGGCGCGCGCTCGGTCGGGGCGCGGGTGGAGGTGACGCGTGACTGCGACTGACCGAAGGCACGGTGCGGTTGGCCCGTGCCCGGGAGGTCCGCGCGCGACGCGATCTCGGTCGGTGACGAAAGACGCTGGTGTTCGATACGCCACGCTTCGGAACGCTCCGACGGGGACGTTCGGGCACGGGCACGGACTCTCTACCAGTTCGCAAGGTCTATTTTGAGGTCACGGCGACGATGCCGAGGCCGGCGGCGCCGGACCGATCAACGGACTCCTGTTGTGCCGCAGAGGGGTCAGATCGAGT
>JAUHXL010000161.1 GCA_030426945.1 bacterium
CTCGAGACCCGGGACGACCGCACCCTCTTCTTCGATCTGCTGCCCCTGGCCTTCCGCGGGCGCAACGGCGCGCGGGTCAAGCTGAAGCTGTTCACCGTGCCCGGGCAGGTCATCCACGACAGCACCCGCAAGGTGGTGCTGCAGGGCGCGGACGCGGTGGTCTTCGTGGCCGACAGCCAGATCGCCGAGACCGAAGCCAACAAGGCGTCGTTCCGCAACCTGCGGACGAACCTGCAGGCCAACGGGCTGGATCCCGATCTGCCGCTGGTCATCCAGTTCAACAAGCGCGATCTGCCGAACATCCGCAGCGACGCGGAGCTCCGCCGGCTGGCCCAGGCCCGCAGCACGCCGATCCGTCCGGCCATCGCCCTGCGCGGTGAGGGCGTCCGCGAGACCCTCGAGACGCTGCTGAGCCTCACCTGGCAGCGCCTCGCGCTCGACGAGAAGCTGGGCGTCGCCGCGGACGCGTTCATGGGCCAGATGTTCGCGCGGTGGCGACCGCCGCGCCCGATCAACGGAGGGACACGGTGAGCGGGACGTCGATCCTGGATCGCCCGGTGCGGCTCGCCGAGCTCTTCGAGCCGGAGGCCGTCACCCACGTCGCGCGCGCCTTCGTCGACCTGCACCGGGTGGGCCTGCGCCTCTACGACGCCGAGCACCGCGCGCTCGTCGAGGTGACCCACGGCGAGGCCTTGTTCGACTGGCTGTTCGAGGATCCCGCGGCCAAGCGCGCCCTCACCGCCTTCATCTCGCGCCTCAAGCGGGCCGAGGTCGACGACGACGACCGCCTGGTGCTCGAGGATCCGGTCGCCAACACCCGGTTCCTGGTGCTGCCGGTCGTCTACGAGTTCGACCGGATGGGCAAGCTGGTCCTCGGGCCCTACCGGCCGCCCGGCCCCGGCGCCCGCGTGGACACGCCCCTCGCGGGCCCGCTCGACGCCGAGGCGCTCGGCCGCCTGCGCGAACCCCTCCGCCCCTGCGAGGACGCCGATCTCGAGCAGCGCGCGGAGGTGCTGCTGCGCGCCCTCGACGCCATCTTCCACGCCGGGTATCGCTCGCTCCTGACCAGCAACATGCACCTCGAGGCCATCACCGAGGCCTACAACGATCTGCAGCAGGCCAACACGCTGCTCGAGCGCCGCAACGCCGAGCTGCAGTCGACCAACGCGCGCCTCCTCGAGCTCGACGAGCTGAAGAGCAACTTCCTCGCGACGGTGAGCCACGAGCTGCGGACGCCGCTGACGTCGGTGATCGGCTACAGCGAGATGATGCTCGAGGGGCTGGCGGGTCCGCTCAACGAGGAGCAGCGGGAGTACATCCAGACGATCATGGAGCGCGGTGAGAGCCTCCTGCACCTGATCAGCGGCATCCTCGACATCTCGAAGATCGAGCGCGGGGGCGAGAACGCCATCAACCGCGAGCCGGTCGAGGCGGCGACGCTGGTCGAGGTCGCGCTGTCCACCGTTCGGCCCCAGGCGCTGAAGGGCCAGCTGAACCTCGAGCGTCGCCTCGGCTCGGATCTGCCGGTCCTGAACATCGATCGCTACAAGACGCGGCAGGTGCTGGTGAACCTGCTGAGCAACGCCGTGAAGTTCACCCCGCCGGGGGGCACGGTGTGCATCGAGGTCGACATCGCGGCCCTCGACGACGGCCGGCCCGCCGTGCGCTTCGCCGTGCGGGACAGCGGCATCGGCATCCCCGAGCCGGAGCAGGCGCGCGTCTTCGAGGCCTTCTACCAGGTGGACAACTCGAGCACCCGCGAGTACGGCGGCACCGGCCTGGGCCTGTCCATCGCCAGCAGCTTCGTCCAATCCCACGGCGGCCAGCTGAGCCTCGAGAGCACGCCCGGCGAGGGATCCACCTTCATCGTCCGGCTGCCGCTCGACGCGGGCGATGGCTGACTCGATGCCCGACGAACCCCCATCTGAAGCCGCCCTCGTGGCGATCATCGGGGCCGAGCTCGCCCGTGCGGGCCGCCCGGCCGATCTCGGCGACGACTGCGCCCGGCTCCGCGGCCGCACGGATCTCGTAACGCACGACGACCTGGTCGCGGGCGTGCACTTCGATCTGCGGCGCGACCGGCCGGAGCAGATCGGCGCGCAGGCCGCCGTGGCGAACCTGAGCGATCTGGCCGCCAGCGGCGGCGCGGCCGGCTGGCTCGTCTGGTCGCTGGTGCTGCCCCGCGCGATCGGCGTCGACACGGTGCGGCGCCTGACCCGCGGCTTCGCGGGCACGGCGGCGCGCTACGGCGCGGCGGTGGTGGGTGGCAACCTGACGCGGACCTCTGGGCCCTTGACGATCCCGGTGACCGCCGGCGGCCCGCTGGTCGGGCGGCGCGCCCTGACCCGCAGCGGCGCCCGACCCGGCGACGCCCTCTACGTCACCGGGCCGCTGGGCGACGCCGCCCTGGGGCACCTGGCGCCGGACGCCGCCGCGCGCGCGCTGCGGCACCGCTGGCGTCCCCACCTGCGCGAGGCCGCGGCGCTGGCCCGCTGGGATCGCGTGACCGCGGCGATGGACATCTCGGACGGGCTGCTGCTGGACGCCGCCCGGCTGGCCGACGCGAGCGGCGTCGGGCTCGACCTGCGCAGCGACGGTGTGCCGGTCAGCGAGGCCTACCGGGCCCGCCTGGGGGCCGATCTGGGCCCAGCGCTCAGCGGCGGCGAGGACTACGTCCTGCTCTTCACCGCGCCCGCCACGGCCCCCCCGCCGATCGCCGCCTGGCGCGTCGGCACCTGCGTCGAGCGCGCCGGCCTGCGCCTCGACGGGCGCGCCGTCACCCCGCGCGGCCACGATCACTTCGGATCGCCCTGATGGACTACGCGCTGTTCGTCGCGCTGCTGATGGTGTCCTGCTTCTTCTCGGGCAGCGAGACCGCCATGTTCAGCATCGGCAAGGTCGCCCAGACGCGGCTGCAGCAGAGCGACCGCCCGGCCGACGGCCTGATCACGCGGCTCCTGGCCTCGCCGCGCAACCTGCTGATCACCGTTCTGCTCGGCAACGAGCTCACCAACGTCGCCCTGTCGATCGTCAGCGCCACCATCACCGCGCGGCTGCTGACCGATCTGCCGTTGGTGCAGCAGTCGTTGCTGTCCGCGGCGATGGTGGTGCCCCTGCTGCTGCTCTTCGGCGAGATCACGCCCAAGACGATCAGCGCCCTGCGGCCGGAGCTCGTCGCCCGCCTGCTGGTGCGCCCGCTGTGGGCCTTCGCCTGGATCACGAGCCCCGTGCGCGCCTTCCTGCGGCGCTTCACCGACACCGTCGTGCGGCTGCTGGGGGGCAAGCCCGAGGCGCCGCCCGGGCAGATCGACGAGGCGGAGCTGCGCACGCTGGTCGACGTCGGCGCGGCGGAGGGCTTCGTCGAGGCGCAGGAGCGGGTGCTGATCCACAACGTCCTGGACTTCGACGATCTCACCGTGGCCGACGTGATGCGGCCCTGGAGCCAGGTGTTCACGCTCAACGTCGGGGCGCCCGTGCAGGCCGCCCTCGACGCGCTGGTGACGCACCGGTTCAGCCGGGTGCCGGTGTGGTCGGAGACCGCGACACAGGTCACCGGCATCCTCTACGCCAAGGATCTGCTGCCCATCCGCTGGGGTGGGCAGGAGCCCCAGTCCCTGCGGCGCCTGCTGCGGCGACCGATCTTCACGCTGCGCCAGCGCCCGGCCAACGAGCTGCTCGACGAGCTGCGCACCCTGCGGACGCACATGGCGATCGTCGTCGACGAGTTCGGGCGGGCCATCGGCCTGATCACGATGGAGGATCTGCTCGAGGAGCTCTTCGGCCCGATCGAGGATCATGGGCCGAACCGACGCCAGGGGGGCGGCGGTGCCTGACGCGCTGTGGAGCATCCTGCCGTGGGTCGTCGTGGCCCTGTGCATCGTGCTCGAGGCCTTCTTCGCGGCGGCCGAGCTGTCGATCGTGTCGGCCAACCGCATCGAGCTCGAGCGGGCGGCGCGCGAGGGCAACCCGGCGGCCCGGCGCGTGATCTGGTTCCGCGACCACCCCGATCAGCTCTTCGGGACCACGCTGGTCGGCACCAACGCCTGCACGGTCACCGGCACCACGGTGGCGTCGCTGACGCTGCTGCAGATCGATCCCCTGCGCGGCGACTGGTTCGCGATGGCGCTGATGGCGCCGCTGGTGCTGATGGGCGGCGAGATCGTGCCCAAGAGCCTCGCCCAGGCCCGCGCAATCGCCGTCTCGCAGCTCCTGTCCGGGCCCCTGGCCATCGTCCACCGCGTGCTGAGCCCGGTGGTGGCCGTGGTGCGCGCCTACACCCGCCTGTTGTACCGCGCGCTGGGCATCCGGTCGGATCAGGCGAGCTCGCCGGTGGCCTCGCGCGAAGAGCTGGTGCTGCTGATGCAATCGGACGCCGTCACCGCCGACGACGTGAACGAGGGCGAGCGCGAGATGATCTCGCGCATCTTCGCCTTCGGCCACCTGCGCGCCCGCGACACGATGGTGCCGCTCGTCGAGATGGTGGCCGTGCCCCACGACGCCACCGTCCAGCAGGCCGCCGCCATCATCGCCCAGGTCGGCTTCTCGCGCCTGCCGGTGTACAAGGATCGCATCGACGACGTGGTGGGCCTGCTGCACCACCTCGACGTCCTGCGCGCCGAGGGCCCCAACCAGGTGATCAGCGAGCTGATGCGCCCCCCCTACTTCGTGCCCGAGACGCAGGAGGTGGACGAGATCCTGATCATCCTGCAGCGCCAATCGACCTCGGCGGCCATCGTCGTCGACGAGTTCGGCGGCGCCGTGGGGCTCATCACCCTCGAGGACGTGCTCGAGGAGATCGTCGGCGACATCGCCGACGAGTACGACCGCCACACCGGCATGTGGCGGCAGGTCGCCGACGGCTGGATCGTCAGCGCGCGCACCTCGGTCGAGGCGCTCAACGAGGCCTTCGACGTCGCCGTCCCCCTCGACGCCGAGTACGAGACGGTCGCCGGCTTCCTGCTCGAGGCCCTGCGGCACATCCCGCGGGCCGGCGAGGCCGTCTCGCTGCCCAGCGGCGCCCGGCTGACCGTCCGGCGCGCCAACGACCGCGCCATCCAGGAGGTCCATCTGGCCGGCGCCCGCCGGCGAACGTGAGCGGCGCGCGCGGCCGGCCGGGCGGCGTCGGGCGCGCGCTGCCGCCCCTGGGCCTCATCGCCCTCTGGGCGCTCCTGCCCGACCTGCTGCTCTTCGACGCGCTGGCCGCGCCCCACGCGCGGCTGGCCGGCGTGGTGGCGGGCAGCGCCGCCGCCCTGCTCGCCGCCGTCTGCGCCGCCCGTCGCGCCCGGCGCGGCACGGTGGCCAGCTTCGCCTTCGCGCTGGACCTGGGCCTGGGCGCGACGCTCTGCGCCGTGGCCCGCTGGGTGTGGTCCGCGGCGCAGCCCGATCTGCCCTACATCGAGTCCTTCTCGCTGTTCGCGCTGCACCTCGCCACCGGCTGGGGCGTCGCGCTGGGGAGCCACGTGGCGACGCGCGGCGCGGTGGCGCACGAGGATCCTCTGCCCGGCGTGCGCCTGGTCTACACCGTGGCCGCCGCCACCGTCGGCCTGCTCGCCGCCGTCGTGCTGGGCGTCGGCGTGTCGGCCCGCGCGGCGGGGCACCTGGATCGCGACCGCGCCGACCGCCTCGGCGAGCTGGCCGATGTGGTCGCGGCGGGCATCGCGGCGGCCCCGAGCGCCGCCGACCGCCTCGTCCGCCTCGCGCGCCAGGAGGCCGACACGGACGCCGCGTTGCTGCCGACGGGCCGCCGCCCGCGGGTCATCGAAGCGGCCGACGCGGTGGCCAGCGGGCCCGCGGGCTGGCTGACGCGCGAAGGCGCCCTCCGCTGGCACGTGCGGTCGCGCCCCACGGTCGCCGGCACCGTCTGGCTGTGGCAGGCCGCCAACGTGCGGCCCCCCGTGCGCGCCCCCGACAACGCGCCGGCCATGCTCATCCTGGCCCTCCTCGTCCTCGGCGCGCCCCTCGCCGCGTTCATGGTGGCGGACGATCTGCGGGTGCAGCTGACCGACATCGCGGCCGCGCTGCGAGCGATGGGCGCCGCCGCGGCCAGCGCCGATCCGGCCGCGGCCGACGCCGGCCCGCCCGGCGTGCCGATCGACGCCGAGGACGAGGTCGGCGACCTGGCCATGGCGCTCAACACCAGCTGCGCCCGCCTGCTGCACGAGAACCGCAGCCTGGCCGACGATCTGGGGGCCGCGGCCCTGAGCGATCAGGCCCGCACGCGGTTCCTCGCCGCCGCCAACCACGAGCTGCGCACGCCGCTCAACAGCATCAACGGCTATTGCCACCTGCTGAGCGTGGGGGATCTGAGCGCCGGCCAGCGCGAGAGCGTCGAGATGATCGCCCAGGGGGCGCGGCAGCTGCTCGGCCACGTCGACGACATCCTCGACCTGTCGCGCATCGAGGCCGGCCGCGAGGAGCCGCTCGCGTCCGCGCGCGTCGACCTCGCCGAGGTGGCGCGCTCGGTGCTGCGCGCGCGCGGCGACGCCGCCGCGCCGGGCGTGCGCGTCGAGCTGTGGGCGGACGCCGCGACCCCGCACGTGCGGGCGGACGCGGATCGCATCCGCCAGGTGGTCGAGAACCTGGTCGGCAACGCGCTCAAGTTCACCGCGGCCGGCAGCATCCGGGTCGAGGTGCAGCCGGTCACGCTGCCCGACGACACGCCCGGCGTGCGCCTGACCGTCCGCGACACCGGCCGGGGCATCCCCGAGGAGGATCTCGAGACGATCTTCGAGGAGTTCCACCGAGTGCAGCGCCACCGGGACGTGGCGGGCACGGGCCTCGGCCTCGCCATCGCGCGCCGCCTGGTGGGGCGCCAGGGCGGACGGCTGTGGGTCGAGTCCGTCCTCGGGGAGGGCAGCGCCTTCCACCTCGAGATGCCGGCGGCGGGCGCCCCATGAAGGCGCGCCACCTGGGGAGGGCCTGCGTGGCGGGCGGGGCGGCGATGGCGGCCCTGCTGCCCACGCTGCTCGTGCCGCGCCTCACCTGGCTCGGCGCGTCGACGCCCTGGTGGCGGCTGGGGGTGGCGGTGGGCGCCGCCGGCCTGGCCGTCTGGGCGATCCGCTGGAGCGACCGGACGCTGGCCGCGCTGACCGCCGATCGATCATCGCCGCCGCAGCGCCGGCGCGTCGCGCACGACTTCCCATTCCAGCTCGCCCGGTTGGGCTTCCTGGCCGCGTTGGCGGGCGGCAGCCTGACGACCATCGCGCTCGCGGCCACCGGCACCCACCCCTCGACCGCCCTGGTGGCCGGCGTCGTCACGTACCTGCTGATGCTGCCACCCGTGCTGGGCACCTACCTGCTCACGCGGCGCGCGCTACGGCCCTCGGTGGTCGAGCCGGTGGGCACCACCCGGCCCATCGGCGGTCTGCGCCAGGCGGTCGGCCTGCGCCTCGCCTTCGCGGTGCAGCTGCCCGTCGTGGTCTGCGCGGCGGGCATCGTGCTCGTCGAGCAGACCGACGGGGGGCGCTACGCCCGCGACGTCGAGGCCAACGCCCGCGAGCGATGGGCGACCCTGGCGCGGCGTACGCTGGCCGCGCTGCCGGACGACGCCGCCCGCGCCGCGGTCTTCGCGGCCCTCGCGCCGCCCGCGGGCGTCCACCGCGCGCCCACCGCCGACGCCCCCTTCACGTTCGTCATCGACGCCCCGGCCGAGGGCGCCGGGCGCCCGTGGAGCCTGCGCCTGGGGCCCTTGGCGTTGTTGGGGCTCGTCATCCTGCTCGCGACCTGGCTCGGGCGGTGGTTGGCGCGCGAGGTGACCGACGAGCTGAGCGCGGTCCGGAGCGGCCTCGAGGCGCTGCACGCGCCGCCGGCCCCCGGCATGCCCAACGAGCGGCCGCGCGCCCCGGCGCTGGGCGAGGCCGTGGCCCTGCGCGAGACGCGGGCGCTCGTCGAGGCCTTCCACGTGGCGGTCGAGGGCTTCGAGCGCCAGCGCGCCGCCATCCGCGACGCGGCCGCCGCGCGCCGGCGGGCCGAGCAAGCCAAGGCGCGCTTCCTCGCGCACCTGAGCCACGAGCTGAAGAGCCCGCTCAACAGCATCCTCGGCTTCACCGAGCTGCTGCTGGCCGACATCGACGGCCCGCTGACGTCGCGGCAGAGGGAGCAGGTGGCCATCGTCTGGCGCAGCGGTGAGTCGCTGCTGCGCTTCATCCTGGCCCTGCTCGACCTCGCCCGGCTCGAAGGCCCCGGCGCCGAGGATCTGGATCCGGAGCCGGTGACCGCCGATCACCTCGCGCGGGCCGTGCTCCAGCAGCTGCGCCCGGATCCCCTCGGCCGCGTCAAGGTGACCGTGCCCGCGCCGACGGGCGCCGACCACCGCTGTCGGACCGACGCGGCCGCCACGGCCCGCGCCCTGGTGCTGGCCGCGGGCATCCTGCACGACGCCGCGGAGCGGGGTGAGGTCGAGATCGCGATCGGCCCCACCGAGGCCGGCGGGCTCGACGCCACCGTGCGGGTGGTCGCGCTCGAGGCCGACGAGACCGAGCGGGTGCGGCTCATCGAGCAGGTGTCGACGGCCCGGCGACGCTGGAGCCCCGAGGACGACGAGCGCTTCGGGGCGACCGCCGCCACGCTGATGCTGCTGCGGCGCCTCGCCGAGGTGCTCGACGGTCGGTTCACGGCGGTGAACGTGGGCTGGCCGCGCTTCACGCTGACGCTGCCGCCGGCCTGATCGTCGCCGGCCGCGCGGCGTCCGGCGGCGCCGCGGCATCAGGGAGAGTGTCACACCGAGCGATCAGGAGGTGCACATGCTGTTCGGCAGGACCGCCAAGGCCCGCATGCCCTCCCCCGCCGAGGCGTTGCCCGGTCGGGATGAGCCCATCGAGACGCCCCCGGCGCGGCACGCCGTGCTCGACGCGCCGCTCGCGCCCCCGTACCCCGCCGGGACGCGCCTGGCCACCTTCGGCATGGGCTGCTTCTGGGGCGCCGAGCGGCGCCTCTGGCAGGTGCCCGGCGTGGTGTCCACCGCGGTGGGCTACGCCGGGGGCTTCACCCCGCACCCCACCTACCGCGAGGTCTGCAGCGGGCTCACCGGCCACAACGAGGTGGTCCTGGTGGTCTACGATCCGCGGCAGGTGGCCTACGCCGATCTGCTGAAGGTGTTCTGGGAGGCCCACGATCCGACGCAGGGCATGCGCCAGGGCAACGACGTCGGCACGCAGTACCGCTCGGGCATCTACGTCCACGACGCCGACCAACGCGCCGAGGCCGAGGCGTCCCGCGCCGCCTACGCGCGCGCCCTGCGCGACGCCGGCAAGGCGCCGGTCACGACCGAGATCGAGCCGGCCGGGGCGTTCTACTTCGCCGAGGCCTACCACCAGCAGTACCTGCACAAGAACCCGGGCGGCTACTGCGGCTTGGGCGGAACGGGGGTGTGCTTCCCCGCGGGCGGCTGACTGATGAACACCGTTCCGGTCGCCAACCCTGCCGACCGGAACGTCGTTCAGGTGGTGGCGGACTCGCCGTTGTCAGCGTCGCTGGGGCGCTTCGCGGCGCCCTTTCGGACCCGCGGCTTGGCCGGGGCGGCGTCGCTCGCGTCGGCCGTGGGCGCCGCCGGCTCGGCGGTGCCCTTCTTCGCGGGGGCCTTCTTCGCGGTCGCCTTCTTCGCGGGCGCCTTCTTCGCGGGCGCCTTCTTCGCGGTCGCCTTCTTCGCGGGCGCCTTGTCGCCGGTCGCCTTCTTGGCGGCCGCCTTCTTGCCCCGCTTGGGCGCCTTGGCGCGGGCGGCGAGCAGCTCGACCGCCTGCTCCATCGTCACGGCCTCGACGGTGACGCCCTCGGGCAGAGACGCGTTGGTCGTGTCGTGCTTGACGTAGGGCCCGTACCGCCCATCCATCACCACCACCGGCTGGCCGTCCTCCGGGTGGGCCCCCAGCTCGCGCAGCGCCGAGGGCTTGCGGCTGCGCGCGTTCTTCTTCTCTTCGAGCAGCTGCAGCGCGCGGGGCAGATCGACGCCCAGCACGTCGTCGCCCGCCTTCAACGAGGCGTACACCTTCTCGTGCACCACATAGGGCCCGTACCGCCCGATGCCGGCCTCGACCGGCTTGCCCGTCTCGGGGTGGGCGCCGATCGACCGCGGCAGTGAGAGCAGCGCGATCGCCTTGGCGAGGTCGATGTCCTCCGGCTTGCCCTTGGGCGGCAGCGAGGAGCGCTTGGGCTTCGGGTTGTCGTCGGTGGCGTCCCCGAGCTGGACGTAGGGCCCGAAGCGTCCGACGCGCACATAGATCGGCAGGCCCGTCTCGGGATCCTCACCCAGAGGCGCCTCGCCCTGCTCGGCCTGCGCCCGCAGCTTGTCGATGAAGGCCTCGTCGACATCGGCCGGCGCCACGTCGGGCGGCAGCGACAGGGACTTCGGCTTCTCGTCGCCCTCCGCGGGCAGCTCCACGAAGGGGCCGTAGCGACCCAGGCGCACCGCATAGGGCCCCAGGCGGTCGGCCTTGATGGTGCACACCTCGCGGGCGTCGATCTGCTCGCCCTCGCGCACGCCGCCCTGCAGCACCCGCTCGTAGAAGTCCTGCAGGTAGGCCTCGCGGTCGTGCTGGCCGTCGGCGATCTGGTCGAGCCAGCTCTCCATCGCCGCGGTGAACTCGACGTCGACCACCTTGCCCAGCGTCTGCTCGAGCAGGTTCGTCACCGCCATCGCGGTGAACGTCGGCACCAGCTGCCGCTGCTGCGCCTGCACGTAGCCGCGCCGCTGGATCGTCTCGATGATGCTCGCGTAGGTGCTCGGCCGGCCGATGCCCTGCGTCTCGAGCGCCTTGACCAGGGTGGCCTCGGTGTAGCGCGCCGGCGGGCGGGTCTCGTGGCCCACCGCCTCGAGCGCCTTGTTCTCGACGGTGTCCCCCTCGTCGAGGCGCGGCAGCGGGCTGCTCTGATCGTCGAGCATCTGGCCCGGATCGTCCGTGCCCTCGACATAGGCGCGGAAGAAGCCCGGGAACAGCACCTCGCGCCCGCTCGCGCGGAACACGCAGGGCGTCCCGTCGGCCGGATCCGCCACCTGCAGCTTCACGGTCGTCATCGCCACGATGGCGCTGGCCATCTGGGTGGCGACGGTGCGCTTCCAGATGAGCTCGTACAGCCGCCCCTCCTCGCCGGCGAGCTTCAGCTCGGCGACGGTGGGCATCTGCGTGCCGGCCGGCCGGATGGCCTCGTGAGCCTCCTGCGCGCCCTTCGACGAGGTCGAGTAGCGGCGCGGCGACTTGGACAGCAGCTCGGCGCCGTAGCGCCGGTCGATCATCTTGCGCACCGCGTCGATGGCCTCGTTCGAGAGGTTCACCGAGTCGGTTCGCATGTAGGTGATGTGGCCGTTCTCGTACAGCCGCTGGGCCACCTGCATGGTGCGCGCGGCGCTCATGCCCAGCTTGCGGTTGGCCTCCTGCTGCAGCGTCGAGGTCGTGAAGGGCGGGTACGGGTTGCGCACCTGCTCCTTGCGGTCGACCTCGACGACGGTCAGCGCGCGATCGGCCAGCCGGTCGCGCAGGGCGCGCGCCGCGGCCTCCTCGAGGCGGAGGACGTCGCGGCCGGCGATCAGCTCGCCGGTGTCCGAGTCGAAGTCGCGCCCGCTGGCGAGGGGCTTGTCCCCCACGGCCACCAGCTGCGCGTCGAAGGGCTGCGCGCTGCGCTCGGCGGTCGCCTTCAGCCCCCACCAGCTCGAGCTGACGAAGGCCATGCGCTCGCGCTCGCGCAGCACCAGCAGGCGGACGGCGACGCTCTGCACGCGCCCGGCCGACAGCCGCGGCGCCACCTTCTTCCACAGCAGCGGCGACACCTCGTAGCCCACGAGGCGGTCGAGCACGCGGCGGGCCTCCTGGGCCTCGACCAGCTTCTCGTCCAGCGCGCGCGGCGCGTCGAGGGCCTTCTGGATGGCCTCGCGGGTGATCTCGTGGAACACCATGCGGTGCGTCGGCACCTTGGGCTTCAGCAGCTGCAGCAGGTGCCAGCCGATCGACTCGCCCTCGCGATCCTCATCGGTCGCGAGGTAGACGACCTCGGCGTCCTTGAGGGCGCGCTTGAGCTCGGCGACGACCTTCTTCTTGTCCCCAGGCACGACGTACACCGGCTGGAAGCCGTTCTCGACGTCGACCGCCAGGCGCGCCCACGGCTTGCCCTTGATCGAGGCGGGCACCTCCGCCGCCGACGAGGGCAGGTCGCGAACGTGCCCCATCGAGGCCTCGACCTGATAGCCCGCACCGAGGAACTTCCGGATGGTGCGGGCCTTGGTCGGGGACTCGACGATCACCAGGGCATGGCCCGCGCTGGGCGCCGCTGCCGCCATCCTCACCTCCGTTCACCCTGCTGGGCCGGCAGGTTGACCGCTCGCGAAGTTGGTTGCAAGCCCCGGCACGGAAAAAGCCGGCGCGCCCCCGACCCCTTCGCGCGCGCACCCGACCGGCGTGAGCCGAGCTTGCGTCGGGGGCCCGCGGCCCTTACAACGGCAGGGCCAGGGCGCAGGGAGGATCCGCCGGTTGACCGCGCAGCAGCAGACGCTCCGACGCCTCGTCGACGCCATCAACGGGGTGGTGCGGGGCAAGGACACGGTGGTGCTCGACGCCCTGACCGCGGTGCTCGCGCGCGGCCACTTGCTGCTCGAGGACGTGCCCGGGGTCGGCAAGACCACCCTCGGCCACGCCGTCGCGCGCGCCCTCGGCTGCACCTTCCGTCGCATCCAGTTCACGAGCGACCTGCTGCCCAGCGACATCCTGGGCGTGAACATCTTCCTGCGCGACGAGGGGCGCTTCGACTTCCGGCCGGGCCCCATCTTCGCGAACGTGGTGCTGGCCGACGAGATCAACCGCACCACCCCCAAGACGCAGAGCAGCCTGCTCGAGGCGATGAACGAGGGGCAGGTGTCGATCGACAACGAGACCCGGCCCCTGCCCGACCCGTTCATCGTCATCGCCACCCAGAACCCGCAGGACTTCCACGGCACCTATCCCCTGCCCGAGAGCCAGCTCGACCGCTTCATGGTGCGGCTGCACATGGGCTATCCGGATCAGCGGGTCGAGCGGGACATCCTGCGCGCGGGCGGCGGGGCCGATCCCCTCGGGCGCCTCGAGCCCCAGCTCACCATCGACGAGCTGCGCGCGCTGCAGGACGCCGTGGACGCCGTGCGGGTGGACGATCTGGTGCTGGACTACGTGATGGGGCTGGTCGAGGAGTCGCGGCGCACGCCGCAGCTCGAGCTGGGCGTCAGCACCCGCGGCGCCCTGGCCCTGCAGCGCGCCGCGCGCGCCCGCGCCCTGCTGCTGGGCCGCACCTACGTGCTGCCCGACGACATCAAGGCCCTCGCCGTGCCGGTGCTGGCCCACCGCGTCCACGCCACGGGCACGGCCGAAGGCTTGCTGCGCGCGCACGACGAGGC
>JAUHXL010000746.1 GCA_030426945.1 bacterium
GGCGGCGCGCCCGGCGCGGGGGGTGAGCCCGGCGCCGGCGGCGCGCCCGGCGCGGGGGGTGAGCCCGGGATGGGCGGTGAGCCCGGCGCGGGGGGTGAGCCCGGCGTGGGCGGCGAGCCCGGCATGGGCGGTGAGCCCGGCATGGGCGGTGAGCCCGGCATGGGCGGCGCGCCCGCCAACCACCCGCCCCGCTTCGAGAGCCTGGGCGCCAGCCGCCCGACGCTGACCGACGCCGATCAGGTGATCTTCCGCGCGTGGGTGGTGGATCCCGACGGCGATCTGGTCGGCGGCGAGCTGCGCGCGCCCAGCGGCGCGCTCTATGGCGAGTTCGCCCCCGACTCGGCGCCGGATCGCTTCGCCCTGACCCTCGACTGGGCGGCCATCGACGCCGTCGAGGCCATCGACTTTCCGCCGGGCGGAGACACCAGCCGCACCTTCGTCGCCGTCTTCGAAGACGCCGGCGGGCGCACGGCGACGCTGGACCTCACCCTCACGCTCACCTGCGCGGGCGACGCGCTGTGCGACGGCGCCTGCACGCCGCTCGACACCGTCGACGACTGCGGCGGCTGCGGTCTGGCCTGCGGGGTGCCCGGCCAGATCTGCGCGCCCGAGGGCTGCGCCTGTCCGGCCGGCCAGGTCGTGTGCGGCGGCCGCTGCGTGGCCGAGGGCGACCTGGGGGCCTGCCACCCGGTCATCTCGGAGGTGCTGTACGACCTGGTGGGCGCGGACGCGAGCGGCGAGTGGGTCGAGCTGTACAACGGCACCGGCGGGCCCTTCGATCTCACCGGCTGGTCGCTGGGCGCGGGCGGTCGCGACTACACCTACTCGTTCGTGCCCCTCGAGGGCGTCATGCCGGCCGGGGCGTGCTGGGTGGTGGGCGGCCCCGACCGGTCCGCCGCCAACGGGTTCCCCAGCTATGCGCTGATCGCCAACTTCACGCCCGACTTGCAGAACGGCGGCCAGGAGGCCGACGGGCTCGCGCTGTTCGACGTGCCGGCCGAGGCGCTGCTGCCCGACACCGTGCCCGTCGACGCGGTGGTCTACGGCGGCGATGCCAACACCAGCGGGCTCTTGGGCGCCGACGGTCAGGTCGCCCCGGTGATGGCGGGCGACGCCGGCGAGGGGCAGTCGATCGAGCGCACCGCCGCCGGCTGGCGGGTCACCCTGATCCCCAGCCCCGGCGACTGCTTCGTGGAGTGATCAGGGCGGGGTCCACGCCTGCGGATTGAAGCCGGGCGCGGTCGCCTCGACGATCACCCCGGCCGGCGCGAGACCCAGCAGGGCGCGGCCTTCGGCGTCGGTGCGCGCCTCGACGACGGCGCAGGCGGCGCACGTGACGACGGCGTCGACCACCGGGGCGCCGTCGTCGTGGTCGCGCACGGTGATCCACAGCCCCGCGTCGTCGCGCGCGGCCTCGAGCCGCAGCGTCGCCAGGTGCACCAGCCCCTGCGCGGTGAAGCGCGTTGCGACGCCGGCCTCGCGCAGGGCGGCGTCGAAGCGGGTCGATCGGCCGGGATCCTGAAGCTCCATCCCGTGATCGCTGACCAGCACGAAGAGCGTGCGCTCGAGCACGCCGTGGCGCGCGTAGATGGCCTGCAGCCGCGCGACCCGCGCGTCGACCTCGGTCAGCACCTGCCGCGTCTCGTCCGCGTGCGGTCCGACCGACTCCCCGGCCTTGTCGGTCGAGACGAAGGAGAGCTGCAGCACCGTCGGCACGCGCGCGCCCCGGTGCCGCAGCAGCGACTCCACCTGGATCATCGCCAGGTTGTCCGCCACCCGGTAGTCGTCGAGGGAGCGCTTCTGGCCCGCGCTCAGGAAGTCGACGCTGGTGTAGTCGGCGTCGCCGAGCGCCAGCTCGTTGAGGACGACGACGTACGCGCCGCCCTGCCCGTCCGCGTCCGGGCGGCCGAGGGCGCGGTGGGCCGCGGCGGCCAGCGTCTCGGCCTCGGGCCGGGTGACCCGGTCGTACAGGTCGAGCACCGACTGTGGGTTCTGCAGCGCGGCGACGGGATCGTCGAGGACGAAGAAGGGGCTGAGCACCGCGCCCTCGGCGCGCCCGTACTGGGCGTTGCCCAAGATGCCGTGGTGGCCGGGCCACAGGCCGGTGCCGGCGGTCATGTGCCCCGGCGCGGACACGGACGGGAAGCCCACCACCGCGCCGTGGCGGAAGACGACGCCGTCCTGCGCCAGGCCACGCAGGGCGGGCAGATCCACCTCGGGATCGGCGTCGAGCACCTGATGGTTCAGCTCGGTGGCCAGCAGCCCGTCGAACAGGACCACCACCACGTGATCGACGCGGGCGCAGGGATCGGGATCCAGCGCGTCCCAGCGCGGCCAGCCGTCCTGGCGGGTGAGGTGCAGGCCGTCGGCGTAGCGGCCGTCGGGCCCGACGCCGCCGGTCGTGGGCGCGCCGAGCGCGGCGAGCACAGTCGGTGCGACGTCGGTGAGGCGCGCGGGCGCGTCGAGCACCACGCCCCGCCGGACGCCCGCGCCGCCGAGGACCAGGGTGGCGCGGGACTGCAGCAGGCCCAGCCCGCCGTGGGTGCCGCCCGAGGGCCTGGCCCAGGGGAAGACGCCGCCCACCGCGTCGGGGGCGTCGGGCGCGTCGAACACGGTGGCGATGCGCTCGAGGGGCAGCGGCCAGCTCTG
>JAUHXL010000162.1 GCA_030426945.1 bacterium
GCGAGCATCTCGCGGAACTCGGCGTCGACCGCGCGCGCCCAGGCGAAGCGGGCCGAGGTGAGGCGGGTGGCCAGCACGGTCGCGAGGCCCAGCCCGACGCCCCACCCGACGTCGACGGCCGGATCGGGCGCCACGCCCGAGGCGGGCCGCACGAACAGGCCGCTGACCTCGCCGCCGAACGCCACCTGCAGGGCGGCGGCGCCGAGGGCCATCAGCAGATAGAGCAGCAGGAGTTTGCGCGCCACGGCCGCGCAGTCTAGCAGCCCGCCGCCGATTGGGGGCACTTCGTGGCGCCGGCCCCCCCGACGCACCTCCCACCGCGCCGAGCCGCTCGTCGGGAGGCCCCCGGGGGGCACCTGCCAGGTGCCGCCCAGAGCCGCTCCGGGCAGGGGACCCGCGCCCTCGGCCCGCGTGCGCGGAGCCGCACGCCCGGCGGCCCCGCGGCCCTTGGGGGCTTGACACCCCCGCCCCCCGACCGTACGCTGCCGGGTCACATCACTGGGAGGTCGACATGGAGCGCGACGCGCCGGAGTTCGAAGCGCCGTCGGACGAGGAGCTTGCTGCCGAGGTGCCTCGGTTCCGCAAGATCCTGTTCGAAGAGAAGGCGAAGCTGCTGCGCAACGCGCAGCGCACGCTGACCGAGGACATGACCCTCGATCAGGACGACCTGCCCGACGAGATGGATCTCGCCACCGCCGACTACAACCAGTCGCTGGCCTTCCGCCTGCGCGGGCGGGAGCGCCACCTGATCGAGAAGATCGAGGCGGCGCTCGAGCGCCTCGAGGACGGCGAGTACTTCTGGTGTACGTCGTGCGGGGCCTTCATCGGGCTCAAGCGCCTCGAGGCCCGCCCGGTGACGACGCTGTGCATCCGCTGCAAGGAGCGGCAGGAGCGTCGCGAGCGCGCCTACGCCAGCTGACGGATGATCGCTCGGGCCCTCACCCAGTGGGGCCTCCCCTGGCTCTGCTGCGCAGCCGCGCTCAGCTGTGCAGACGAGGCGGGGCCGACAGAACAGCGCGACGCGGGCTCCACTGCCTGCGTCGATGATCGCTTCGGACCCAGCCTGCCTGACCTCCCGGCCGCCGATCTGGCGCCGGGCGCCTTCACCGACCTCGTCTTGTGTCCCGCTCAGACGGACTGGTTCGCCATCGAGGCGGGGCCCGGCTTCCCGATCACCGTGCGCGCCTCGGGGCAGCGCCCGCTGCGACTGACGCTGACCGACGCGCGCGGCGCCGTCCTGGCGACGGACGAGGGCGCCTCGCCGCGCGCGGCGGCCCGGGGGCAGTCGGGCCTGCGCGTGGGCGTCGAGGCGGTGGACGGCGCCCTCGGCGGCTACGCGCTGATGATTGACGGCGACGCGCCGGCCGACGACTGCGCGGACGGGTTCGAAGCAGACGAGGCGGCGGGCGCCGAGGTGGCGCTGGGTGCCGGCGCCGTCGCGCGGGTGGTCTGCGGGGACGACGTGGATCGCGTGGCGTTGCCCCCGTCGGCCACCGGCGACCTCGTGCTCGAGGCGATGGGGACCGGGGCCACGCGGGTGGTGCTGCTGGACGAGCGCCGCGCGCCGCCGCTCCGCTGGTGGAGCGGGACGCTGCTGCCGGGCGAGCGCGCGAGCGTGCGCCTGGCGAGCGCGGCGTCGGCCACGCTGGCGCTGCGCGTTCGAGCCGTGGGCGACGAACCGGGGGGCATCCAGGCCAGCCTGCAGGCGACGGACCCGAGCCCGCGCGCCGCGCTCACCGGCGTGCTGCGGCGCGCGCACCGGCGGGTGACCGCGGCGGGCGTCGAGGACGCCGAGCCGCGCCCCGCGAGCGGCCTGTTGGTCGACGCGCTGGATGGCGCCGGCGCCCTGGTGGACGTGGCCGTCGTGGACGCGGCCGGGGGCTTCGCGCTCAGCGGGCCGGCAGACGACGAGATCACCGTGCGGGTGCGCGCCGAGGCCGCGGGCCCCCGCACCTGGATCCGCGTCGGCCCGGACGCCGACGATCACCCGTGGGCGCTCCCCGTCGCGGCGGTACGGGGCGGCGGCGTGGGGCTCGACCTCACGGTGCCCGCGGACGCGCCGACGCTCGGCGCGCTGCACGTCGCGCAGACCGCCGCGCAGGGGCTCGAGGCGGCCGAGCCCATCCTGCCGCCCGCTGGAGCGGACCCCCCGCCGCCCCTGATCTTCCGCTGGCAGCCCGATCGCGCCGCGGCGTGCGGCACCTGCTTCCTGCCCGGCGCGCAGCCCCGCGTCGATCTCTCCGGGCGCGAGGCGGATCCCGACGAGTGGGACGACTTCATCATCCTGCACGAGCTGGGGCACTACCTGGCCACGGTCTACAGCCGCGACGACAGCCCCGGCGGCGCGCACGACGGCACGCCGGTCGCGCCGGCCCTCGCCTGGTCGGAGGGCTGGGCCACCTTCCACGCCGCTTGGCAGCTCGGATCGGCCCAGCTCTTGGACGCCAAAGCGAGCGGCGTCCAGATCCTCGACGTGGAGGCCCTCGACGACGTGCGCAGCCGGGGCACGGCCGATGGGCTCCTCAGCGGCGCGGTGTCCGAGTACCTGGTGGCGGCCGTGCTCTGGGATCTGCACGACGGACCCGACGACGCGGACGCCGACGGCGTGGCGCTGGCGATCGAGCGCATCGCCAGCGTGCTGTGGGGCCCCCTGCGACGGCTCACCGTGGATCGGGGCGCTCCCGGCGTCGATCTGGCCGACTTCCTCGGCGCGCTCCTCTGCGCGGACGACGCCGAGCCCGCCTGGCTGGCCCCCGCGACGGCGCGCGACTACCCCTTCGAGGCCGAAGGCGCCTGCCCCGGCAAGCCACAGCCGGCCGTCGCCCTCGAGCGGCTGGGCCCCTGGGTCGTCGCCCGCGCCCGGCGGCCGGGCCTGCTGGTGGTGCGGGGGGGCGAGGGACGCGCCGCGCGCCCCGTCGGGGCGGGCGAGGCGCTGTGGTGGCGACCGCCGGCGGCGGCGCCGTGGATCGACGCCTCGTTGAGCCACCGCGGCGCGGTCGAGCGGGTCGCCCTCCGCTGGGCGAGCCCGCGGCGGGACCCCCTGAGCTTCCGGGTTCGGGCGGGCGCGGCCGAGATCAGCTCGCTGGGGGACGCAGCGCCGCCTTGAGGCGCGCGATCGAGGCGGGCTCGCCCAGCACGATCAGCCGCATGCCGCCTTTGAGGACGAAGCTCGCCGGGGGGAAGGTGTAGTCGCGCCCGTCCGCCCCCTGGATCGCCAGCACCAGCACGTTGGCGACGTCTCGGATGCGCGCCTGCGCAAGGGTGGTGCCGTCCCAGGGGCTGTCGTCGGGCAGGCGGCACTCCTCGACCGCCAGCGCGCGCTCGCCGCGGCCCGAGATGAAGTCCATGAAGCCGACGACGTGGGGCCGCAGCAGCTCGTGGGCCATGCGTCGTCCGCCGATGTCGTTGGGGCTGACCACCGCGTCCGCCCCGGCCAGCAGCAGCTTCCGGTCGGCGCGCTCGTCGATGGCGCGGGACACGATGCGGATGCCGCGGTTGAGCTGCCGGGCCGTCACCGCGACGAACAGGTTGTCGGCGTCACTGTGCAGCGTCGCCACGATGCCCGCGGCGCGCTCGACGCCGCACTGACGCAGCAGGGCGTCCTCGGTCGCGTCCCCCTGCATCGCGACGAAGCGGGCGCCGACCCGCCGCGCGAGGCGATCGAGGTGCTCGGCCCGCAGCTCGACCACCACCACCGGGTGGTTCTCCTCGAGCAGCTGCTCGACGACCGAGCGACCGGTCTCACCGGCGCCGCAGACGATGTAGTGATCGTTCAGGCCGTCGATGCTGCGCTGCATGCGTCGCCTCCAGAGGGCCTCGCGCAGATCGCCCTCGATGATGAAGGCCGTCAGCGCGGACAGGAAGTAGAAGCTGACGCCCATGCCGGTGATCAGCAGCACCATGGTGAAGACACGGCCGCCGTCGGCCGCTTCGACCGGCAGCACCTCGGCGTAGCCGACGGTGGTGACGGTGATGAGCACGAAGTAGAGGCAGTCGAGGAGCGACCAGCGCCCCTCGCCGATGAACCAGTAGCCCGCGACGCCCACCAGCACCACGCCCAGCACCGAGGCGCCGGCGAACAGCAGTCGGCGGCGTACCAGCCAGGGCTGATCGGCGCCGGCGTAGTAGAGACGGCCGACGCCCCCCGGCGTCAGCCCTTCGTGGCCAGCCACTCGAGGTATCGATGGATGCGTTCGTCCGTCCAGGGCTGGACGTTCACGAAGCGAAGGCGCAGGCGACCGTCGCGGTCGACCACGTAGGTCTCGGGCAGCTTCTCGGTGCCGTACCGCTGGGCCCACGTCTTCTGGGTGTCGAGCCCGATGAGCAGGCCCGAGTCGCCGGGAAAGGTGCGCCGGATGTCGGCCCACGACTCGTCCGAGCTGACCGCGAAGATGGTGAAGGGCACCTGCTGCATCTTCTGAGCGAGCGCCTGCAGGTCCGGGATCTCGGCCAGGCAGGGCGGACACCAGGTGGCCCAGAAGTTCACGAAGACGACGCGGCCCCGCAGCTCCGACAGCCGGATGGGTTGGCCGTCGGGGCCGGTGACCTCGATGTCCGGCGCCGGCGCGTCGAGCAGCTGGGCGCCGAAGGCCCGCACGAGCAGGGACTCCGGCGTCTCGCGGCCGCGCTCGAGCTCGCGGGTGAAGAGGCCCACGACGGTCACCAGCGCGCCCACGACGAGCGCCCACTGCAGCCAGCTGGGGGCGGCGGCGGGGGCCGCCGTCGACGCGGGGGTGACCTTCATCGGCCTACTTCTTGAGGGCTTCGTCGATCAGCGACTTGAAGTTCTCGAAGGGCTGGGCGCCCCGCAGCTTCTTGCCGTTGACGAAGAAGGTGGGCGTGCCCGAGGCGCCGAGCTCACGCGCCAGCGCCTGGTCCGCGGCGATCTGCGCCTTGAACTTGCCGCTGTCGATGTCGGCCTTGAACTTCGCCATGTTCAGCCCGATCTCCTGGGCGTAGCGCTCGATGTCCTCCGGCTTCAGGGCGCGCTGGTTCTTGAACAGCATGTCGTGCATCTCCCAGAACTTGCCCTGGGCGCCCGCGGCCAGCGCCGCCTCGGAGGCGTAGGGGGCCTCCTTGTGGAACGACAGGGGGTTGTGCTTGAAGACGATCCGCACCTTGTCGCCGTACTCCTGGCGCACCTTGTCCAGCGTCGGCAGCACGCGGCTGCAGAAGGGGCACTGGAACTCGCTGAACTCCACGATCGTGACCTTGGCGTTGGCCGGGCCCTTGATCGCGTCGTTGGGGTTGACCTTGACCTCGTAGACCTTGTTGTCCTCGGGCGGCGCGCGGCGCGCGGCCGCGGCGGCGGGCTTGGTGGCGCCGTCCTTGATCAGCTCGGCGTACACGCCGCTGCGGGGCGTGCCCTTGGCGACCAGCGCCTTGGCCTTGGTGAGCTCCTCGTCGATGACCTTCTCGAAGCTGGCGAAGGGCTGCGCGCCCACCAGCTTGCGGCCGTTGATGAAGAAGTTCGGCGTGCCGCCCGCGCCGATCTGGCGCGCGAGCGCCTGGTCGGCGTCGATCTGCTTCTGCAGGGCGGGATCCTCGACGTCCTTCTTGAACCGCGCGATGTCGAGGCCGATCTCCTTGGCGTAGCCCTCGATCTGCTCCGGCTTGAGCGCGCGCTGGTTCGCGAACAGCTTGTCGTGCATCGCATCGAACTTGCCCTGCTTGGCGGCGGCCAACGCGGCCTTCGCGGCGTAGGGCGCGTCCTTGTGGAAGGGCAGCGGGTTGTGCTTGAAGACGATCCGCACGTCCTTGCCGTACTTCTCCTCGATCTGCTTCAGCGTGGGCAGCACCCGGGCGCAGAAGGGACACTGGAACTCGCTGAACTCCACGATGGTGACGAGCGCGTCGGCCGGGCCCTTGACGGCGTCCTCCGCGTTGACCGGCACCTTGTAGACGGTCTTGTCCTCGGCGCGGGGGCTCGGGCGCTGCTGGGGCGCGGCCGCCTTGGTCAGGCCCTTCTCGGTCAGCTTGGCGTAGACGGCGCCGCGCGGCGTGCCGCCCTTGATCGCCTCCTCGGCCTTCTTGATCTCCTCGTCGATGACCTCCTTGAAGGAGGGGAAGGGGCGGGCGCCGGTGATCTGGCGGCCGTTGATGAAGAAGTTGGGCGTCCCGCGCGCGCCGAACTGCGCGGCGAGGGCCTGATCGTCCTTGATCATCTTCTTCACCTTCTCGCTCTCGACGTCGGCCTGGTACTTGGCCATGTCGAGCCCGAGCTCCTTGGCGTAGCCGTCGACCTGCTCCTTGCTGAGCGCCTTCTGGTTGGCGAACAGCTTGTCGTGCATCTCCCAGAACTTGCCCTGCTCACCGGCGGCGAGCGCGGCCTGCGAGGCGTAGGGGGCGTCCTTGTGGAAGGGCAGCGGGTTGTGCTTGAAGGCGATGCTGACCTTGTCGCCGTACTCCTTGGCGATCTGGTCCATCGTGGGCAGCACGCGCGCGCAGAAGGGGCACTGGAACTCGCTGAACTCGATGATGGTGACGAGGGGCTCCTTCCCGCCCTTGGTGTAGGAGTCGCCGACCGGGATCTTGTAGACGGTCTTGGTGTCGGGGCCCGCGGCGCGCTTGGCGTCCGGGCGCTTGGCGGGCTCCTTGAAGTTCTTCTTGACCAGCGCCGCGTAGACGGCATCGGGCTTGGTGCCGCCCTTGATCTCGGCCTCGGCGGCCTTGATCTGCTCGCCAATCACGGCGTCGAAGCGCTCGAAGGGCTGCGCCCCGCTGAGCTGCTGGCCGTTGATCAGGAAGTTGGGCGTACCCCGCGCGCCGACCTTGGCGGCCAGCTTCTGGTCCTCCTCGATCTGCTTGTCGAAGGCGGGATCCTGGACGTCCTTCTTGAACTTCTCGATGTCGAGGCCGATCTCCTTGGCGTAGCCCTCGATCTGATCCGGCTGAAGCGCCCGCTGGTTGGCGAACAGCTTGTCGTGCATCTCCCAGAACTTGCCCTGCTTGCCGGCCGCCATCGAGGCCTTGGCCGCGTAGGGGGCCTCCTTGTGGAAGGGCAGCGGGTTGTGCTTGAAGGCGATGCGGACCTTGTCGCCGTACTTCTCCTTGACCTTCTCCAGCGTCGGCAGCACGCGGCTGCAGAAGGGGCACTGGAACTCGCTGAACTCCACGATCGTCACGAGCGCGTCGGCGGGACCCTTGGTGGGGCTCGTCCCGACGGGGATGATGTCCGAGTCGTTGGCGGCGGCGGTCTTGCCGTCGGCCATCTTGGCCGCGGCCGGCGCGCTCTTGTCGCCCGCGGCGGCGCCGTCGGCGCCCTCGTCGGTGGTCTTGCGGCCGACGACGAACGCCAGCGCGCCGACCACGATGAAGCCGAGAATGGCAGCTTCCTTCTTCATGATCTCTTCACCCTGAGCCGACCGATCCGGCCGGCTCCATCTGGGGGCGGCGCGCGACAGGGCGCGCCACCGTCAATGGGAATCGGGAACAGCCCCGGAGCAGACCGCGACGGCGGCGCCCGGGGTCGCGCCGACCGCGCGCGGCGTGCGCGCCATCGGGGCGTCTACTTTCGAGCGAGTCGGGAGTCAGGCCCGCCGCGGCGGGGGCGGATCGAGGCCGTCGACGCCGGAGGCGCCCACGGCGACGAAGCGTCCGGGGGAGGCGCCGGGCAAGCTGCCGGGCGCACGGCGAGGCAAGGGGGTGAGGCCGGGGGCCAGCGCGGCCGCGCCCCCGAGCGCGGTGGTCAGCCCGCCCGGCTGCCCCTCGCCGCAGGTGGGCCCGGCGTCGAGGCAGCGCGGCCCGGTCGGCGCGGCCGGCGTCTCCACGCCCAGCGGGCGGGGCATCGCGAGGGCGCCGTTGTCGAGCCCCTCGGTGCATCCGTCGCCGTCCGCGCCGCACAGCTCGCCCGCCTCGTCGACCCCGCCCGGGCCGCAGTCGGCGCCGCAGGCGGGATCCTGACCGTCGGTCCAAGGCGCCACCCGCAGCCCGCCTTCGGTCAGGCAGGTGCCGACGTCGGCCGCGGCCGGGGCGGCCACGAGCAGCGTCAGCAGGGTGAGGGGCAGCAGCCGGACCAAGCGAGACTCCGTGCCAGGGGGCGCCGTTTTCGGGAAGGGGCGGCGCAAACGCGGGAACCCGTAGCATCACCCGTGGGACGCCGTCAACGGAGACGGATGCCGACACCGCCCCGGAGGTGGCGTCCCCGCGACGCGTGACCTATCCTCTGCGCATCCGACGGAGGGCGTCTTGGGATCGATACCCGCATCGCTGCTGCGCCTCTTTGCGCCCATCGAGCACCTGCTGACCGACCCAGCCATCCGCCGGGTGATGGTGGACGGCCCTGATCGGGTCTTCGTCGAGCGCGACGGGCGCACCGAGCGGGTCGGGGTGGCCTACGACGCCGCGGCGCTCGCGCTCAGCCTGCGGGGGCTGGCGGAGCGGGCGGGCAAGCCCTTCGACGCCCAGCGACCCTGCCTCGAGGCGATGCTCAAGGACGGCACGCGCTTCCTGGCGCTCTGCGCGCCGGTCGTCGACGTCGGGCCCGTGCTGGCGATCAGCCTGCCCGGCGGCCAGGCCGCGACGCTCGGCGGCCTGGTGCAGGGCGGCGCGCTCAGCGCGGACGCCGCGCGCGTCCTGGGGCTGGCGCTGCGCGCCGGGCTCAACATCGTCGTCGCGGGGCCCCCGGGCGGCGGCCGCGTGCGCTTGCTCGAGGCCCTGTGCGCCGAGCTCCCCCCCGAGGCCCGCGTCGCCACCCTGCAGGACGGCGGATCGCTGACGCTGCCCGGCCGCCCGGCGATCCGCCTCAGCCCGCGCAAGAGCGACGGCGAGGGGCGCAACGTGACCGGCGGCGATCTGCTCTACTGCGCCGGCCGGCTGGCGGTGGACCGCGTCGTCGTCGCGGATCTGCGGCTCGCCGACGGCTGGGACGCCGCCTCGCTGCTGGCCAGCCGCGCCGCGCCCGTGCTGTTGGGGCTGCCGGCGATGACGCCCACCGACGCGCTGTCGCGCTTCGCGGCGCTCGCCCGCGCGAGCGCCGCGCGCGAGCGGGATCGGGCGGTCGAGGGGCTCATCGCGGCCGGCGTCGACCTGATCGTGCTGGTCGGGCGCTGGGGTGAGGCGCCGCCGGTCCTGTCGGTCGACGCGGTCGAGGCGCGGGACGGCCTGCCCGTGCTGGTGCCCCTCTTCGCCCGCCGCGACGCGGACGACGTGCTCGCGGCCACGCCCGCGGTCGAGCCGCTGCGCGCTCGGTGGCGGCGGCTGGCGCCGCCGCCCGGGCACGGGGCCGCCACCCGCGTCGAGCGCGTGCCGCCGCCGGCGGTCGCGGCGGCGGCTGCCGTGGACTCGGTCGAGGCGGCGCCCCCTGCCGGCGCGCCGGCGGCGGCTGACGAGGCCGACGCCGCCCCCCCCGAGGCGGCCGACGAACAGCCCCCGCCGACCGCCATCGCCGCGCCGGACCCCGAGGGCGAAGGCGCTGACGCTGCGGCCCCCGCGCGGGCGCAGATCGCGGCCGACGAGCCGCTCGACGCGCCCCTCGACGAGTCGGTGGACATCTCGGTCGATCTGCCGCCGGCGCGGACCGCGGGCGAGGGGAACACCACCGAGGCGCCGGTCGTCGACGTGCCGCCCGCAGTGGAGCCAGCCCTCTCGATGGAGGCGCCGTCGCTGTCGGAGTTGGTCGCCCAGCAGGATGCCTCGGAGGCGCCGGCGCTGCCGGAGCCGGCGCCGCCCCGGCCGCCGCCCTTCGCCGGGCGGGCCGAGACCGCCGATCACACGCCGGATCTGGGCACGACCCAGGCCATCGATCTGCCCCACGCGCTGACCGGCGGGCCGGAGCCTTCGCGGGCCAAGCCGTCGCCCCAGGACGCCGACGAGGCCAGCGACGACAGCCTGCCCGGCGGCAGCGCGCTGCACCGTCTGCTGGAGTCGATGGAGCGCTCACCCGCCCCCGACTTCGAGGAGGGGGTCACCACCGAGGCTGCCCGCCCGGGCCCGCCCCCGCCACCGCCGGCCACGCCGTCCTTCCCCTCGCTGGACCTCGATGACGACGAGGACGACGAGGACGAGCCGACCGTGATCACCGGCGTCGGGGTGCCCCTCGACGCGGTGTCGAAGAAGACCTTCTCGCAGGTCCTGAAGTCCCTCGGCTCACCAGACGACAGCGTCGAGGCGGACATGGACAGCTGGCCGCCCAGCACCTCGGACGCGCTCGACAACAAGACCCGCGAGACGCCCCGCGTCCGCGACCGCAACACGCTGGTCCACAACGACGAGGACTGACCGGGTCGGAAGAGGGCCTCCGCCTGCTTGGCGATCCCGAGATCTCTGCGCGCCCGATCAGTCCAACGTGACGCGCACGATCTGCAGCGCCACGCCGTGCTCCGCCTCGACCAGCGCGGCGGTGGCCACCACGCGATCACCCGCCCGCAGCCGCACCAGGGGCGGGTCGTCGAGCGCCAGCGCCAGCGTGGCGCCCGGCGTGAGCGCGGCCAGCTGTCCGGCGGTCAGCACCACGTCGGCCAGGTGCACCTCGAGGCGCACGGGCAGCGTCTCCAGCGTCGGCGGATCGTTCACGGGCGACACCTCGTGGACCGGGGGGATCCGCGGCGCGCCGTCGCGCCAGCGGAGCAGGAGGGGCAGCGGGCCCCAGGCGGCGTGCAGGCGCACGA
Organism: bacterium; assembly: GCA_030426945.1. Taxonomy (GTDB): domain Bacteria; phylum Myxococcota_A; class Bradymonadia; order UBA7976; family UBA1532; genus JACKDN01. The sequence goes on from JAUHXL010000162.1 coordinate 10,608, forward strand.
CCCGCGGGATGGGTACGCGATCACCGGGACGCAGCCGCACGCCGAGCCCCAGGCGCACCGGCTCGAACCGGACGCTCAGCGGCAGGGGCAGGTCGGGACCGGGGGGCGCCGACGCCGCCGCCTCGGGCGGGAGACACCAGCGCGCGACGCCCCGTCGCCCGCCGAGCTCGACCTGCCAGTCGACGGCGGGCGTGCCGTCCCGCGGCGCGGGCCAGATCGGATCGCCGCCGTGGATCCAGTCGAGGGCCGGGGCGCTCGGCAGATCGGCCAGCCAAGCCAGCGCGAGGTAGGCGAACAGGCCCTCCTCGGCGGGCGAGAGCGGCACCGGCCCGAGCGCGCGCGGGGGGGCGCCGCCCAGCACGCCCAAGGCCCCCGCCAGCAGGTGCGCGTCGACCAGGAGACGCCCGGCGCCCCCTTGGGCGGTGCGCCAACCGGCGGCCGCGTGGAGGACGCGCCGGGGCGGAGGGGGACCGGGCAGCGGTCGGACGGTGACCGCGCACTCGAGGGCGGCCGCCCAGGCCGTGGCGGCCGCGTCCATGCGCCGAGGGGTGCGCAGGTCGAGCCCCAGCGGTGTGGCGGCGGCCCGCCCGGCGGCGTCGACGGGCGGCAGCGGACCGGGCCAGGTCAACGGGGCCCCGCGAGCACCCGGGCGATCCGGGCCGACACGCGGGCGTCCGCGCGGCCTCCCGGTCCCTCGATGATCAGGTCGCCGGGTCCCAGGCTGGCGTCGGCCACCAAGCGCACGCCCGGCGGCAGGGGCGTGTCACCCCAGGCGCTCACCTCGTCCGGCGGCAGGTGCAGCGCCAACCAGGCTTCGCCCTCGAGGGGCGCCTCGAGCGCGAGGCGCCACCAGCCGGGCGCCTCGCGGTGGCTCTCGGCGACCAGCCGGGCCGCCGCCGCCCGCGCCAGCGCCAGGGCCTCGTCGCGCAGCCGCGCCCGCAAGGCGGCGAGCCCGCGCTCCAGCGCTTCCAAGCGCCGGGCCAGGCGGGCACGCGCGTCCGCCTCCGCGCGCGCCTCGGCCCGCCGCACCGCCGCGCGCCAACCGTCGCGCAGGCGGCGGGCTTCGAGGAGCGCCGCGACCACCGCCTCGGGCACCCGGCCGCCGATCGCGAAGGCTCGGTCACCGGGGATGGGGGGCCCGCCGCCCGTCGACGGGTTCACGGCGTCCTCCACTCGGCGGCGAGCGCGGCGTCCGGCGCAGGGGCGTGACCGACCGCGCGGCCGAGGGGGCGGGGCAGGGCGGCCGCGGCGTCCCGCCGTCGCCCGGCGTCGGCGTGGGACCACACGAAGACCCACGCGCCCACCGCCACCTCGTCGTCGAGCGCCGGTCGCGCCGCCGCCGGCACGCGGGCCGCCAGGCGCCGCAGCGCGATCGCGTCCGGCACCTCGACCGGTGGTCCGCCCAGCGTGCGGGCGCGCCGCCCGAGCCGCCGCAGGAAGCGCGCGGCCGGCGCGCTGGTCGCGGCGGTGACGTGCTCGGGCGTGCCCGTCGGCGCCCGCCGGCGGGCCAACGCGCGGGCCAGCGCGTCCGCCGCCGGCGAGGCGGGCAGCAGCGCCCGGAGCGCGTCGGTCATCGGGGCGCGCGGCGGCCGCCGCGCGCACAGCGCCGCCAGCACCTCGGCGGCCTGCGGATCCAGGCGCACCCCGGCGATCACGGGGCCAACCGGGCGCGCCGCGCCCGCAGCACGAGCGCGCCGCTGAGGAGCGACGCGACCAGGGCTGCACCGGCCCCCCAGGGCGCGGAGGGGCCCGGCGGCGATGGGGCCAGCGCGGGCGTCGGCCAGGGATACACCTCGACGGCGACCTCGGCGTCGGGGGCCAGGCCGGCGCCGGCGCGCACCAGCGCCGCCAGCGCCGCGGGGGAAGGGGCCTCGCCCTCGGCCGCGCGCACCACGACCGCCGCGCTGCGCGGCGCGAGGGCGATCCGCGCGGTGAAGACGTCGGGGCGGGCCTCGAGCAGCCGGGCGAGGCGCAACCCGGCCTCGGCGCGGTCTCGGCGCGAGGCCTCGTCGGGCCCGGCGATCAGCGGGCGGGGGCCCAGGGCGAGGGGTCGACGCGGTAGCCCGTACCGCTGCAGCACGGTCCATGCGGCGTGCCGGCGGTCCGACGCCACCTCGACCACGGCGCCCCCGCCGCGGGCGACGTGGGCCTCGGCCCGGACGCCGTGGGCGGCCAGCACCGCGATCATCTCGTGCGCCTCGGACACGTCGACCGCGTCACCGAGCGGCGCGGTGGTGCACCCCGCCAACAGCGCCCACGCCACGAGGACGGCCGGCCTCACGGAGGTTGCTCCGGGGCCTGCATCAGCGCGCGGAGACGATCGAGCGCCTGGCGGTGGTGGCGGGACACGGTCGAGCGGTTCACGGATCGTCGCCGCGCCAACGCGGCGGCCGAGTCGCCCTGCTCGCCGAGATCGTAGAAGGCGGTGAGGGTCTCGCGATCATCCGGACCCAGCTGCGCCAGCGCGGCCCGCATCCGGGCGAGATCCCGCTCCCGCCCGGTCAGCATCTCGGGGTTGGCGGCCGCCGTCGCGATGGCCGCCGACTGAACCAGGAAGGCCGTCGCCAAGGCGGTGATGCTGCTGACCACGGCCTGGGCGTCGGCCTCGCGCGCGCCGGCGCCGGGCGGTGGGGGCGGCGTCGGCTCGCCGACGACGTCGTGGGCGATGGCCTGCTGTCGGACCTGCTCCCAGGCGC
>JAUHXL010000163.1 GCA_030426945.1 bacterium
GTGCGTCTCGTCCTCAGCGGCCCGGCCGTGCCGCACGCCGAGGTGGTCTACGCGGTGCTGGCCGAGCGGGGCACCGTGACGGTGAGCGTGGCGCGGCGGTTCGCGGCGGACTTCGGGCAGGCGAGCGAGGTGGCCCTGCTGCCGCGGGCGGAGCTCGACGGCCTGCTCGCTCGCCTGGCCGGCATGGGCCTCTTCTCGTTGGGCGACACCGACGCTGCGACCGCGCGCGTCCGGATGCGCGTCGAAGCGCGGCGAGGCGACACCACCGTGGCGGTCACCGTGGCGGATCCCGACCAGGCCGCCGACGAGCGGGCCCAGGCCGTCCTCGAGGCGGTCCGCGCGGTGGTGCGCGCCCACACGCCGGCCTACGCGTACTCCGATCCGATGCTGCTGCCCACCGAGGCCGGGCGCCTGCGCGTCCGCTCCACGCCGGCGGCGCGCTTGACGCTCGACGGGATCCCGCTCGGGGCGCGCACGCCGATCAACAGCTTGCGCGTGCCGGCCGGTGCCCACACCCTGGAGCTCGAGACCGACGCCGGTGTGGTGCGGCGCTACGACGTGAAGGTCGACGCCGGCAAGACCACCTCGTTGGACGTCGACCTGCGTTGAGAGCCTCCCCCCGCGATCCGCCGCTCGATCCGGACGTCGTGGGGAGCCTCCCGAGACCGGCCGAGGACTTCGAATGAGCGCAGCACTGGACCGCCTGGCGCAGGCGCGCGCCCTCGCCCCCACCGAGCCCGCGCGCGCCGATCGGCTGGCCGCCGAGGCCATCCAGCTCGACGCGGATCTGGGGGCCGCTTACGCGTTGCGCGGGCGTCTGGCCGCGCAACGGGGCGATCCCGTGGTCGCGGCCCACTACTTCCGCGTGGCCTTCGCGCGGGGCGATCGGAGCGCCGACACCCGGCTCGGCCTGTCCCTGTGCCTCGAGGCCAGCGGACAGGCGGCGCTCGCCGCGCGGGTGCGCGAGGACACGCCGCTCGTCGCGCCCTACGCCGACTTCGCCGACGTGGCCGCCGCGCAGGGACCGGCCATCCGTCAGATGCTCGCCGCGCCGCTGCCGCCCAAGGGCACGCCCGCCTGGCTGCCCGGCGAGCGTCCGCCGCCGACGCCGGGGCGAACGGTGGGCTTGCCGCCCCCGCCGGTGCCCGACCGGACGCCGCCTCCGCAGGTGAGCGCGGCGCCTGCCGCCGCCCCGCCGCGCGCCGAGTCGCCCCCGCCCGCGGCGCTGCCCCCGCCCGGCGACCTGCCCCCGCCGGCCGATCTGCCCCCGCCGGTGGGCGCGACCGCGCCGCGTCCTTCACGCCGCGCCGCGCCGACGTCCGGCCGCGTCGTGCGCCGCGGCGGGCAGGTCGACGCGCCCGACTGGCTCGAGGTGCACCACGTCGAGGTCGACGTGGACGCCGAGCGCGAGGACTGGGCGGTGTCGACCGCCGAGCAGATGGACGCCATGAACCCCAGCGAGGGGCTGCGCATCGACGCGGGCGCCCCGCTGCAGCTCGTCGTCGATCCAGGGCTGCCCCAGGCCCCGATCCGCTCGCCCATCACCGGCCAGATGATCGACGGGCACGACCTGGTGCGGCAATACGATGGGGCGCAGATGCCCGGCCTGGTGCGCCACGATCCCCTCGAGGCGCGCGCCGAGCTGCTGCGGGACGTGGCGGATCCCGAGGATCTGCGGGTGGCCGTCCACCTGCCCGGGCCGGTGATGACCGCGCCGGGCCATCGCCCACGCAAGCTCTGCCAGCAGGTCGCCCTCGGGGTCACCGCCACCGAGGTGATCCTGCGCGACGTGCAGGACGCCGCCGCCATCCCGGCGCGGCTGCCCTTCGTCACCATCGCGACGCTGGAGGTGGTCAACGAGGGCGCCCAGCTCACCTTCGGCTTCGCCGACGGCCGCCAGATTCACCTCGACCTCCGCGGCCTGCGCCAGCGCTCGGTGGTGTCCGCGGCCGCGGTGCTCGACGCCATCACGCGGCGCCTGGAGGGCTGACGGGGAAGATCTGCGGCGCCGGGGTGGGGTTCGAAGCCGTCGCACCACCGTACGCCCCGCTCGGAGGGTCGGGCTCTCCGCCCTCACCGGGTCGGCTGTCAGCGGCGTCGTGGCGAGCGTACCTTCCGCTCGGTCGCCCGGCGCCCCGAGCTGGCCGAGCGGGTCCGCGCTCGGCGCGGCGCACGGGCCCCGGCCGAGGGCTGACCGCCGATCGCTGACAGCCGGACGGAGGGCGCATCAACGGCTCGTGCGCAGACCTGCGGCGACGTTGCCCCTCGCCGGTGGTCCGTGTAGTGTCCAGCCGATTGTCGACGGAGGGACAGATGGTGCGCGCCGCGGGGCTCGGAGCCATTCTCTTGCTGGGGTGGGGATGCGGTGGGGGCGGAGCGCCACCTCCGGCGAAGCCCGCCGCCCCGCCGGCCGCGGCCGAGGCCGCCGAGCCCGCGCCGAACCCCGACACCGCCAACCCCTGCGCCGTGACCGCCATCGATCCGACGCTGAACCCGTGCCTGGGCCCGGCGGCCGAGGCCGCCGCGGTCGAGGCCGAGGCCGCCGCCGCGCCCACCGGGGACGCCGGCGCGCCGTCGCCCGCCGACGGCACCCCCTGAACGACCGGCGAGCGAGGCAGCACTGATGGGGGCGGTGGAGCGCGGGCGACGGACCGGCTTCTCCCTGCGGTTGGAGCAGGGGCTGGGGCGCCTCGTGCTCGCCGAGCGCCGCATCGCCGATCTCTTCACCGTCGAGGGGCTGCACCTGGGCCTCAGCGAGCTGCCCAGCCGCCTCGACATGAGCGGCGGCGTCGAGCGCTTCCGCCATCACCGCAGCCGCCTCGAGCGCCTCGTCGTCACCGCCGAGGATCACGACCTGGGCCGGGCCCTGCGCGCGGCCACTCGCCACACCCCGCTGACCGACCTCGAGGTGCGCGCGCTCGACGGCGATCTGGTCGTCCTCGGCGCGCTGGCGGAGGAGCCCGCGCCGCCCTTCATCGCGCGGGCGCGCCTGGAGCCCGCCGGCGTGGGCGACGAGCGGGCGCTGCTGGTCAGCGTCTACGAGGTCCGCGTCTTCGGGCCCTCGCGCTGGGTGGCCCCGCAGGTGGCCGAGGCGCTGCTGCGTGGCCTGGGCCTGGGGGACGCCCTCACCGGGCCGACCACGGCGGTGCTCGATCCGGTGGGCACGCTGCTCTTCGAGGTCTGCGCCGAGCTCGGCTGGAAGCTGCCGGACCGCTCGCTCGTGCGCCTGGCCGACGTGCGCAGCGAGGGCGGCCGTGTCCGCCTCGAGGCGGAGCGCCCGCAGCCGGGGCGCGTCGGTCCGCGCACGGTGGGCGCCGCCGCCGACGGGTCGACCCGCGCCCGCCGCTTCCTGGCCGACTACGAGGCCAAGGCGCTCTACCACTCCATCGAGGAGCTGGTCGCCGAGGGGCGCATCGAGCGGGCGATCGCCGCCTACGAGCGGCAGCTCGAGGTGCACCCGGAGCACCCCTTCCTGGTGTCCCGCCTGCTGCAGCTGCTGGTGGGCCGGCCGGAGACCCTGGGCGACGCCTTGGCCCTGGCCCGCGCGCGCCTGGCGCGCTCGCCCGACGACGCCGACGCGCGGTGCGCGCTGGGTGTGGTGCAGTGGCGGCGCGGTGAGCTCGAGGCGGCGGCCGAGACCTGGCGCCGCCTGGCGGACCTCGCCGAGAGCCGCGGGGACGCCGTCGAGGCGGCGCAGGCGCGCTGCGCGGTGGCTGGCGCCCTGGCGGTGCGGGATCCCCAGGCCGCGATCAGCGCGCTCGAGGCGGCGCTGGCGCTGCGGCGGCGCCTGCCGGGCGCCTTGCGCGCCCTGGCCGATCTGCGGGCGCGGGTGGGGGACTGGGCGGCGGCCCTGCGCACGCGGGAGCGCCTGCTCGCCGGCGAGCCGGACGCCGAGGCGCGGCGCGCCCTCCTTCACCAGCTCGGCCGCTGCGCCCTCGACGAGGCGGACGACGTCGAGGCGGCGGTCGGGTACTTCGAGCGCGCGCTGGAGATCGCCCCCGACGACGTCGAGGCCCTGCGGGGGCTGGCGCAGGCGCAGGAGAAGCTGGGCCGGCTGCTGCCCGCCGTGCGCACCCTGGACCGCGCCGCGCGCCTGCTGCAGGCGCGCGGCGACTCGGCGGGGGCCGCCGACGTGATGGTGCACCTCGGCGACCTGTGGCGGCGGGAGCCGGAGGGCGGCGCGACGGCGGCCCTGCGCTACCGGCAGGCTCTGCTGCTGGCGCCCCAGCACCCCGGCGCGCTGCTGGGCCTCGCCGAGACGGCGGCGGCCAGCGACGACGCGCCGCGCGCCCGCGAGCACTTCGAGGAGCTCCTGCGCCGCACCGCGGAGGCGGAGATTCCTGGCATCGACCGCGCCGAGGTTCACCTCCGCCTGGGGCACCTGCTGGCGGGGCCGTTGGGTGACGCGCCGCTGGCCATCTCCCACTTCCAGAAGGCCCTCGGCGGCAAGCCCGCGCAGGTCACCCAGGCCATCGAGGCGCTCGAGCGCCTGCACGCGGACGCCGGCCGGTGGGACGACGTGGCGCGCGTCCTCGAGATGGCCGTCGAGAACGCGCGCGCGCCGGCCGCCCAGGCGGCGGGCCTGCTGCGGCTGGCGGCGGTCGTGCGCGGCCGCCACGGGGATCCGGAGCGCGCGACGTTGCTGCTCGAGCGGGCCGCTCGGCTGGCGCCCGACGTCCTCGCGCCCCTCGAGGCCCTCGCCGAGATGCACCGCGCTCAGCAGCGGTGGAGCGCGCTGGCCGAGGTCCTCGAGCGGCTGACGCAGCGCGTCTCGGCCCCTGGCCGTCTGGCCGATCTGTACGCCGAGCGCGGCGACCTCTTGCGGCAGCGCCTGAACCTCACCGACGAGGCCGTACAGGCGTACACGCTGGCGCTGGGGTGTACCCCGACCCACCGCCGCGCCCTGGAGGGCCTGGCCGATTTGTATCGGGAGCGCGAGCGCTTCGGCGAGCTCGCCGCCTTGCTCGAGCGCCTGGCGGCGGTGGTGCCCAACCCCGACGAGGCCGCGCTGGTGTGGCTCGAGCTGGGGCGCCTTCAGGCCACCGTTCTGGGCCGCCCGCAGGGCGCGGCCGCGAGCTTCGAGCGCGCGCTGGAGGGCCTGCCCGACGACACCGAGGCCCTGCGCAGGTTGGGCGACCTGCGCTTCGCCGCCGGAGAGCCGGAGCGCGCGCTCGCCGCCTATGCCCACCTGTTCCAGCTCTACGAGGAGCGCGGCTACGACGAGCCCGCGCCGGCCTTCCTCCAGCGCCTCGCCGAGACCTACGACGCGCTCCACCGGCCGGAGGAAGCCCTCGAGGTGCTGCGGCGCGCGCTCGAGGAGGCGCCCGACGACGTCGCCGTCTACGAGCAGGCCCAGGACGTCCTCCTGCGCCGCGGTGACGTCGAAGGCATCGTCTCGTTCTTCGACGAGGGCCTGGCGCGCGCCACCCGGCCCAGCGTGCGCCGCTTCCTGGCGCGCCGCGCCGGCCGCCTGCTGTGGCGGGAGCTGCGCCGGCCGAAGGACGCCGCCGAGCGCCTGGATCTCGCCCTGCGGCTCGATCCCGAGGATCCGGACGTGCGGCGCGTGCGTTTGGAGGTCGCGACCGCCCTGGCGGACTGGCCGCGGGTGGCCTCTCTGCTGCGGGCCCAGCTCGAGCGCGCCGACGCCGCCGAGCGCCCGGCCCTGCTGACCAGCCTGGCGAAGCTGGCCTACAACGAGCTCGAGCGGCCGGAGGAGGGCACCCGGCTGGCCCTGGCCGCCCTCGACGAGTCGCCGGGGTACGTGCCGGCGCTGGCGCTGTTGGGGGAGAACGCCTTCGCCGCCGGCGACTGGGCGCGCGCGCACCGAGCCTACGCGGCCCTGGTCGACGAGGCGCCCGGCCAGAGCCGCCCCGATGATCGGCTGCGGCTGGGCCTGTCGGCGCTGAACGTGGACCGGCCGGCCGACGCCCGCGCGACGCTCGAGGCGCTCGTCGCCGACGGGCACGGATCCCCGGCCGCGCTCGAGGGGCTCGCCCGCGCCCTGGTGCAGCTCGGCGACGCCGAGGCGCTCGACGCCTTGCTGCAGCGCGACCCGGAGGCCCTGCCGGCGACGCGCGACGCGCTGGATCTGCAGCGGGCGGCCAGCCGCCTGCTGGTCCGGACGCCGGCGACCCGCGCCCGCGGCCTGGCCACCTGGGCGCGCGTGCTGGCGCAGGCGCCCGGCGACGCCGAGGCCGAGGCCGCGCTCGGCCTCGACGAGGCGCCCCCCATCACGGCCGCCGCGCCGACCGAGGCGACCTCGGACGATGCCCCCGCCGACGCCGCGCCCGTGGAGCCGACGCCACCCTCGGCGGCGCCCGAGGCGTCCGCGGAGGCCGCGGCCGAGGCGTCGGGCGGTGAGATGGCCGCGCCGCTCGAGCCACCGATGGGCGCCGAGGCGCGACCCGCGCCGGCCGCGCAGCGGATCGCGGTGGACGCCAGCGTCGGCGCCGCCGAAGGCGTGGCCGCGGACGAGGCGGCGGCGCGGGCCATCGCGGATCCCGAGCGCCGCGCCGAGGCGCTGCTGCTGGTGGCCGAGGCGCGCCGTGACCGGCTCCACGATCCCGACGGCGCGGTGCCCCTCTTCGAGCAGGTGCTGGACGCGGCCGAGCCCGACGCGCCCGCCTGGACCGAGGCCCTCGAGGCCCTCGAGGATCTGCACGCGGTGCGCGGCGCCTGGGATCCGCTGCTCGCGCTCTACGACCGGCGGCTCGAGGCCGGGGTGGGGGAGCCGGGCGAGGTGGAGCTGCTCAAGGCGTCCATCCTGCGCGCTGCGGGGCGCATAGACGAGGCCATCGAGGCCGCCATCGCGGCGCAGCCGGCGGGCGAGCGCGCGCTCGACCTGCTGGTGGACTTGTTGGTCGACGCGGAGCGGCCCGCCGAGGCCGCGGACCGTCTGCTGGCCGGGGTGGACGGCGCGTCGGCCGAGGACGCGGCCCACCGCCGCTGGCGCGCCGCGGAGCTGCTGCTCGACGCCGCGCCCGGGCGCGCGCTCGACCTGATGGCCGCGGCCCATGAGCACCTGAAGGATCCGACGCTGGCCTCGGCGTGGCTGGACGCGGCGCGGCACGGGGACGATCCCCGCGCCTTGGTCAGCGCGCTGCGGGCCCAGCTCGACTATCTGGGCGCCAGCCCCGCGGACGCGGTGCGGCGGTCGAGCATCCTGCTCGAGGCGGCCGACCTGGCGGCGGGCGCGCTGGAGGCCCCCCACCAGGCCCGGACCCTTCTGGAGCAGTCCCTGCGCGCGTGGCCGGACAACGTGGACGCCCTGGGGCGCTTGCGGCAGCTCCTCGAGGCGGAGGGCGACGACGCCGCCCTCGCCGACGTGCTCGCCCGCCAGGTGGGCGCGTCGCTCCCGGGCGCGCACCGCGGCGATGTCGCGCTGCGGCTGGCGCGGCTGCACCTCGAGGCCCTCGGCGACCCGTCCGCCGCGCTGCCCTTCGCCGAGATGGCGCGCGCGGACCTGGCGACCAGCGGACGCCGAGACGAGGCCGAGGGCGTGCTCCAGGCCGCGCGCGCGGCCACCGCGGCCCCCGCCGATGGGCCGGCGGATTCGAGCGAGGCCGAGGGGGAGCCCTGGGCGGCCGATCCGCACGGGGACGAGGAGGACGAGCTCGACGACGAGGACGAGCTGGGCGAAGGGAGCGCGGGCGCCGCAGGCGCCGCGAGCGACGCCGCCGGCCTCGGCGCGGACCGCGCTCGAGGCGCGGGCGACGACCACGCCGCCGCGGTGGAGGACGCCGCCCCCGCCGCCGTCGACGACGCCGGCGACGCGGTCAGCGCACCGATGCACGCCGCCCCCAGCCGAGGCGCGCCGGCGGATCGAGGGTCCGACGCGGGCGACCCGGTCCCTGTGGTTGACGCCGCAGCCGACGACGCCGCGGTCGAGGACGCCGCGGCCGACGACGCCGTGGAGCACGCGGCGGCCGACGACGCGGCGGCCGACGACGCGGCGGCCGACGACGCCACGGCCGACGACGCCGCGGCCGACCCCGCGGCCGACGATTCCACGGCCGACGACGCCGCGGCGGACCCCGCGGCCGACGACGCCGCGGCGGACCCCGCGGCCGACGACGCCGCACCGGACGGCGCCGCGGCCGACGGCGCCGCGGCCGACGGCGCCGCGGCCGACGCCGCGGCCGACCCCGCGGCCGACGCCGCGGCCGACGACGCGGCCGACGACGCGGCCGACGCCGCGGCCGACGACGCCACGGCCGACCCCGCGGCCGACGACGCCGCGGCCGACGACGAGCTGCGGCACGCTGCGGTCGAGGACGCCGCGGCCGACGACGCCGCGGTCGAGGACGCCGCGGCCGACGACGCCGCGGTCGAGGTCGCCGACCCCGACGTCCCTGACGATCCGTACGACCACGACGACGACCACGCCGACGCGGCCGCCGACGCCGACGACCACGCCGACGCGGCCGCCGCCGCCGACGTCGACGCCGACGCGGCCGACGACGCCGACGACGACGCCGACGACGCCGCCGACGCGGCCGACGCCGCGGGCGTGGGGGCGGACGCACGCGCGGAGCCGCCGGCGACGGCGGCGGCCTCGGCGCGGGGTGACGCGCCGGTCACCCCCGCGCCCGCCCAGGAGGCCGCGCCGACGGTCGAGGCCGAGGGAGATCCGCGCGGCGACGATCCGACCATGCCGGACACGGATCCGCCGGCCGCGGCCGACGTCGTGTGGCCGGCGACGCTGTCGGCGCCGCTGCCACCGCTGCCGCCGGTGCCCAAGCGCCCCACCACCCCCGGCGCGCCGCGGCCCGCGGTCGCGGGCCCCTTCGACAACCCGGAGACCAGCTGGGCCGACGTCGCCGCCGAGCTCCAAGCGGAGCTCGACGCCCTCGAGGCCGAGGTGCCGACGGCGCCGGGCGGGCGGAGCCGCGTGCCCCCCGCCGTCGCCCCCGAGCCCCCGCCCCCGGCGGCGCCCTTCGCCGCCGACACCCCCACCTCGCCCGGCGACGCGCCGACGCCGCCGCCGCGCATTCGGCGCCCGCACGCCCCGGCCCCGCTGTCTGTCGACGAGCGGCTGGTGGCCGCGGAGCGGCTGCTGGTCGACGCCGACACGCGCCCCCAGGCCGCCGCCGCCTTCGAGGCCGTGCTGGTCGACGAGCCCACCCGCGTGGCCGCCTTCGAGGGGCTGGTGCGGGTGTGGTCGTTGGAGCGCGACGGCCAGCGCCTCTGCGACGTGCTCGATCGCCAGGCCCAGGTCACGCCGCCCGGCCCCGGGCGGGCGGAGCTGCGCCTGCGGATCGCGCGGGTGGCTTATGCGTGGCTGGCGGATCCGGAGGGCGCCGCCGCGGCCTACGAGGCCGCCCTCGCCGAGACCGACGGCGGGCTCGAGACGGCCGCCATCGCCCTGCGGGCCCTGACCGAGCTGCGCACCCGTCCGGTCGATCTCGATCGCATGCGTGGTCTGCTCGACGCTCGGCTGAAGGCACCGCGCAACGCCGACGAGCGCGCGGGTCTGCTCGCCCTGCGCGGCGAGCTGTGGCGCGCCCGCCTGGGTCACGTCGAGAACGCGCGCCACGACTTCGAGGCCGCCCTCGCGCTGGCGCCGGGTGAGGCTCGCGCGCACTTCGGCCTCGGCGCGGTCGCCGCCGACCGCGGCGACGTCGAGGCCGCGGTGGATCACTTCCACGCGGCCCTCGAGGGCAAGCCGGTGCTGACCGACGAGGAGGCGGCGCGCGCCTTCGATGGCCTGCGGCGCGGCCTGGACAAGCTCGGCCGCGGCGACGAGCTGCCCGCCCTGTGCGGATTGGTGCTGGACGCGCACCCCGCCTGCCGGCCGGTGCTCGAGGCGCTCGACGCCCTCCTCTCGCGCGCGGGCCAATGGGACGCGCTGCGGTCGCGCTACCGTCGCGCGTGCGCGGTGGACGACGATCCGACGCTGGCCGCCCGCCGCGACGCGGTGGCGCGACGGGCCGAACGCGGTTGATGCGGCCTGCGGGCCGTGATAAGCCACCTCGAAGGCCCGTGATGGGTCGACGTTCCGCGTCAACTGGAGGAAGCATGTCCGCACTTCGCCTCGTGGTGGTGGCGACGCTCGCCCTGACCTTCGCCGCCTGCGGCGGACGCCAGAGCACGCTGACCGAAGACACCAAGCCGGCCGAGAAGACCGGCGACGCCACGCCGCTCGTCGAGCAGGGGGACGCCCTGTGGAACGAGCGGGGCGATCAGGCCAAGGCCGAGGCCGCCGTCAAGGCCTGGGAGGAGGCCGCGCGCGTCGATCCCACCCGCGCGGACATCCAGCTGAAGCTGGCGTACGGCTATTACTTCCTCGCCAACGCCCACTTCCGGTGGATGGACGATCCCGACGACGCCCAGCTGGCCGCCTTCGAGAAGGGCGTGGTCGCGGCCGAGCGCGCCATCAAGCTCAGCACCCCGGCCTTCGCGCAGAAGATCAAGAACGGTGAGTCGTGGCAGGCGGCGGTCAAGACGGTCGGCGCCGACGGCATCCCTGGCCTCTACTGGTACGCGACGAACCTGGGCAAGTGGGCGCTGCTCGACGGCTTCACGACCATCCTGTCCCACAAGGACGACGTCGCGGCGACCATGGAGCACGTGCTCTCGCTCGACGAGTCCTTCTTCTACGCCGCGCCGCATCGCTACTTCGGCGTGTATCGCACCAAGATCCCGTTCCCGGGCGGCGACCTGCCCGCCTCGAAGCAGCACTTCGAGAAGGCCATCGCCCTCGCCCCCGACTACCTCGACACCAAGGTGCTGTACGCCGAGGCCTACGCCACGAAGGCGCAGGACGAGGAGCTCTTCAAGCGGCTGCTCGGTGAGGTGGTCGCGGCGCCGGACGACACCATCCCGGCGCTGGTGCCCGAGAACCGGAACGCCAAGCGCGTCGCGCAGCAGCTGCTCGACGACATCGAAGAGTATTTCTGAGGCGGCAGCGCCCCGGCCCCGCGAGGCCGGCGAGGCCCCGTGAACAGCGCCGGAGGCTCGGCGTCGGACCGCCCCGGAACACCTAGCCAGAGGATCTTCCCATGCGTCGTACCTTCGTTCGCGCCCTCCTGCTCGCCGGCCTGCTCGGCCTCGTCGCCCCGACCGCGGCCTCCGCGGCGGACGGCGAGATCAGCCTGAAGCTGGCCACCGTCGCGCCCTCGCGCACGCCCTGGGCCGATCTGTTGAAGCGCTATCGCAAGTCGGTCGAGAAGAGCACCGACAAGAAGATCAAGGTGCGGGTGTACCTCAACGGCATCAAGGGCGACGAACAGAGCAGCGTCCGCCAGGTCTACAAGGGCACCTTGCAGGGCGCCGGCGTGTCGACGGGCGCCATGGCGACCCTGGTGCCGGAGCTCTCGGTCCTCGAGCTGCCCTACCTGTTCGCCAGCTACGAGGAGGCCGATCGCATCCTGGACGGCCCCGCCCGGCCGCTGATCGAGAAGCTGCTCGAGGCCAAGGGCTTCAAGCTGCTGATGTTCTCCGAGAACGGCTACCGCTCCTTCGGCACCAAGAAGGGCTTCATCAAGCAGCCCGCCGATCTGAAGGCGGTCAAGATGCGTTCGCAGGAGAACCAGGTCCACGTCGAGACCTACCGGGCGCTCGGCGCGAGCCCCGTGACGATCTCGGTGGGTGAGGTCGCCAGCTCCCTGCAGACGGGCGTGGTGGACGGCTTCGACAACACGCCGCTCTTCACGCAGGCCGCGGGCTGGAACCAGCAGGTGCAGTACTACTCGGTGTCGCGACACATCTACCAGCCGGCGGTCATCGTGGTGAACAAGGCTTGGTACGACGGCCTCTCGCCCGACATGCAGGCGGCGATCCTCGAGCCGGCCAAGGGGCTCGAGAAGAAGGGGCGCCGGGCCGTGCGCGCCCTCGAGCCGCTGCTGCTGAAGAACCTCGAGAAGGGCGGCACCCAGGTCTACGAGCTGACCGACGCCGAGCGGGCGGCGTTCAGCACCATCACGCGGCCCGTCTGGGAGACCTTCCGGGCCAGCACCACCGACGCGGGCCGCGAGCTGCTCGACGTGATCCTGAAGGCCAAGGGCGCGAAGTGACCAAGGACGCGCCGCCGCCACCGCGACGGGGCGTCGCCGGGCTCGTCGCCGCGCTGGACGCCGGCGTGTACCGCGTCGAGGGCGCGCTGGTGACGATCATCTCGTTGGTGATGACGTTCACGGTGTTCCTCGACATCGTGTATCGCTCCTTCGCCACCGGCGAGAGCCAGCTCGCGGCCAAGCTGGTCACCGTCTTCGGCTGGTTCGGCGCGTCCGATCCGCAGTCGCTGTATCCGGCGCTGCGCGATCACTTCACGCCCGCGGTGCTGGTCCTGACCACCTTCTTCACCGGCTGGGCGGTCTTCGTCGCCACCCGCCGTCGTCAGCGGCGGCCCCGGCCGGTGCCCCATGGCATCGCCGCCGGCGCGCTGTCCGTCGCCGGGGCGTGGGCCTTCACCCAGTACGTGGTCAAGGTGCCCAGCAAGTGGGTCTGCGCCTCGCTGCTGCTGGCCGGCTGCGTCGCCTACCTCGTCGTCAGCGCGCGGCGCCAGGCCTGGCTCGGGGTGGTGATCGCCGTGCTTGTCGGCGGGGTGGGCGCCTGGTTCTGCCAGCACCTGCCGCCGCAGTACATCTGGAGCCAGGAGCTGTCCTTGATCCTGCTCGCCTGGCTGGCCTTCCTGGGCGCGAGCATGGCCACCCGCGCCGGCAAGCACATCCAGGTGGATGCGCTGAGCCGCATCATCCCCAAGGCCGTGCAGCCTTGGACGCGCGCGCTGGGCCTGGTGGCGACGATGCTCTTCTGCGCCTACATCACCTACCTGTCCTACGAGCACGTGTTCGGGCCCCGGGGCGACTACGGCAGCGGCGAGATCCGGCCCGCGACCGGGATCCCGGCCTGGACGATCATCACGGCCGCCTTGGTCTCCTTCGGCTTGATGACCCTGCGCTTCCTGGCCCTCGCCCTCGACGCGATCGTGAACCCGCGCGCCCCGGAGCGGGAGCTGACCCATTGAGCGTCACCGCCATCTTCCTCGTCGTCCTCGCGGGGCTGCTGCTCCTGTCGGTGCCGCTCTTCGTCCTGATCGGCTTCCTGACCGCCCTCGGCTTCGTGCTGTGGGGCGACGCGCAGTCGCTGCTCGACGTCACCCTCGTCGAGAGCATCCGCGAGCTGACCGACAAGCCGCCGCTGCTGGCCATCCCGTTCTTCGTGCTCTCCGGCTCGATCATGAGCAACGGCGCCATCGCCGGGCGGCTGGTCAACGTGGCGCGGGCCGTCTTCGGCGGCCTGCCCGGCGGCCTGGGCATCGCCACGGTGGCCGCCTGCATGTTCTTCGCCGCGA
>JAUHXL010000747.1 GCA_030426945.1 bacterium
GCCCGCCCGGCGCCGGCGCCGGCGCCTCCCGCCGCCATGCCGGCGGCGCCCGCGGCCTTCGTGGGCGCCGCGATGGACGACTCGATGGCCGGCCAGGTGCATGCCCGCCTCGCCGCGCACTTCGACAGCCAGGGCGGCCTGCCCAGCAGCTACGCGCCCGGGCAGGGCGTCGACGACATGACGTGGAAGCGCGCCGAGCAGGCCGCGCGTGAGGCCCTGCAGAGCCTGGGCGGCGGAGACGACGAGGGGCTGGTGGGCCAGGTCGTCGCCGAGGCCCTCGCGGTCGGTCCCCTGACCGCGCTGCTCGACGACGGTGGCGTGCAGCGCGTCTGCGTCAACGGCGCGCAGAGCGTGTACGTGACCCGCGGCGGCTCGACGACCGCGCACGACGCGCGCTTCAGCAGCCCCGCCCAGGCCGCCGCCGCCGCGGGCCGCCTGCTGGCCGCCTGCGGGGTCGCGGTGCCGGCGGGGGCGCCCTTCGCCGAGGGCCACCTGCCCGACGGTACGCGCGTGCACGCCGCGATGGGTCCGGTCGGTGGGCCGTACCTGACCATCGATCGCCCGGCGGCCGGCGCCCGGGATCTGGACTCGCTGGTCTCGGCCGAGGTGCTGAGCACGAACATGGCGACCTTCCTGCGGCAGGCCGTGGAGATCGGCCGCGCGGTGGTGATCGCCAGCAACGACCTCGACGCGCGCATCGAGCTGATCAACGCGCTGCTGCACGAGGGGGCCAGCGATCTGCGGGTCGTGGCCGTCGAGGGCGGCGCGCGGCTGGGCAACGGCGCCAACATGGTCACGCTGTCGGGCGCGCCCGGCGCGGACAACGCGGCGCTGGTGCAGCAGGCGCTGAAGATGCGCCCGGACCGGCTGGTGCTGGTGGATGCCCGAGGGCCGGAGACCTTCCACGCGATCAGCGCGTTGCAGGGCGCGGTCAACGGAGGGGTCATCGGCGTCGACGCCGAGTCGCCGGACGACGCCGTCGCCCGGATGGTGCGCCACGCGTCCCTGGCCGTCAGCACGACCGGGGATCGCATCGAGGCGACCGTGCGCGACGGCGTCGACGTGCTGGTGCAGCTGCTGCGCTACGCCGACGGGCGCACCAGCGTCACCCAGGTGTTCGACGTGGATGGCGAGATGCACGAGGTCTTCAGCGGCTTCCGGGCCACCGGGCACGTGCCCCGGTGGTTCTCGAACGCGCAGAGCTTGGGGCACGCCGTCGATCCCGCTATCTTCCGCTGAGCCGTCGCCGGCGGTCCGCTCCGGGGCCGCCGGGTCGGTGCGTCCGGCCGCGCCGGGCCACCGGCGTCGGGCGGCCCGAACGCTGACGGAAAGGCCCGAGCGCAACCCGCGTGTACATCGTCGTCGTCGAAGATGAACGGGGCGCCCTCGTCAGCGAGCACGCCCTCTTCGAAGGTCGGCTGACGGTCGGCCGGACGGCCGAGAATGACGTCGTCCTGCCCAGCAACGCCGTGTCGCGACGTCACGCCGCCATCAGCCTCGACGGGCTGGTCGCCTACATCGAGGACATGGGCAGCGCCAACGGCGTCCTGGTCAACGACCAGAAGGTGCGCGACGCCACGCCGATCAACGAGAGCAGCCAGATCCGCATCGGCGAGTACCGGGTGTTCCTCGAGCGGGCCACCGGCAAGCTGAAGCCCTCGCAGAGCGGCATCAGCACGGCGATCGTCCACCCGGAGCAGGCGCACGGGAAGCTGGTGGTGGTCACCGGGCCGCAGGCCGGGCGGGAGCACCTGCTGTTCGAGCCGATCACCTGCATCGGGCGCACGGACGAGAACGACATCACGCTGGCCGACGTGTCCGTGTCGCGACACCACGCCCGGGTGAAGCGGCAGGACGACGGCAGCTACGTCGTCACGGATCTGGACTCGAGCAACGGTACGCTGCTGCAGGGGCGCCGCATCCAGCAGTCAGCGCGGGCGTGGCACGGCGACCGCGTTCAGTTCGGCCACGTCGAGTGCGTCTTGGTGGATCCGCTGGGCAAGGGGCGCACGCGGCGCGGCTCCAAGCAGTACGCCGTCTTCGCCCTGCTGGTGGTGGGGGCGGCGTTGCTCGGCGCGCTGGTGTCGCTGCTGCTGCTGGGGTGAGGCCGCCGTCGGGGTGAGGCGACCGGGGTCAGGGCGCCTTCTTCATCGCCGGCGCCGGCGGCGCGGGCGCGGCGGCCTCGGCCGCCGCCTCGGGCGGCACCTTGCCGCCGAGGTCGACCAGCTTGTCGGCCATCTTCTTCAGCAGGGCCTCGAAGCCGTCCTTCGAGATGATCTTGTTGAACTGCTCCCGGTAGTTCTCCACCAGGCTGACCTCGTCGATGACGATGTCCTCGGCCACCCACACCTTGCCGTTCTCGGTCGTGAGGTGGAACACCAGCTCGATCTCGGCCTTGCGCGTCTTGGCGATGGCGGTCACCGAGGCGGCCTTTCGGCCCTTCGCCTCTTCGTCCTCGTAGACGATGGTGTAGTCCTCGTTCGCCGAGCGGACCTGCTTGAGATAGTTGTGGAACACCAGCTCGCGGAAGAGCGCGATGAACCGCGCCTTCTGGACCGCGTTCAGCGTGGGCCAGTGCTTGCGCAGGGCCCGCTCGCTCAGATCCTCGAACTGCATCACCGGGTTGATGATCGCCTTGAGCTTGTCG
>JAUHXL010000164.1 GCA_030426945.1 bacterium
CGCGGGCGATGTCGACCGTCTCGCTGCCACGGATGATGCGGATCACCTCATCGATGAAGTCGAGGGCGATCTTCAGGCCCTCGAGGATGTGCTCGCGCTCTTCGTGCTTCTTCAGCTCGAAGCGGCAGCGCCGCAGCGTGACGTCGCGGCGGTGCTCGATGAAGTGCTCGATGACCTCCTTGAGGTTCAGCACGCGCGGCTCGCCGTGCACGATGGCGAGCATGTTGATGCCGAAGGACGACTGCAGCGGCGTCAGCTTGTACAGCTGGTTCAGCACCACCTGCGCCTGCGCGTCGCGCTTCAGCTCGACGACCATCCGCATGCCCTGGCGATCACTCTCGTCGCGCAGGTCGCTGATGCCCTCGATGCGCTTGTCGCGCACCAGCTCGGCGATCTTCTCGAGCAGCTTGGCCTTGTTGACCTGATAGGGCAGCTCGTGGACCACGATGCGCTCGCGGTCGTGCCCCATCTCCTCGACGTCGCACACCGCGCGGATGCGGATGACCCCGCGACCCGTGTGATAGGCCTCGTAGATGCCCCGCGTGCCGTAGATCGTGCCGCCGGTCGGGAAGTCGGGCCCGGGCACCAGCTGCATCAGCTCGTCGATGCTCACCCCAGGCGTGCGCATCACCGCCACGCAGGCGTCGATGATCTCGCGCAGGTTGTGGGGCGGGATGTTCGTGGCCATGCCGACCGCGATGCCCGCGCTGCCGTTCACCAGCAGGTTGGGCACCTTGGCCGGCAGCACCAGCGGCTCGCTGCCCGACTCGTCGTAGGTGGGCCCGAACTCGACGGTGTCCTTGTCGATGTCGGCGAGCATCTCGTGGGTGATGCGCGCCATGCGCACCTCGGTGTACCGCATCGCGGCCGCCGGATCGCCGTCGACGCTGCCGAAGTTGCCCTGCCCGTCGACGAGCGTGTAGCGCATCGCGAAGGTCTGGGCGAGCCGCACGATCGCGTCGTAGACCGACTGATCGCCGTGCGGGTGGTACTTGCCGATGCAGTCGCCGACGACACGCGCCGACTTCTTGTAGGCCGAGTTCCAGTTGTTCTTCAGGTCGTGCATCGTGAACAGCACCCGGCGATGCACGGGCTTCAGCCCATCGCGCACGTCGGGCAGCGCACGCCCGATGATCACGGACATCGCGTAGTCCATGTACGAGGTGCGCATCTCGTCTTCGATGTTGATCGGAATGAAGGCGCGGCGGGCGGCGTCCATCGTTCCACCTGAAAGCTGTGGAGAAACCGCCGTCTTCTACTAGGCGGGCCCCCCAGAGTCAACGCGCGCGGCACCGACCCCCCACCTGTCGAGCTTCTCCACACCGCGCGTCGGCGGATCCCACAGCCCTCACCGCTCCAACGTCGCGTATGCCCGCAGACCCGGCGTCAGACCGCTGGCACGGCCCTTGATACTGCGTGCGGCCGACCACCCCGAACCGCACCGGAGCCGAGATGAACCCCGACGTCCCCCTGACCCCCGACCGCTTCGCCGACCTCGCCCTCCCCCACCGCCAGACCTTGTTCGCCGGCGCCGTCCGCCTGACCCGCAACGAGGGCGACGCCGAGGATCTGGTCCAGGAGACCCTGCTGAAGGGCCTGGCCAACGTCGACAAGTTCCAGGTGGGCACCAACATGCGGGCGTGGCTGTTCCGCATCATGACCAACACCTTCATCAACGGGTACCGCCGCAAGCGCAAGGAGCGGGAGATCCTCGACCGCGAAGGCAGCCACCTCGGCGCGAGCCGACTCTATGGTCCGGGGCGCGTCTGGGCCCACCGCAACCCCGAGGGCGCTTATGTCTCGGGCTCGCTCTCGCGGACCGTCGTCGGCGCCATCGAGCAGGTGCCCGAGAAGTTCCGCGTCGTGGTGCTGCTGGCCGATCTGATGGACTTCAGCTACGCCGAGATCGCCGAGATCGTCGGCTGCCCGGTGGGCACGGTGATGAGCCGTCTGTTCCGGGGGCGACAGCATCTTCGCCGCCGCCTCGAGAGCTATGCCGTCGAGCAGCACATCCTGCCCGCGGCGGTGCCGATGGCCGCGTGACCGTGCGCCGGCGGCCCTAGAGCGGATAGCTCTCGCCCGCGGCGGCGCGCGCCGCGCGCCACTCTTCGATGGCCACGACGAAGGCCTCCACGCACACCGGATCGAATTGCGTCCCCGAGCAGCGCTGCAGCTCGGCGACGGCGAACGCGTGCGTCAGCGCGCTGCGGTAGGCCCGGTGGCTGGTCATGGCGTCGTAGCTGTCGGCCACCGCCATGATGCGCGCCATCAGGGGGATCTTCTCGCCCTCGAGGCCCCGCGGGTAGCCCCGCCCGTCGAAGCGCTCGTGATGCCCGCCGATGGCCGGCAGCACCTCGCGGAAGCAGGGGATCGGCCCCAGCAGCTCCTCGCCGTACACCGGGTGCATCTTGAAGCGCTCGTACTCCTCGTCGGTGAGGGGGCCGGGCTTGTTGAGCTCCTCGGTCCGGATCTTCATCTTGCCGATGTCGTGCAGCCGACCGGCCTGGTGGATCAGCTCGACGAACTCGTCCTCGAGCCCCATCTGGCGGGCGGTGATCTCGGCGAAGTCCGCCACCCGCGCGCTGTGGCCGGCGGTGTAGCGGTCCTTCTCTTCGAGCGTGGTGACCAGCGCCTCGATGGTGTGGCGGAAGGTGCGCTCCAGCGTCTCGAAGAGCTGGGCGTTGTGCACCGCGGCGGCCGCGCGGTCGGCGATGATGGTCATCAGCTTGCGGTCGCCCTCGATGAAGGGGCGCCCGCCGTGGCGCACGGCCAGCAGCAAGCCCAGCAGCTTGTGCCGGCCGATGAGGGGCGTCATCAACAGCGACGTCACCCCGGCGGTCGTGTCGCTGCCGCGCAGATAGCGGAAGGCGCGGCCCTGGTTGGCCAGCACGGCGCCGTGCAGGTGGAGCGCGGCCTCGGTCAGGTCGTGCTCGGTCAGCGGCTCCCCGTCCCCGATGCTGGCGCCCTCCCAGCGGACGTCCTCGTCGGGCAGCAGGATCACGCTCACCCGGTCGGCGTGGGTCTGCTCGTGCACGGTGTCGACGATCAGGCTCAGCGTGCGGTCGAGGTCCGGCTCGTCGCCGATGCGCGCGGCCAGCTGGTACAGGGACAGCGCCGCGCGCAGCTCGATGTTCTCTGCGCGCAGGCGCTGCTGCTCGAGGCCGCGGCGGACCGTGTGGACGACCTCCTCGACCTTGAACGGCTTGAGTACGTAGTCGAAGGCACCGCGCTTCATCGCCTCGATGGCGGTCTCGACCGTGCCATAGCCGGTCATGATGAGCGTGACGACCTCGGGGTATTGGTTGCGGATCGCCTCGAGCAGCTCGAGCCCCCCCATATGGGGCATCTTCAGGTCGCTCAACACGAGGTGCACGGCGTTCTCGGCCAGCACGTCGAGCGCGGCGCGGCCGTTCTCGGCCGTCAGCACCTGATAGCCCTCCATCAGGAGGAAGTCGGAGAGGATCTCGCGGATGACCTGCTCGTCGTCCACCACGAGGACGCGGGCCTGTGCGTGCGCGTCGAAGGGTGAGGGCTGCATCTCGGGCAGCGTGTCGCGCCCATTGCGACGGGGGGGCAGCGGCACGGCATCGGAGTTCATCCATTCCCTCCTCGGTCGCCCGGGGCGACGCGATCGGCCCAGCCTCAGGGGTGCGACAAGGTATCACCTTGGAGCACCTGCGCCAAACCGCACCGGTCCATCATAGACAAATCGCCCGCGCAGCGCAGGTCGCGGGCGCGGAGCCACGCGCCGGCCGGGCCGTTGCCCACGCGTTCGAGATGTGGCTCCATGGAGCGGACGCGGGGCGCGAGGGGCGGGCACGGATGCGTGGGTTGAACGCCGACCGGGCGCTGGCTTGGGGGGTGGCGGCGGCGATCGCCGTGGTCGTCTTCCCCCTGCCCACGCCCTTGCTCGACGGGCTGTTGGCCGCCCAGCTCGGTCTGTCGATCGTGATCCTGGTCGCCGCGCTGGGCGTGCGCGATCCCCTCGACCTGTCGTCGTTCCCCGCCGTGCTGCTGCTGACGACGTTGTTGCGCCTGGCGCTGAACGTCTCGACGACCCGCCTGATCCTCGGCCAGGCGGACGCGGGCGACGTGGTGGCCGCCTTCGGCGACGTCGTCGTCGCGGGCAACGTGATCGTCGGCCTCGTCGTCTTCGGCGTCCTGACCCTGGTGCAGTTCCTCGTCATCTCCCAGGGCGCCGAGCGGGTGGCGCAGGTGGCGGCCCGCTTCGCCCTCGACGGCCTGCCCGGCGCCCAGCTGGCCATCGACGCCGAGCTGCGCGCCGGCCAGCTGGGGCCCGAGGCGGCGCGCGCCCGCCGCGACCGCCTGGCCCGCCAGTCCGGCATGTACGGGGCCCTGGACGGGGCCATGAAGTTCGTCCGCGGCGACGCCCTCGCCGGCCTGGCCATCGTCGCCATCAACGCGATCGCGGGCGTCGCCATCGGCATGGGCCAGCGCGGCCTGACCCTGGGCGACGCGACAAAGCTCTACACCACCCTCACCGTGGGCGACGGCCTGGTGACGCAGCTGCCGGCGGTCCTCACCGCGACGGCGGCCGCGCTGGTGGCCACCCGCACCGCGTCGCCGGATCCCCGCGGACTCGGCGCCTCGTTGGCCCACCAGCTCGCGGCGGACGGTCGGCCGCTGGTGGTGGCGGCGGGCCTGCTGGCCGTCCTGGCGGTGCTGCCCGGCCTGCCGACGCTGCCCCTCGCTGGCGTCGCGCTGGGGCTCGGCGGGTTGGCCCTCGTCGTCCGGCGCGATGTCGAGCCGACCGCGTCGACCACCCCGCTCGAGGCGGCGCGCCCGGCGCCCGCGCTCGGCCTCGAGCTGGGGCCCGCCGCCGCCGCCGCCCTGGGGGCCCCACCGGCCGCCGTCGTCGAGCAGGCCCGCCTGCTGTTCGGGCGCACCTACGGCGTCACGCCGCCCACCGTCGCGCTCGCCACCGGCGAGACCGTCGGCTACGTGCTGCGCGTCGGCGGAGCGCCCGTCGCCCGCGGCGCGCTGACCGAGGCAGACGCCGCGCGAGCCCTGACGGGCACGATGGTCGCGACCTGGCGCCGCCACGCCGAGGCCATCCTGCCCGTCCAGCAGATCGCCGACCGCCTGCAGGCCCTCGAGGCGACGGATCCCGCGCTGGTGCGCGCGGCGATCCCGCGCCGCGTGGACGTGCCGCGCCTCGCCGTGCTGCTGCGCGATCTGCTGCGCGAGGACGTGCCGGTGCGCGACCTGCGGGCGGCGCTCGAGGTGCTCGCCGCCCTGCCCCCCACCTGCACGGAGCCCGCCGACCAGCTGCGCGCCCTGCGCCGCGGGCTCGCGGCCCACATCACCGCCCGCGTCGCCCCCGAGGCCGTCGTCGACGTCCTGTTCCCCGCCGCCGCGATCGAGGACGCGCTGCGCACGCCGACCGGCCTGGGCCTCGACGCCATCGACGAGCTGCTCGAGGCCCTGGCCGAGCAACGCGCCCTGTTCCCGTCCGCGATCCTGATGGTCGCCGCGGACGTGCGCGCGGCGCTGCGCCAGGTGGTCGCGGGCCGCCTGCCGGACCTCGCGGTGGTCAGCGCCGAGGAGCTGCTGCCGGGGGTGCAGACGCGCGCGGTCGGCCTGGTCGGCGATCAGCGCGCGTAGAGCCGCGCGATGCGGGCCTCGCCGTCGGTGACCGTCAGGGCGCGCGCGTCGGCGACGGTGACGCGGCCCGGACCCGCGCCCGGCACGGCGCGCACGTGCTTGCGGCGGGTCAGCGTCACGTCGACCACGGTCTCGCCCCGCAGGTCCGAGTGGTGCGCCGCCAGGGCGGCGGCGTCGCGCAGCGTCTCGGGATGCGGATCCTGGCCACGCGCGGGCAGCGGCACCACGACGTGGGCGCCGGGGGCGTCGCGTACGTGCAGCCAGTAGTCGTTGCCGCGCGCCACGTGGAAGGTGGTGGCGTGGTTGTCGGCGCCCCCGCGGCCGACCAGGATGCGCTCCCCCGCGCGGCTCTCGAAGACTCGATAGGGCAGCCGCTCGACGGGCGCCCGCCGCCCCCCGCCCCCGGCCTTCTCGCGGTACAGCCCCGCCGACTTCAGCGCCTCGACGAGGACGGCGAGGTCTTCGTGCTCGGCCGCCAGCGCGTCGAGGCGCTCGAGATCGCCCTCCACCTCGATCAGCCGAGCCAGCGCGTGCTCGGCCCCGTCACGCGCCTTCCGGTAGCGATGGAACAGGCGCTCGACGTTGGCGGGGCCGTCGAGCGCGGGATCGAGCGGCACCTCGACGAGCGGCGCGCCCTCGGCGTACCAGTCCTGCACGCGCGCCGCGTCGGCGCCGCGCTCGACGCGGTGCAGCTGCGTCTTCAGCAGCTCGCCCCAGCGCTTGAACTGATCGGCCGCCTCGCTGCGCGCGAGATCGGCCTCGACGTTGTCCCGCAGGCGCTCGAGCCGCCGGCGGACCGCGCGCAGCACCCGCGCGCGCTCGGCCTCGCCGTGGGCCTCGGCGGCGGCCGCCAGCCGGGCCCGCGCCTCACGCTCCACGGCCCGCGGATCGGTGAAGCGCACCGGCGACGCGGGGCGGGTCGGCGGGGGCGGCGGCGGGGCGTAGGGATCGCCGGTGCCCAGCGCGCGCGCCGACGGGAAGCGGCGCGCCGTCGCGACCACCCGCCCGTCGGCGTCCACCGCGACCAGGTTCGCGTGTCGACCGGTCAGCTCGGCGATCAGCCGACCCCCCTCGACCTGCAGCGCGACGACGCGATCGATGGGATCCAGGGTGAGATCAGTCAGGCGCCGCCCGACCGCCACGGCGCGCAGCCAATCGACGAGGGCCGGCGGCTCGGGCAGCGTCGGCCCCTGCGCGTCCGCCTCGGCCAGCCGCGCGGCGCCCGGCGCGCAGGACAGGACGAGGTGGACGGTCTCCCCCGGGCGGCGCACCCGCAGCACCACCGTGAGGGGATCGGGCGCCCGGACCTTCTGGATCTGTCCGCCGACGACGCGCGGCCGCAGGGCGTCGGCCAGCACGGACAGCTCGGCGTGGCTCAGCATGGCGTCGCACCGCGCGCGCGCGCCGATGGTCGGCCGCGATTGCGACCCGAGGGGGGCGAATGATAGAAGTTCTGCATTTGCGCCAAGAGCATCGAGGAGAAGGCATGAAGCTGTCGACCTTCGCGGGTGACGTCACCGCGTTCGAGGGAGGACTCGTCGCGGTGGGCCGCGCGCAGGGCGCCGAGGCGGGCGAGGCCGAGAAGGCCCTCGACGCGGCCCTCGGTGGCGCGCTGTCGGCGACCGCCGAGCGGCTGCGGTTCAAGGGGAAGGCGGGGCAGAAGGTGGCCCTCGACACGCTGGGCAAGCTGCCCTGCGCCCGCGTGCTGCTGCTGGGCGCGGGCGACGAGGCCACGCCCGCTGGGCTCCGCGACTTCGCGGCGGCGGCCGTCAACGAGGCCCTCGCGCAGCGCCTGGATCGCGTGGGTCTGGTGCCCGCGCGCCCCGAGGATGCTCGCCAGCTGGCCCTGGGCGCCCGCTTGGGCGCCTACCGCTTCGAGGACTTCAAGAAGGCCGACGAGGAGTCGCCGCCGGCGCGCGTCGAGCGCTTCGAGTTGATCACCGAGGCCGCGGTCGGGGACGCGCTGGACGCTGGCGGCGCGCTCGCCGACGCCGTCACCCTCGCGCGCACGCTCACCAACGCCCCCCCCAACGTGTGCAACCCGCAGTACCTCGTCGAGATCGCCGAGGACATCGCGAAGGCGCCCAACTTCAGCCTCAAGGTGATCAAGGACGACGAGCTGGTCTCGCTGGGCATGGGCGGCGTCCTCGCGGTGGGCGGTGGCTCCAGCAGCCCGCCCCGCGTCATCCACCTCACGTACCACCCGCCCGGGGCCGACAAGGGCGCGGCGCTGGCCTTCGTCGGCAAGGGCCTCACCTTCGACAGCGGTGGGCTGAACGTGAAGTCGGCCAAGGGCATGGCCGAGATGTACATCGACATGGGCGGCGCGGCGGCGGTGCTGGGCGCGATGCGCGCGGTGGCCTCGCTGCAGCCCGACTCGGTCGTGCACGGCATCGTCGGCGCCGCCGAGAACATGCCCGACGGGGCCAGCTATCGCCCGAGCGACATCCTCACGATGTACAGCGGCAAGACGGTGGAGGTGCTGAACACCGACGCCGAGGGGCGCCTGGTGCTGGCCGACTGCATCCACTACGCGACGGAGCTCGAGCCCCGCGGCATCATCGACCTCGCCACGCTCACCGGCGCCTGCATGGTGGCCCTGGGCCCCTACTACGCGGCGCTGCTGAGCGACGACGACGCCCTGGCCGAGCAGGTGATGGCGGCCGGCCAGCAGGCCGACGAGCGCCTGTGGCGCCTGCCGCTGGATCCCAAGCTGGCGAAGACCCTCGAGAGCAAGCGCGCCGACATCACCAACCTCGGCGGCCCCTACGGGGGCGCCATCACCGCCGCGCAGTTCCTCCAGCACTTCAAGGGTGAGACGCCCTGGGCCCACCTCGACATCGCGGGCGCCGTGTTGGCCGAGAAGGACGACGGCCACATCCGCGCAGGGGGCACCGGCTTCGGTGTGCTGACCCTGTGGTCGCTCATCGAGGCGGCCGCGAGCTGACGATGCGGGCTCCGCGGGCGGCGGCGACGCTGATCGCCGCGCTGGCGCTGGCCACGCTCTCACCGGCCGCCGCGGTGCGGCCGCCCGACGCCGCCGAGGTGGCGTCGGATCCCGTCATCGAAGACGTCCGACTCGACGGCGTGCGCCTCGGCCGCCGCGAGGTGCTCGCTCGGCGACTCGACCTGCGCGGCCCGCTCGACGACGCCGAGGTCGAGGACGCGCGGCTGAGGCTGTTGGCGACGGGCCTCTTCGAGCAGGTGCAGGCGCGCCTCGAGAAGGGATCGGCGCGCGGCCGGGTCGTGGTGGTCTTCGACTGCGTCGAGCGCACCACCACCAGCCTCGACGCCTTTCACCTGGGCGTGGCGCGCCCGAGCGGCCCGTGGCTGGGGGCCGAGGTGTCGGATCTGGATCCGCTGGGCCTGGGCGTCACCGGCGAGCTGGGCGTCGTCAGCAGCGGTGAGCAGACCGCCGCGCAGCTGGGCCTCGGGCTCCGCGACGCCCTGGGCCTCGGCGCCGCGCTCAAGCTGCGGCTGCGCTTCATCGACGGCGAGGAGCCGCTGGTCGGGCCTCGCGGTCAGAGCCTCGACGGCGCCCCCGTCGATCAGGTCTTCCTGCCCTACACGCGAGCCGGCGGCGAGCTGGCGGGCACCTACGGGCTGGTCGACGCCCTGTCGCTGCACGCCACCGTGCAGGCCGAGTGGGTCCGGGCCGAGGTGCCCGACGGCGCCACGCAGCTCGACGGCGACGGCGTCGCGCGCCCCTTCCGCTTCCACGTCGAGGACGGCGCCTGGCTGCTCGGCGTCGTCGCCCTGGGCCTGCAATACGACACCCGCGACGATCCCGCCTTCCCCGCCCGCGGGCTGCGCGCCTCGGTCGTGACCCGCGTGGGCGTCTCACCCGACGCCTTCGTCTCGGGCCTCGCGGGCTTCGAGCACTACCTCGCCCTGCCCTTCGGTCACGTGCTCCGCTGGGACGCCAAGGCCGGCGCCGTGCTGGGCGACGCGCCCTTCTTCGAGCGCTTCTTCATCGGTGACCTGCACCCCTACATCCCGCCCCGCGCCCTCGGGTTGAACTTCGCGCGGCGCCGGGGCCCCAACCTGGTCGACGGCACCATCGTCGAGCAGCGCTACGAGCGCCTGGCCGGCCGCGTCGGCGCGGAGTACCGCATCCCGCTGGGCGGTGGCCCCCGCACCGAGACCTACGGCGTCGAGCTCTTCATCGGGGGGGCGCTGCTCAGCCTCGGCAGCCCCGGCGCGCTGCGCGACGTCGACTTCGTCGACCGCCGGCCCTTCCCCCTCGACGTGGCCATCGACTTCGGCCTGCGCGCCGAGACCGAGATCGGCGTGATGGGGCTCAGCGTCGGCAACCTGCTGCTGCTGGTCGACCCGTGACCGCGGCGGTGCTCCTCGCCCTGCTGCTCGGCGCGCCTCCGGTGACGCCGTGGGTCGAGCGCGACGGCGCCACCCTGTACCTCTCGGCGCCGCTCGATCAGCTGTTCGACGTCGATCTGCGGCGCCGGCTGCACAGCGGGCTCACCACCACCCTGCGCCTGCAGGTCTGGCTCGAGGGGCACGAGGACGGCCGAGTGCACGGCGTCTTCTGGCGGATCGCGCGCGCCCGCTGGGACCTGTGGGAGGAGCACCTGACGGTGATCATCGACGGCCCGAACGGCAGCCGCACCGAGCGTCACCCCAATCTGGACGCGTTCGCCCGCGCGTTCGCTCGCCTCGAGGCCCAACCCCTCGCCCGCGACGTGGCCCAGGACGACGCCGTGTACCGGGTGCGGATCCGCATCGAGGTGAACCCCCTGAGCGAGGAGCAGGCCGCGCGCATGCGGCGGTGGCTGGCGCTGCCGAGCGCGCCCTCGGCCCTCGATCCGCTCGGCCGCGGCCTGATGGGCTCCTTCGTCCGCTTCTTCGACAACCTGAAGCCCGGCGTCGCCGAGCGCACGCTCGTCTTGACCGGGCACCCGTTCCGGGGTGACCGCCTCCCCTACGTGCGGCGGAAGGGGTCCGATGGGACGCCTTGAGCTCAAGCTGTTGGCGCTGCTCGTGCTGCTGACCGGCGTGCCCCTGGGCGTGGCCTTCTGGCTGTCCGGGCCGCTCTTCGAGCGCAGCCTCGGCGCCGGCCTCAACCCGACCATCGCGCGCGCGCTCGAGGACGCCGTCGACGTGTACGGCGAGTACGTGCGGGCCGAGAAGGCGCGGCAGGAGGCGGTCGCGCGCGGCCTGGCCGACAGCCGGCGCCTGGCGACGGCGGCCCGCGAGGGGCCGGCGGCGCTGGAGCGGGCGCTGCAGACCTACGCCGAGGCGCCACGGGTCTTCACCGTCGCGCTGGAGCCGACGCCGGGGAGCGGCGCGCCGCCCATCGAGGTGCACACCGCGCGCGAGGGCGCGTGGCTGCGCCGCACGGTCGAGGTGGCCCTCGACGGGGTGCCCGGCTACGGACGCCTGCGCTACACCTTCGGGCTCGAGAAGGCCTTCCTCGAGCGCTTCGAGCGCATGGAGACCGAGGTCATCCGGCCCTTCGGCGCGCTGACGGCGGATCGCGAGCGCGTCGCCGACGTCTTCGCCTGGAGCTTCATCGGCTACCTCGCCGGCGCGCTGTTCATCGCCGCGCTGGTCAGCGTCTACGTCGGGCGCCGCGTGACGCGGCGCCTGCATCACCTGCGCGCGGCCATGGAGGCCGTCGCCGGCGGCGCCCTCGACGCCCGCGTCGAGCCCGCCGGCCGCGACGAGGTCGCCGATCTGGCCCGCGACTTCAACCGGATGGCCGAGCGCCTCGGCGCCTTCCACGACCGCGTGCAGTACCTCACCCAGGTCTCGGCCTGGCAAGGCATCGCGCGCAAGCTGGCCCACGAGATCAAGAACCCCCTGACGCCCATCCTGCTCTCGGTGCAGCAGGTGCACCGCAGCTACAAGGGCGACGACGCGCGCTTCCGCCGCACCCTGGACACGGCCCACGAGGTGGTCGAGCAGGAGGTCGGGACGCTGAAGCGTCTCGTCGAGAACTTCAGTCGATTCGCGCGGTTGCCTGCGGTCACCCTAGCCCCCGAGGATCTGACGGCCGTGACGCGCGACCTGGCCGCGGCGCACCCGGAGATCGACGGCCTCGAGGTGATCACGCCCGCCGACCCGCTGACCCTGCCCGTCGACCGCGGCCTGCTGCGCCAGGCGCTCACCAACCTGGTGAAGAACGCCCACGAGGCGCTGCGCGGCGCCGCCGAGCCACCGCGGGTGGTGCTCAGCGTCGAGCCCACGCGGGACGGCGGCGCCCGGCTCATCGTCGAGGACAACGGCCCGGGGGTCGCGCCGGCGCGCCGCGCCGAGGTCTTCGAGCCCTATGTCACCGACAAGCACGACGGCACCGGCCTGGGGCTGGCCATCGTCAAGCGCATCGTCATCGAGCACGGCGGCGCCATCACGCTGGGCGCCTCGGCGCTGGGCGGCGCGCGCTTCGAGATCACGCTGCCCCCCGCCGCCTGACCGGGGCCCCTCGCGACCAGGCGCGCCGACGCGCCGCTCCGCGGGCGCGGCGCTGCGCGCGTTCACGGAGACCCCCGATGAGCCGAGTGTGGAGACGCACGCGCCAAGGGACCCATGACGGCCGCGCCGATTCGGGGTACGGTGCGCTGCGGCGGCGGCGTCGTCGCCCTGCTGGGAGGCAGCTTGGACGGACGGTTCGGAGCGCAGCGCGTCGCGGTGCTGGTCGACACCGGCAACCTGTATCAGGCCGCGCGCGCGCTGCACGGCGGCAAGCCCGACTACGGGCGGCTGCTCGACGTGGTCGCCGACGGCCGCTGCCTGGTGCGGGCGATCGCCTACGTCGTGCGCGGCGAGCACGTGGACATGAGCGGCTTCCTCGCCGCGCTGGACGCCCAGGGCTACGAGCTGCGGGTCAGGACCGTCCGCCGCGACGCCGACGGCTCCAGCCGCGGCGACAGCCGCGTCGTGTTGGCCCTCGACGCGGCGGCGCTGGCCGCCCACGTGGACGTGATCGCCCTGGTGTCGGGGGACGCCGACTTCGCGGCGCTCGCCGGCCCGGTGGCGGCCGCGGGCGCGCGCCTCGAGATCCACGCCTTCGAGGGCAGCGTCGCCGACGAGCTCGGCCGCGCCGCGCACGGCCTCCGCCCCTTCGGCGCCGAGCTCCTGCTGGGCGCGCCGTGACGTCACCGCGCCCGCAGCGCGGGACAGGAGCCCCTCGCGCGGGGTCACTCTTCAGATGACTCCACCCCGACCCGCCCGCCCCCTTCGCGCGCCATGAGCGAGCCTGGCTCCCCCACCCGCACCTCGGCCACCGCCGTGGCCTGGGGACTCGTGGCCTTGCTCGTGGTCGCGCCCCTCGCGCTCGGCGGCACGCGCCCCGACGTGCAGCTCCTGTTGGCGCTGGGCGCGCTCACCCTCTTGGGCGTGCTCGCCTGGATGCGCCGAGGGGTGGGGCTCCGCCTGCCGTGGCCGCTCTGGGGTCCGCTGGCGCTGGTCGTGCTCGGCGTCGGCCAGCTCGTACCGCTCAGCGTCGGCCTGCTCGAGACCCTGTCGCCCTCGGCGGCCGAGCTGCGGTCACTCAGCCTGGCCGACCTGGACGCCTACGCAAACCGCCGCCATCCACTCTCCCTCGACGCCCCCGCCACCTGGGTGGCCCTCTTCCACCAGCTGGCCTTCGTGGCCGTGGCCCTCATCGCCGCCAACCTGGGCCGCTACCGCAGTCGCCTCGTCGGCGC
>JAUHXL010000165.1 GCA_030426945.1 bacterium
CGAAGCAGCCCTGGCCCTCGGGGATGACGCACTGCCCCGCGTCGCAGGCTGCGCCGTTGGCGCCGCTGCGGCAGTTGAAGGCCAGCGGCTGGCCGTAGTCGGCGCACAGCAGCACCGCCACGTCGCCGTCGCAGTAGGGCTCGAAGGGGCCGTCGCAGGTGGTGTCGCTCAGCTCGCACTGCCAGCGGTCGGGGCCGCGCGTACACACCGCACCCGGCTCGCAGGGCCAGGTCTCGGCGGCGAGGTCGAAGCCGGCGCGGCACTCGGCGCCCAGCGCGACGACGCAGCGGTCGGGCCCGCCCGGCGCGCTGGCCCGGCAGACGAAGCGGCGGCGCCCCTCGTCGAGCGAGGCGCAGTCGGTCTCGACGATCTCACCGTCGACGCAGGTACGCAGCGTCTCGCCATCGCACTGGCCCTCGCCCAGCGCCCGGCAGGCGGCCTCGGAGACGCACTGCCCGTTGGGTTCGCAGCGCGCGTCGTCGGCGCAGTCCTCGGCGTTCCGGCACCAACCGGCGCACGCGCGCGCGTCGGGCACGCAGGCGTAGGCGCCGCAGTCGGCGTCGGCGCTGCACTGCGTCGGCGCGCGGTCGCCGACGCGGCGGAAGGTCCACGCGACGGTGTCGGGCCCGATGTCCTCCATGCGCAGCGTGGGGTCGATGCGGTTGGTCGGGCTGAGGGCTCGATCGGGGCCCTGGAACTCGCTGGTCAGGTAGTACGTCGCCGGGCTCTCGCCGGCCGGCGCGTCCGCCCGCGCTTCGGCGCGCCGCAGGAAGAAGACCTGCCCCGAGAAGACCTGGCCGCGGTAGGCCCCCGCGGTCGCGTCGCCGTTGCCGTCTCCGCCCTCCACGAAGCCGAACGCGGGGGCGACCTCGTTGGACAGCAGGAAGCCTTCTCCCTGGCTCCACCAGGTGACCCAGGTGGTGCGCGGCCCCGGCATCGGCTCCAGGGTGAGCACCAGGTTCAGGTCGTTCGGATCCTCCTGGCCCCCCAGGGCGAGCAGCCGACCGTCGCCGGTCCGGATCTCGTACGTCGCGTTCTCGGCCAGCCACAGCGTCCGGAACTGCGACGTCCGCGCGCTGGCCAGCGGGTTGCCGGCCAGGTCGGTCACGCCCTCGGTCACCGTGAACCGATACTCGGTCTGGTACTCCTGCAGGGGGCCGCGCTGGGGCTGGAACGTGACGGTCGCGCCGTCGACGGTCAGCGTGCCGGGCAGGCCCTCGCCGGCCCCGTAGGTCACGCCGTCGACGGGCTGCAGCGGCTGCAGGCGCACGGTCTGCGCGGTGACCGAGGCGGGGTCGACGGGCTCCGAGAACACGATCGACAGGGGGCTGTCGGGCCACACCACGCCGTTGCGGTCCTGGGGGAAGATCTGGACGACCGTGGGCGGCGTCGTGTCGCCCATCGGCGCGCCGGGGCGGGCGAACGCCAGGTCGCGCTGGCTGGGGGCGCCGTTGGCCTCGCGCGTGTAGACCAGCCCGGCGACGCGGTCGGCGCCCTCCCAGCGCAGATCGAGCGCCTCGTCGGCGCCGCCCTGCGTCTCGTTGACGAGCACCGCCTGGTTGCCGCCCACCCGGCCGCGCCACGTGGTGCCGGCCGCCGACACCGTCACCTCGTCGCCGGCCACCTCGATCGTGGCGGGCGTGTCCGTGCCGGCGATCACCCAATCGCCGCCTCCGGGGTGCGTGGGCGCGGACCGGCGGATGAAGCGCATCGCGAAGGTGAAGCCCTGCTGCACGAACGCGCCCTGGCCGCGATCGGCGGCGCTGAAGGTCAGCGTGGCGGTGAAGGCGTCGCCGCCCTGCACGTAGCGCGTGCCGTCCTCGATGGTGCCGGGCACCACGAAGTCGGGATCGCCGTCGGCGTACTGGGTGAACATGTCGCCGGACTGCTCGAACCGGGCGCCGGTCACGTCGGCGGGCGGGGCGGCGCCGGCGGGATCGACGAAGTGATAGCGCAGCATCCACCAGTCGCCGGTGATGTCGACCTCGACGGCCGGCCCGTCGTCGAAGGTGCAGGCGCCGGCCCGGCAGACCAGGTCGCCGGTGCAGTCGCCGTCGTCGACGCAGCCGCCGTTCGGGCCGGCGTCGAGCCGAATCACCGTGCCGCCCCCGCCGCCGTCGCACCCCGCCAGGGCGCTGGCGAACAAGCACAGGGCGGTCAGCGCGCCGCGCGTCAGTCGAGTCATGCTGCTCTCCTCCATGGTGGCGTCGTGGCGCCGCCGAGCGAGGCGAGAACGTAGCACGAAGGCGGCAGCGGTGGCGCGGGTCGGCGGCTCGGTCGCGACCCCGACAGGGGACCGTTCGCGGGCGTCCGGGCGCTCGCCGAGGAGGCGGCCGCCTCCACGACGGCTCCCGAGGGCCGACCCCGTCGGGGCGCGGTCGCCTCCTCGACGGCCCCAGAAGGCCGACCCCGTCGGACGCAGGCGCTCGCCCCCCGCCGTGCCGACCAGGACCGACCTGCGTGCCGCTGGGTGACCTGGGCCTGAGCCCCTCGGGCAGCGGCGCCGGCGTCGACTGCGCGGCGCGCCCCGTCCTCTGCCCGTGACCCGGGCGGGCGGGCCGCGGTACGCTGCCGCGGTTCGACGCACGGGGAGGCGGGGATGCGCGCGAGGTTCGTGGTGGCGCTGGTGGTGGCGCTCGCGGTGGGCGGGTGTGACGACGGGGGCGACGACGCGGCGCCGGTGAGCGACGCGGGGCCCAGCGTCGACGCGGTGACGCCGGGGGACGCGGCGGCCGACGCCGCGCCCGAGGTCGACGCGGAGGCGGACGCCGCGCCGGCCGCCGACGCCGGCGATCTCGACGGGGCGCCCGCGGGGGACGCGGCGGCGGACGCCGGGCCGGCAGACGCGGCGCCGGACGCGGCGTGGGTCGACCCCGATCCCGCCTGGATCGTCCCCGAGCCCGCCGCCTACCGCGTCGGCGTCGCCACCCGCCGGATGCCGGTGCCCGTCGGCATCGGCACCAGCGGCTTCGGCGCCAACAGCGCGGACCGCTCGGTCACCCCCTTCGCGCAGGTCTATCCCGGCACCCAGCGCATCCACACGCACCCCGACCTGCGCGCGCTGGTCATCGAGGCCGGCGAGGGCAACCGCCTGATCATCGTGCGCACCGACACCGTGGGCGTGTCGGCGGCGCTGCGGCGGTCGCTGGTCGCGCGGCTGGAGCCGGCGCTGGGCGCGCGCGTCGACCATCAGCTGGTGCTGATGGCCACGCACACCCACTCGGGTCCCGGGCGGCTGATCGACAAGCCCTACTGGCAGGTCATCCAGGATTACTTCTGGCCCGAGCTGTACGTGCGCGTGATCGACGCGCTCGAGGCCGTGGTGCTGGACGCCGTCGCCGATCTCGAGCCCGCGCGCCTGGGCTTCGGCGTGGCGCAGACCACCGAGCTGCACAACGATCGCCGGTGCGCGAACCCCGAGGAGGACGAGCCGGCCCTGCCGGTGCTGCGCGTCGACCGCCTGAGCGACGGGCAGACCAAGGCGGTGGCCGTCTT
Organism: bacterium; assembly: GCA_030426945.1. Taxonomy (GTDB): domain Bacteria; phylum Myxococcota_A; class Bradymonadia; order UBA7976; family UBA1532; genus JACKDN01. The sequence continues at coordinate 3,496 of JAUHXL010000165.1, forward strand.
CCACGCCATCCACGGCACGCTGCTGAGCATGCGCGAGTACGCGCTGTCGCAGGACGCGTCGGGTGGGCTCGAGGCCAAGATCGCCGAGCGCTTCGATCATCCGGTGCAGGTGATGTTCGTGCAGGGCGCCGCCGCCGACATGGCGCCGGGATCGCCGCACTTCGATCCGCCGGCGGACGCCGCCCAGTGGAACGGCGCGTTCGATCGCGCCGAGCGCCTGGGCCGGCACGCGGCCGACGTCGTGATGGCGATGTTCGACGACATCGAGATGAGCGAGACCGGGGTGGTCCACGGGCGCACCGAGCGCGTGGCCATCGACCGCGACATCCTGGGCTACGACCCGATGGAGTTCCGCTGGGAGCACGGCGCGGTCTACTGCGGCGCGGGCTACGAGGAGCGCTGCGTGGGCGAGCCGCCCAACCCCGACCTGCTGCGCGGCTGTCTGCCCTTCCCGACGCCCGAGTCGGCCGCGCCGAAGCAGGCACCGCTGACCATCGGGCGCATCGGTGACTACGCGTTCGTCACCGCGCCGGGTGAGTTCTCGACGGCGCTCGGTCGGCGGGCGCGGGAGGGCGTCGAGGCCAGCCTGGGCCTGCCGGTGCTGTTCCTGGGCTACGCGCAGGAGTACACGGGCTACAGCCTAGCGCACGACGACTGGTGGCAGGGCGGCTACGAGTCGTCGGGCGCGATGTGGGGGCCGCGGCAGGGCGATCACTTCGTGGACGCGATCGTCGAGCTGGGCCGGTCGTACGCGCAGCCGCGGCGGCCGCTGGGCTTCCCGCAGGGGGTGCTCGAGCCGGTGCCGGGGCCCTACGACGACTTCGAGCCCTTCCCGGTGATGCCTTCGCCGGTCGAGGCGGGCGTGCTGGTGGATGCGCCCGAGGCGGCGGCGGCGGGCGAGGTCGTGCGGGTGACCTTCGCCGGCGGCGATCCCTGGCTGGGCAACCCGCTGGTGACGCTCGAGGCGCAGGACGGCGATGCGTGGGCGCCGGTGACCTGGCCCGATGGCCGGGCGGTGACCTCGGACGACTACTCGATGGTGCTGAGCCTGGTGCCCGACCCGATCTACGAGGACGACGAGGCGACCGCGCGCACGTTCCAGTGGACCGTCGAGCTGCCGACGGTGCGCCCGGCGGGCGGCGGGCCGGACATCCGCGGGCGCACGCTGCGGCTGACGCTGAGCGGGCGCATCCTGGTCGAGGGCGCGGGCGCGCCGGTCGACTATGCGGTCAGCTCGCGGGCGTTCACGGTCGCTCCGTAGGGCTCAGGGTCCACACGGCGGCGCTGCGCGGCGGCAGCGACAGGATCAGCGCCCCGTCTTCGATGCGGCCGGCGCCGCTCGGCGCGCGGCCCAGCACCTCGACCAGATCGACCTCGCCGTCCAACAGCGCCTGCTCGGCCTCGCCGAGGAAGGGGTTGTCGCGCACGGGCACGGCCTGATCGTCGAGGGCCTCGGCGCCCGCGTGGATGGCCACGATCACGCGGCTGTCCCCGACGCGGCGGGCGAAGACGTACAGCGGGACGCCCGTGCCGCCGGGCCGCCACAGCTCGACGTAGTCGCCGGCGTGCAGGGCGGGCAGGTCGCGGCGCAGGCGCAGCAGGTCGCGGGTGAGGTCGAAGTTCGCGCCGGGATCGCCCACGAAGCCCGGCCGGGCGCCCGCGCGGTCGCCGGCGAAGGCCCAATCGGGCATGTCGCGTCGGTTGTCGGGCCAGGTGCCGGCCATGCCCAGCTCGGTCCCGGCGTAGAGCTGCGGGATGCCCGGGGTGGTGAGCCACGCGACCAGCGCGAGGTGGAAGCGGGCGCCGTCCAGGTCGCCGTCGCCGCTTGCGATCTCGGTGGCGAAGCGCGGCACGTCGTGGTTCTCGATGAAGGTGCTGCGCAGGCGGGCCCGCTCGGGGCCAAGCGTCAGCCACGCTTCCAGCACGCGCTCGGCGACGGGGCCGGGATCGTCACCGCGCGCCGCGTCGATGAGGGCGCGGCGGAGGCGGAAGTCGAAGAGGCCGTCGAAGCCCGCGTCGAGGAACGGGCGCTGGCTGTCGTAGGGGCTCTCGTCGAACAGCTCGCCCAGCAGGTACAGCGAGGGGCGCGCGGCGCGCACGGCGGGGATCCAGGTGTCGGCGAAGTAGTCGAGCGGGACGTGCTTCACCGTGTCCATGCGGATGGCGTCGATGGCGAAGCGGGTGGCCCACTCGACGCTGACGTCGGCCAGGTAGCGCTGCACCGCCGGCACGTCGTGATCGAAGTCGGGCAGGCCGGCGAGGGGGCAGGTCTCCTCCGGGTCGCCCAGGCGCTCGCAGCCCTCGCGCGGGTGGAACCACTCGGGGTGGCTGCCGGTGATCGGCGCGCCGTAGCCGGGGTGGTTGACCACCATGTCGAGCATCAGCCGCATGCCGCGCGCGTGCAGCGCATCGAGCAGGTCGTGCAGGTCCTGCTCGGTGCCCAGGCGGGGCTCGAGGGCGCCGTCGTCGGGCACGCGCAGGGCGGTCCAGTAGCCGTGGTAGCCGCATTGGTCGCCGTGCTTGCCGATCTGCGCGGTCAGCGGGGTGACCCAGACGGTGTCGACGCCCAGCTCGGCCAGGTAGTCCAGGCGCTGGCGCAGGCCGACCAGGTCGCCGCCGTGGAAGAGGCGGGGATCGTCGGGGTCGAAGCAGTCGTCGTCGGGGCCGGGGTTGGGGGCGCCGTCGGCGAAGCGGTCGACCATCAGCAGGTAGATCGAGCCGCGCTGCCACGCGGCCGGGTCGAAGGCCTCGGGGAGCGCGGCGTCGGGGGCGGCGTCGGGCGGCGCGGCGTCGACCGGCGGCGCGGCGTCGGTGACCGGCGCCGCGTCGCGCGTCACCGCGTCGGCGTCGGGGCGGGCATCCGCCGGCGCCGCCGCGTCGGGCGCGCCGAGGTCGGCCCGCGCGGCGACGTCGGACCGCCCGAACGCGCCGTCCGTGTGCGGGGCGACGAAGGCGTCGGCGGCGCGTGTCTCGACGCCGCCGCCGTCGTCGCAGGCCGCGAGGGTGAGCAGGGCGACCAGGGTGGTCGCCGGCAGTCGATGCAGCATGGGCGCGCTCACGGGGGATGGGCCGCGCGGGGCGGTGGGGTCATCGAGGCAGGTAGCCGAAGAAGCCGACCGCGCCCGTGACGACGACCCCCGCCTCGGTGAAGACGCAGCGGTGCAGGGCGCTCGGCGCGTCGTCCAGCTCGACGACCCGCCAGGTCGCGCCCGCGTCGTCCGACCGCAACACCACGGCGCCGCCGTTGCGCAGCGGTTGCCGCTCACCCACGGCGACGACCGACGCGCCGCGCGCGCACGCGCCGCGCAGCCAGCTTCGGCCGTCGATCAGGTCGTCGATGGTGCGGACGTCCCAGCCGGCCGCGTCGCTCGGATCGGCGCCGGCCACGGCCAGCAGGCCCACGTTCTCGTTCTGGTCGATGCCCACCGCGACGAAGACGTCGTCGGACAGCGCCAGCCCCCACAGCTCGCCCGTGCGCTCCGGCGCGATCTGCACCGGCTGCAGCGCGCCGTGCGCGTCGCCCGGCACGAACACCACCGGCGGCTGCGCGATGGTGCTGCCCACCGCGTAGAACTGGTCGGCGTGCAGCGTGAGGTCGAGCATCTGGTAGGACGCGCCGTCGGTGGGCCAGTCCGAGGTGACGGTGAAGTCCTCGTCGTCGGCGCCGCGGAACACGATGTCGGTACCGGTGAGCGACTCGCCCACCGCGCGGCCGTCCGCCGCGCGCGCGAACCGGTAGACGTCGAACGACGCCGTCGAGGTCGCCGACCACACCGGCGTCGCGGCGTCGCCGTCGAGCCACGCCACCCGCGCGCCGCCCGCCGTATCGCGCCCGGCGACGTACAGCCGCCCGTCCGCGCTGCGCCGCACGTCGTCCACGCGCCAGGTGTCGAACGCGGGCACGGCCGCCCACGTGGCGCCGCCGTCGTCGCTGCGATACAGCCCCCGCCCCTCGGTGGTGGTGCCGCAGCCGACGAAGAAGGTCGCCGGCGGGTCGTGCCAAAGCGCGTCCGTGCGGTTGCCGCTGCAGGGATGGGCCGCCACCTCGGCTGGCGGCGCCGTCACGCCCCCGTCAGCCAACTCCGACGGCAGGCCGTCATCCGGCCGCGGATCGTCGTAGCCCGGACGGGGGCAGCCGGTCAGCAGGAGGGGCAGGAGGACGAGGAGGGGCGTGCGCATGGGCACGGATGGTAGGCGCTGGGGCGGGCGAGGGCCAGGGGGGTCAGCCGCAGAAGCCGGCCATCGGGCACGTCTCGGCCTCGAAGGCGGCCTCGACGTGGGTGCCGTCGGCGAAGTCGAGGCGGACGCGGCCGTGGGGGACGCCGAAGCGGTCCTCGTAGACGAGCTGGCCGCCGGTGGCCTGCTCGCAGTCGTCCTGGCCGTCGCAGCGCACGGCCTGGATGCCGTCGTCGGACAGGTCGTAGATCGTGGCGGGCTCGAGCTGGCCGTCGCCGGCGTAGAAGTAGATGGAGAGGCGCTGGGCCCAGAGGCCGGGATCGTTGCAGCCGCCCTCGAGGGACAGGGTGATGCGCGTGGCCGGGCCGTCGTTGGGCGCGCAGTCGGGGCTGACGCTGCCGCGGAGCAGGCGGTGGGCGTCGAGGGTGCAGCACTCGGGCGGGTAGGCGCCGTCGTTGGGGGCGCGGCACATGCCGTTCTCGTCGCGCCAGGCGCCCCAGCAGGCGTCGCGCTGCGGGGCCTCGCAGGTGATCGGATCGACGCAGCTGTAGCAGCCCTGCGTGGCGATCAGCTGCTGCCCTAGCGGGCAGGTGGGGGGCAAGGCGTCGCAGAGCGGGGCCTCGGGGTCGTCCTCGCAGTTGCTGGCGCAGCCGCCGTCGGCGCAGACGCCGTCGGGGCAGTCGAAGTCGGAGTCACAGCTGGCGCCGGGCGTGCCGCCCATGCCGCCGGCGCCGGGCTCGCCGCCCATGCCGGGCTGGCCGCCCATGCCGGGCTGGCCGCCGGCGCCGGGCTGGCCGCCCATGCCGGGCTGGCCGCCGGCGCCGGGCTGGCCGCCGACCCCGGGCGTACCGCCCGCGCCGGGCTCACCACCGGCGCCGGGCTCACCACCGACCCCGGGCGTGCCGCCGGCGCCGGGCTCACCACCGACCCCAGGCGTGCCGCCGGCGCCCGGCCCGCCGCCCGCCCCAGGCGTGCCGCCCGCGCCGGGTTGACCGCCCATGCCGGGCGCGCCGCCTCCGCCGGCGTCACCGCCGGTGTCGTCGGCGTCCTCGACGCAGCCGAAGGTCGTGAGGGTGAGGGCCAGGGTGCAGATGAGGGTCCGCATCGGAGAGTCTCCCGCGTTGAGTTTCGCCGGCCGCCCAGTGCAGCGCGCGTGCCACGGCGCGGGCCCCTCCCCGTCGGTCGGTGCGCCCCGCGGCGCCTCGGATTTTCGAGGGACCGCCTCGGAAGGCCGACGCGCCGGGCGGGGATCCGCCGCCGACGGGTCACGCTCCGCGCGGCACGTGTGCTGGGCCTGCGGGGGGGGGTCAGTGCCGCTTGTCGGGGCCGCGCCCCATGCTGCTGTCGGGCGGGCCGCGGCCGGGCGGACCCGGCTCGGCGTCGCCCCTCTCCGGGGTCGATCCGGCCTCGGGGCCACCGTCCGGCGATTCGGACGGGGCGCAGGTCGCGTGCGCCGTGGTCAGGTCGACGCGCACCCGGTCGCCAGGGTCGGCGCCGCCGTGCCAGACGCACTTCTGCAACGCGCCGCCGTCGTCGAAGGCCCGCACGTAGACGCCCAAGCCCGCTGAGGGCAGCGCGGGGAAGTAGACGACCACCTCGTCTCGGGCGGCCACCCGCCGCACGAGGTTGTCGGCCGGCAGCTCCACCTCGACCTCGACCTCCGTGATCGGCCCGCGCACGCCGACCACCTGCACCCGCAGGTCGGCCTCGCTCAACAGGTGGTCGGGATCGGTGCAGCCGCCCAGCAGCGCGGCGATCAGAACGAGAACGCCGCCCCGACACCGCCGGGGGCGGGGATCACGGTCGGCGCAGCGGTGGGGTCGTCGAGCAGCCACAGCGTCAGCGCGGTAGCCAAGCCCACCACGGCCACCCCGGTCAAGGCGCCCGCGGCGACGCGCTCTCGATCGATGGCCGAGCGGGCGTCCGGGTCGTCGAGGCCGGTGCGATTCAGGTCGGCCTCGAAGTCGTCCACGGCCGCCTCGGCGTGCAGCGCCAGAGCCGCCGCGGTGACGCCGGCGGCCAGCCCGACGCCGGCGCTGATCCAGGGCCACGCGCCGAATCGGGGCTCGACGGCGGCGACCTCGTGGGCGCCTGGGCCCGCGCCCTGCTCGACCGCCGGCGGCACTCCCAGGTTGAGCACGAAGCCGTCGTAGAAGTCGCCGGTGTACGGCCGCTCGAACAGGCCGCGGCGCAGCGCGTCGTCGACCGCGCCGCGCCGCGCCGTGTCCGCCTCGCGCCAGGTCAGCGCCTCGCCCTCGACGCGCTGCGCCCCGGCGGGCACCACCGCCTCGCGCTCGCCGTCGTGCAGGTAGTGCGGGCCCTGGCCGGTCAGCGCCACGAACACGGGCCGCGCGCTGCGCACGTGCAGGTCGGCCACCCGCGTGCCCTGCGCGTCCTCGAGCCACACGCGCCCGAGCTGCCCCGGCAGCCGCAGCAGCCGCACCCCGGGCCCGTCGTAGCGCCACAGCGGGTGGTTCAGCGCCCGCGCGGGCGGCTGGAACACAACCTCGGGTCGCAGGTCAGGATCGGCGATCGCGCGGTTGGCCGCCGCGACGTAGGCCGCCACCTCGCTGTACTCCAGCGCGCCGTCGCCGTTCACGTCGGCCGCGCCGGTCAACGCCGAGCGCACCTGGTGGCTGAAGACGCCGCCACGCCAGCCGCTCCACTCGTGCGCCTCGCGGCGCGCGCTGCTGGCCAGCAGCACGCCGGTGTTGGGGTGCTGCTTCAGGTCCGCCCGGTCGAGGTAGGCCTCGACCAGCGCGGTGTAAGCGCCCGGCTGGAAGTCGTCGCCCTCGCCCCGCCGGTACACCATCGCGGCGGCGTGGCAGGCGTCGATGATGACGTGGTTGAAGTCGGCGGGGGACGCGCCGACCACGTCCCTCAGCAGCGCGCTGCGGCTGAGCGTGCCGTCGCGCAGGTGCATGCGCCCCTCGCCGTCCGGCCCGATGTCGGCGTGGCCGGCGTAGACGATGTAGAGCTCGGTGCGGTCGCCGGCGGCGCGCGCGGCGCGGATGCGCTGGCCGACGGCCGCCATCAGCGTGCCGAGCGCGGCGCGCGTGGGCGGCACGCTGGCGGCGGCGGCCTTGGGGTGGCGCGCCTGGGTGTCGGCGTCGAGCACGGCCAGCAGCGTCGTGTCGACCCCGGCCCCGCGGAACAGCGCGGCGTACTTCACGCCGTCGTCGTCGGCGAAGCGCAGCGGCTTCAGGTCGCCCGCCGCGGGCTGGTTCTCGGCGACCACGACGGCGAAGCGCCGCACGGCGGCGTCGGCGGGGGCCGCGGCGAGCAGCGCGGCGAGGATCAGCAGGCGGCTCATCGCAGCACCATCCAGGCGGACGCGACGGTCGGCGCGCGCCCCTCGGCGCTCAGCGCGCGGGTCAGGGCGCCCGGCGTGGCGCCGTCGCGCAGCGCGGCGTCGATGCGCGCTCTATCGATTGGCTGCCGGTCGGCCACGCCGAACACCCGGTGCCGCCCCGCCCGGTGGTTCACATCGAGCTGGAAGGTGCCCGGCAGCGGGACGTCGACGCCGGGCGCCGCCGGCGAGGCCTCGCCGCGCGGCCAGTACCAGCGCACCTGCCCGTCGGCGTCGACCGCGAAGAAGGCCAGGTAGCGCGGCGCGCCGTCGGCGGTCTGCAGGGTCCAGGTGATCTGCAGGCGGTCGTCGTGGACGCAGTCGGCCGGCGCGCGCGTGGTCGACGAGGCGGCGGCGCGCACGCGCGGCTCGCCGGCGGCGGCCTCGACGCACAGCAGCCGCAGACCGAGCGCGTCCCGCGCCGCCCCGCCCCGCGTCGCCCATGCGTCGGGCGCGGGCGCGGGCGTCGGCTGGGGCAGCGACCACAGCACGAGGATGCCGGCGGCGGCCGCCGCGACCATGCCCGCGACGAGCCAGGGCCGACGGCGCGGTGGCTGCAGCGCGGCCGGCGAGGGCGCGGGCGCGGGCGCCTCGGCGGCCAGCGCCGCGAACAGGTCGGCCTCGAGCCGGGCTCGCACGGCGCGGGGCGTCGCGCTGCCCTCGGCCTCGAGCGCGGCCGTGTCGCGGCTGGCGCGATCGTAGGCCGCCCGACAGGCGCCGCAGTCGGCGAGGTGGTCGCGCAGCGCGGCCCACTCGGCCTCGGTCGCGCCGTCGGCCACGAGGTCGTCGATGCGCTCGGTCCAGCGCGAATCACACGCCATGGTCGTCCTCGCCCGTCTCGCGCAGCAGGTGTCGGCGCAGGCCGGCCTTCACGCGCGCCTCGATGCGCCGCCCCTGGATGCGCGTCAGACCCAACGCGGCGGCGGCGTCGGTCTGCGAGAGGCCGCCCTCGAAGCGGCCGTCGACGTAGGCCCGGTCGGTGGCGGGCAGCGTCTCGAGATAGGCGCGCACCCGCGCCCGCTGGGCCTCGCGCTGATACAGCACGTCCACCGGCGGGCCCTCGTCGGCGTCGCCTTCGAAGGACTCGGGCGGCGTCGGCTCGGCGCGCCGCCGGCGGTACAGATCGATGCGCAGGTTGCGCGCGATGCCGAACAGGTAGTGGCCGTAAGGCCGGCGGGCGTCGTAGGCGGCGCGCGCCGACGGCTTGAACGCCCGCACGAAGACCTCGTGGCAGGCGCTCTCGACGGCGAAGGCGTCCTTCAGGCCCGGCACGCGGCCGGGCCCGGTCGCCGTCTTGATGCCGAAGCCGTGGCGCAGCACGCGGCACACCTCGTCGAAGTGCGCGCGGTAGACCGTGGCCAGGGCCTCCTGGTCGCCCGCGCGGAAGCGGGCCAGCAACGCCGGGTCGCCGGCCAGATCGATGGTGCGCCCCTCCACGGGGCGCAACTTACTCGGCGGCGTCGGCACACGCGACGACGTCGCGCACGCCCTCGGCCGGCGCGGCGGGCGTGGGCGCCTCGTCCCCGCGCTGGTCGTGGGGCACGTACACCACGCAGACGGCGTCGGTGACGTTGCCCGCGTCGTCCTCGGCGCGCACGCCGAGCTGGTAGACGCGGCCGTCGCCGCCGCCCTGGCGCTCGGCGCGGAGCATCACGCCGCCGCAGCGGGCGTCCACGATGTCGGGCTCGGTGTTGCCGTCGCCGGTGGCGTTGGCCGGCTCGTCGACGTGTACCCAGGTGAACGTGAGCCGCACGTCCGCATCGCAGGCGTCGACGACCTCGGCGCAGTCGGCGGGCGTCACGGCGTGCAGCTTGTGGTTCGGCGGCCACAGCTCGACCGGATGCGTGCGCAGGACGGGCGGCCGGGTGTCGACCACCTCGAGCGTGGCCTCGCAGATGGGCTCGCCCTCGGTCTGGACCGCGATGCTGTAGGTGCCCGGCGTGCACGCGTCCGGCGCGTCGAAGACCAGGGCGTCCGGATCGCAGGCCTCGTGCTCGACGTAGAGCGTGGCCTCGGGCGCCTCGGCGGCGCAGTCGCACTCGACGACCTCACGGGTGTCGCAGCGCCAGGCGTCCTCGGGGGTGGTGTCGTCGGCGCAGGCGGCGGTGAGCGCCGCGGGCCGGGCCGTGGAGGGTGGATCGCCGTCATCCCCCCCGCAGGCCGTGACGAGGGCGGCGACGGTGAGCAGACGCAGTGTGCGGTCCATGGTGACCTCCTTCGCAGTTCGCCCTCGAGTACGGCGGCGCGTCGTCC
>JAUHXL010000748.1 GCA_030426945.1 bacterium
GCTCGGGCGCCGGCTCGGGTTCGGGTTCGGGTTCGGGCGTCGGCTCGGGCTCGGCCACCGGCTCGGGCTCGGGCGCCGGCTCGGGCTCGGGCGCCGGCTCGGGCTCGGGCGCCGGCTCGGGCTCGGGCGCCGGCTCGGCCGCCGTGCTGGCGGCGGCGAGGGCCTCGACCGCGCGCATCTCCGGCACAGTGGCCGCGTCGTCCTCCGCCGCCGCCGGCGCGCTCGACGGGCGGATGGGCTGCGGCGTGGCCGAGGTGGCCGGCAGCCGGGGCCCGGGCGTCCCCCCGCCGAGGGGCTCGAGCGCCTGCGCCAGCTCCACCGCCGCGGCGAAGCGCTTGGCCGGCTGCTTCTCGAGCAGCCGCATCACCACCGCGTCCAGCGCGTCGTCGATGTCCGCCTGAGGCCGCACCAGCTTGGGGCTGAGGGGCTTCTCCAGCGCGTGCCGGCGCGCCGTGGTCTTGAAGTTGGTGCCCGGGAAGGGGGGGCGACCGCACAGCATCTCGTAGAGCACAAGGCCCAGCAGGTACAGGTCGGTGCGTCCGTCGAGCGCCTTGCCGCCCACCATCTCCGGGGCGACGTACTCGGGCCGCGCCAGGCAGGTGCCCGCCGCGCGCGCCGGCGCGGCGTCCAGCGCCAGCACGCGCCAGGTGCCCGCGCCCGCCATCACGGCGCGCTCCATGCCGAGCGGATCCCGGATGAGGAAGATGTTCTGCGGCTTCAGATCCAGGTGCAGCAGATCGGCGCGGTGCATCGCGTCCAGCCCCGCCAGCAGCTGCTGCGCCACCTGCACCGCCGCGACGGGCGCGAGCGGCCCCGCCTGCTCCAGCCGGTGCGCGAGGCTCTGCCCCGCCAGCAGCGGTTCGACGAGGTAGACGAACCGATCGCCGTGCACCCCGTGGGCGAGCGTCGGCACGATGTTCGGGTTCGTCAGGCGCGTCACCGCCTGCACGTCCGCCAGCAGCGACTCGGTGCTCGGGGCCGTCGGCGAGATGCCGGGGTTGAGGATCTTCACCGCGACGGGGCGGCGCCCCTGCGTGTCCTCGGCGCGATAGACCGTGCCGACGGCGCCCTGTCCCAGCTTGCGCTCGACGGTGAACTGATCGGCGATCATCTGGCCGATCAGGCTGACGTCCTCACCGCCGGTGGCGGCGAGCTTGGACCCGTCGTAGGGACAGAACTCGGCGGCGTCGTCGAACTCGGCCTGACAGGTGGGGCAGGATTTCACGGCCCTTGGACTCTCCAGACGCCCGCGGCGTCGCGTGGGCCGGTGGTGATTCGCGCCGGCCCGTTCCGCGGTCCCGCCGCTGCGTGTGCCGCGCCATGGTCGACAGCGCTCCGGCCGACGGCGTGACGGTCGACCACGTCACCGTCGACCGGGGGACCATTCACCGGGCGCCCGAGCGACCCGAAAACGGGGCGCAACCTAGCACGACGAAATGCGCCGCCGCAATCGCGCGCGCCCGGGCCGGCGCCGGACGCCTCAGCGGGTCCGTCGGGCAGGGCCGCAGGGCTCTGAGAGGTCGGGCCGGACACGTCGAGTCAGCCCTCGTCTTCGCGTGCGGCGAGGAAGCTGCGCGCGAGGTCGGCGGAGTCCCCCTCGCTGACCAGCTCGAGGAAGCGCGCCCAGTGCGTGCGCGCCCGCTCGCGCGCGCCCGACTTCTCCCACAGCAGCGCCAGGTTGAAATGGGCGTCGGCGAACTCGGGGGCCAGATCCAGCGCCGCGTCGTAGCAGCGGGCGGCGGCGTCGAGGTGGCCGAGGTCGTCGAGCACGTTGGCGAGGTTGTACCAGCCCTCGGCGTAGTCGGGATCGGCCTGCGTGGCCGCCCGGTAGTGTTCGCAGGCCTCGCGCAGCTGCCCGCTCTGGTAGGCCACGTTGCCCAGGTTCAGCAGCGCCCCGGGGTGCTCGGGCTCGAGCGCCAGCGCGCGGGCGTAGCAGGCAGCGGCCTCGTCGAGATCCTCCGCGGTCTCCGCGTCGAGGCCCCGCGCGACCCAGCCCTCGGCGTCGAGCGGCCGCGGCGTCGGCTCGACCGGCACGACCTCACCCACCCGCTGCGCCGCCTCGGCCAGCTCGCCGAGGGGCAGGGCCAGCACCGCCTGCCCGGAGCGCGGCTCGACCAGCGCGTCGTCGAGGCGCACGACCAGCCGCCCGTGATCGGAGTACACCCGCAGCGAGGCCAGCGGCTGGCTCAGGTCCGGCCGCCACGCCCGCACGACCTCGATGGCCTCGCGGACCTGCCGCGTGGTCACCCCGCGGTCGATCAGGTCGACGGCGGTGCGCGCGGCGATCAGATCCGGGAAGCCGTACCAGAGGCCGCTGCCGTCCTGGCGGCGCGCTGGCAGCAGGCCGCTCTTGGCCCACCGGCGCAGCTGATCGACGCGCGCGCCGGTCAGCCGGGCGACGTCCTGCACGGTGTAGAGCGTCTCGGTCGCGGCGGGCGCGACATCGGCGCGCGGCTCGCGCGGTGCGTTCATGGGCGTCCGTCGGTCACCGCGCGTCGTTCCAGCATCGCCTCGAAGTCGCCGACGACGTGGACGCGATCCCCGTCGACCCGCGGCGCGGCGCCGAAGTCGAAGCGGTCGGGGGTGTCCGGGCCCAGCAGACGCGCCATCTCGCGGTAGACGCGGTCGCGCAGGACGTG
>JAUHXL010000166.1 GCA_030426945.1 bacterium
GGGATGCAGCGCGCCGACGGACAGGTGCGCGGTGAACACGACCGGCCCGTCGTGCTGGTCGACCAGCTGGCCGACGACGGCGGAGCGCTTGTCCCAGTCCTCGCGGCGCTCGGCCAGGGCGTCGCCGCGCAGGATGAGCACGCAGCGCCGCAGCAGCGCCTCGCGCGCCGCCTCGGCGAGGCGCGCGGCGAAGGGCTCCGGATCGCCGGGCAGGCGCTCCAGATCGACCGTCAGGGTGCCCCAGCCGTGGGTGGCGGCGAGGCTCGAGATCAGCGTGCGGCGCCCGCTGCCCGCCGAGCCGGCCACCACCAGGCGAGGACGCCCGGTGTCCACCGCGCGGGCCAGGCTGGTGGCGAGGTCGGCGCGCACGGTGTCGTCGACGAACAGGGCCTCGAGCGGCGGGGCCGCGTCGGGGGCGGCCACGCGGCAGGCCGCGGTGAGGCCGGGCGACAGGGCGTCGAGGCCGCCGCGCAGGAACGAGAGCACGGCGTCGGGCACCACCACGCCGCGGTGCAGCAGCGGGCTGTCGGTGCCCCACGCCGGCGCGTCGCGCAGCTCGACCAGGCGATAGCGGCGCAGCGGGGCGCCGGCGCGGAAGGCGTCGTGCAGGCGCGCCGCGTCGGTCGGCGTCGCGGCGATCAGCTCGCACAGGAACCCGACGCTGGGCAGCTTGATGGCGAAGTCGGCCCACGCGAAGGCGTACAGGCGGGCGAGGTCGACCGACACCAGCGGGCCGGCCGCGGCCAGCAGCAGGGTGAGGGCGTCGGCGTCCAGGCGGAAGCGCCGGGCCAGCGCGCGCAGCGGTCCGTCGGCCTCCAGCGCGGCGCGCAGGGCGGCGCCGGTCGCCTCGACCTCGGCCTCGACCTGCGCCCAGGGCGGCAGCTGCAGGGCGGCGGGCGGCGCCGCGCCCACGTCGCGGGTGCCCAGCAGGCCGCGCGCCTCGTCGAGGCTGACGTACAGCTGGCTCAGCGTGCCGCTGGCCTGCACCATGCGGAAGCCGTACCGGTGGACGTGGCGCTTCACGCAGGCGAACAGGTGGTCGAGCCACACGGTGGTCGGATCGGTCATCGCGGCGCGCTCCGTTCTCGCGCCGGCATGGTGGCATCGGCGCCGAGGCGGGTAAAGGGCGGGCCAGGGGCGGGCAGTCGTTTGCACTGGCGACGAAGCGCCGCATTCGTCACTCTGGCCTGCATGCGTCGAGATCCCCCGCAGCCACCCCGCCCGAACCCGTGGACCGCGCCCCTGGTCGCGTGCGCGCTGGTCGGGGCGGTGCTCGCGGTGGCCTGGGTGACGCGCCCGCAGCCGCCCGCGCCGGCCGCGGTGATCGAGGCCATCGACCTCACCTTCAGCCGCGAGGCCCTCGCGGGTCCGCCCGACGGCCTCGAGACCGGGCCCGCCCAACCGGAGCCCCCCGAGGCCCGGCCGGAGAGTTGACCCCGCGACCTCGGATTGCCTAGAAGCGTCGTCCATCGCCTCGACCGGCGCGACAGGACGAGCCCCGTGACCCCGCCCGCACCACCGCCGCCCGTCTCCGATCCGTACCGCACCGTCCGCATCTGGCTGTGGGCCACCTGGGGCATGGTGTTCGTGATGGTGCTCATCGGCGGCATCACGCGCCTCACCGGCAGCGGCCTGTCGATGGTCGAGTGGCGACCCCTCATGGGCGCGCTGCCCCCCATCGGCGAGGACGCCTGGCAGGCGGTCTTCGAGAAGTACAAGCAGTCCCCGCAGTACCTGAAGGTGAACCACTGGATGCGCCTCGAGGACTTCGAGGCGATCTTCTTCTGGGAGTACCTGCACCGCCTCTTCGGTCGCCTGATCGGCGTCGTCTTCTTCGTGCCGTGGGTCATCCTCGCGCTGCGCGGGCGCCTCGTGGGCCCGCTGCGCTGGCGCACCTTCCTCGCCTTCGTCTTCGGCGGCCTGCAGGGCCTGCTCGGCTGGTACATGGTCAAGAGCGGGCTGGTCGACGTGCCGGCGGTCAGCCACTACCGCCTGGCCGCCCACCTGTCGTTGGCCTTCTTCGTGGCCTGCTGGATCGCGTGGATCCTCTTCGACCTGCGCCCGGCGCCGCCCGGCGCGCGCCGCGACGCGGGCGCGGCGGCCCTGGCCTGGGCGTTCGTGGCGGTGCTCTCGCTGCAGATCGTGTACGGCGCCTTCATGGCGGGCAGCCGCGCCGGCTTCATGTACAGCACATGGCCCGACATGAACGGCGTGTACGTGCCCGAGGGCATGACGCTGACCAACCACGTGGGCATCCACTTCGTCCACCGCACGCTCGGCTACGTCGTCGGGCTGGCCGGGGTGGGGCTGTGGCTGGCGACGCGCGGGCGCGCCACCACCCCGGCGCAGCGGCGCGGGGGGCGGTGGGTGGCGGCGCTGGTGGGGGTGCAGGTCGCGCTGGGGGTGACCACCATCCTGCTCAACGGGCGGCTGCAGACCCACCACGGGCTGCACCCGCTGCACATCGCGGTCGCGGCGGCGCATCAGGGCGTCGCGCTGCTGCTGCTGACCGCGGCCGTCTATCTGGGCCACGCCTTCGGGCGGCGGCCCCGACCCGCCCGGCAACCCGCCCCCGCGACGGGGCATCTGCACACCTCGACCGACGCAGCGTGAGGATTCGATGACCGAACGGACGATGCTGAAGTTCTCGAGCGAAGACTGCGGCGTTTGCTTCCAGATGGCGCGCTTCGACCAGAAGATCGCCGCCGAGCTGGGGATGGCGTTCGCCGAGGTCAAGCTGCAGGACGCCGCCGCCTACCGGAAGTACCGCAAGATCCTGGTGCAGCAGGTGCCGAACAAGGCCGACATGGGCTGGCCCACCTACATCGCGGTGGACGATCCCGAGGGCGACTTCAAGGTGGTCGGCATGGTGAAGGGCGGCCATCACAAGGGCGCCTTCCGCGAGGCCTGGCAGGCGGTGCTCGCCGGGGTGCCCGAGGCCCCCTGACGGGCGGCGTCAGGGGCGCTCGCTCGGCGGCGGGCACAGGCCGCCCTCGCACACGTCGACGACCTCCCCGGTCTCGAAGAAGTGCACCATCTGCGTGTTGTGCGAGTCGAGGCGCCGCGGCTTGCCGTGGGGATCACCGTTCGGGTGCTCGGGCGGCGGCCGGTTGCCGGCGGGCGGCCACGGGTTGCCGAAGTGCCAGTTCACGATGGCCGAGCCCTCGTGGGGGTAGGCGGTCGGCTCGACGAGGTCGACCGTGCGCTCGTCGTCGTAATTCTCCATCAGCGCGAAGCCGACGTCGCTGCGGGCGACGATCTCCATCGTCACCGGGGCCACCTGGTAGTCGCCGCGCGCCGGAGCGCCGATGGCGTGCTTCACCGGGTTGCCGGGGAAGGGGTCGGCGCTCAGGTGGCGGTAGTAGCTGACCGGATCCGTCTGGTTCCACAGCTGCTGGATGGTCGACAGGATCAGCGCCTCGTCGTAGCGCGGGCCGTAGAGCTGCTCGACCACCGCGAAGAAGGGCTCGAAGTCCACCGACCGGTGCAGCAGGGTCGAGTAGTTCTGGCCCGGCACGCCCAGATGGCCGCGCGTCAGCACCGGGCTCAGCGCCAGGTAGGTGGCGCCGTAGATGCCGCCCTGGCTGATGCCGCTGTAGTAGAAGCGGTCGGTGTCGAGGGTGATGCCGCGGGTGGTCACGGCGTCGAGCGCCGCGAAGGCCCCGCCGCGCATCGCCTGCGCCAGCACCAGGAAGTCGACCATGCCCTGGTGCATGCGGTCGGCCAGCCAGGGGAAGTAGCTCATCTCGGTGATGATGGCCTGGATGTTCGGCTCGTCGGGCTCGGCCATGCCGGTCCAGTCGCTGGCGAAGAAGATGAACTTGTGGTCGGCGGCGATCTTCGAGTTGAAGCTGCCGCGCACCTGGCTGCCCTTGCCCAGCAGGCCGTGGCCGTACTGCACCAGCCCGTGCGCCGTGCCGTCGAGCGCGGTGTGGGGGATGCGGATCCAGAACTCGGGATCGTGCCAGCCGTTCTGGGTGGGCATGCCGTCGTCGCCCAGGTTCATCACGCTGCCCATCTGATCGCGGAAGGGGCCGTCGGGCTTCAGGTAGTAGGGCGACCGGAAGGTGCCGTAGAGCTCGAGGGCGATGTGTTCGTTGACCTCGCGGCCGCTGTCGTCGGGGGCGGGCGCGAACTCGGTCACCTGCAGCACGGTCAGCTCGGGGCCGGTGTCGCCGACGGCGGCGAGGGCGGCGTCGCGCAGGTGCAACATCCAGCCGTGCAGGCTGTCGCTGCTGGCCGTGTGGAAGTCCCAGGCGAGCTGCAGCGTGCCCCGCTCGACGCCCTGGGCCTCGAAGAAGCTGAAGACGCCCTCGAAGCGCGCTCTGCGGTCGGCGACGACCGGCTGGGCGCAGGGATCGTCGTCGCGAAGCTGGCGGAACGCGTGGCTGGCCCCGATGGCGGCGCCCGTGGTGTCCGTCAGGCCGCGGAAGGCGACGTAGTGGTGCGCGTCCTCCTGCAGCAACACGGCCGGGCGCACGAACAGGGTCTGGATGGAGGGATCCTCTTCGTAGGCGTCCAGCTCGACCCAGTAGGGCACGCGGCGCATGGTGTCGCCCTTCACCTCGTACCAGACGATGGCCGCGTCCTCGGCCAGGCTGTCGGCCAGGTCGTGTTCCGAGGGCAGGGTCGACACGTCGACGCCGGGCAGGATGACCAGCAGCGCCTCGCCCGGGCCGTAGCCGTCCATGCGGCGCCAGGCGGTGGGATCGACGTGGACATCCTCGACGTTGGCGGGCAGCGAGGTGGCGCCGAAGGCGAGGGTGTAGCCGGTCGTGCGGGTGGCGTCCTCCTCGAGGTACAGGTTCGAGGGCCAGGGCATCGAGCAGGCGTAGGGGTTGATCGGATCACAGTCGGGATCCAGGCGCCCCTCGTCGGGACACTCGACGCCCATGTCGGCGCCGGGCCCCGCGTCGGCGGGGTCGCCGCCCGCGCCGGGATCGCCGCCCATGCCCGGCGCGCCGCCCGCGCCGGGGCTGCCGCCCATGCCGGCGGCGTCGGGCGGGGGATCCGCGCTGGCCCCGTCGTCGTCACAGCCGAACAGCGCCAGAGCGCTCAAGACCAGGCACCGTGCGCCCATCCGTGCGTGCATGTCGTCGCTCCCCTCCGAGATTGCCGAGCACCGTGCCGCACCGAGGATCGGGCGGTCAAGCCGGCCGGAGCCGCTCGGGCAGGGGGGTGGCGGCTCGGCGAAGGGGACGGTACAACGACCCGTTGCCGAGGGAAGGTCTGGGGAGGCCGTGGTGAAGAAGAGCGTGTTGCTGGGGAGCGGGTGGTTCGCCGCCCTGATGCTCGGGGCGGTGGGCTGCGGGACGGATGACTCCGGCGGGGGCGGGGGCGGCGGCGCCGACGCGGGCCCGGCCTGCGCCGAAGGCCAGACGCGCGCGTGTGACGCGGGTGGCATGCCCGGATCTCAGGCCTGCACCAACGGGGCCTGGGGTGACTGCGTGCCGCAGGCGGCCGAGCAGTGCAACGGCCTGGACGACGACGGCGATGGCGAGAGCGACGAGAACCTGCAGCGGGCGTGCAACACGGCCTGCGGCTCGGGCGTCGAGACCTGTCCGGGCGGGTCGTGGGTGGGCTGCAACGCGCCGGAGCCCGCCACCGAGGTGTGCGACGGGCAGGACAACGACTGCGACGGGCAGATCGACGAGGCGCTCACCCGCGTGTGCGAGAGCGCGTGCGGCGACGGCATGGAGACCTGCTCGTTGGGCAACTGGGTGGGCTGCACGGCCGCCGCGCCCGCCATCGAGACCTGCAACGGCATGGACGACGACTGCGACGGCACCACCGACGAGGGGCTGCGGCGCGAGTGCAGCAACCTGTGCGGCGCGGGCGCCGAGACCTGCGAGAACGGCACCTGGGGCGCCTGTGACGCGCGGGAGCCGATGGCGATGGAGGACTGCGGGCCGGACAACGGCGGCAACGACATCGACGACAACTGCGACGGCATGGTCGACGAGGGCTGTGATCGCTGCATCCCCGACAGCACGACCGTGTGCTCGGTCGATCGCGGGGTGTGTCAGCAGGGCGTGAAGACCTGCATGGCCGACCGCACCTGGGGGCCCTGTCTGAAGGACGGCGCCGAGGTCGCCGAGCCGGATCAGAACCCGGAGGTGTGCGACGGCCTCGACAACGACTGTGACGGCGTCGTGGACGACGGCGTGCCCGGCGCGGGGGACGTGTGCGGCTCCGACGAGGGGAGCTGCCGCGCGGGCATCCTGGCCTGCGTGGACGGCGCCGAGGCCTGCCAGGGCGAGATCGCCGCGGCCGACGAGCTGTGCGACGGCGTGGACAACGACTGCGACGGGACCACCGACGAGGGGCTGCCCGGCGACCAGTGGGAGATGAACGAGGAGTGCCGTACGGCCAACAACGTCGGCGACATCGGCGAGGGTGACGAGCCGCGGCTGCTCAACGGCAGCATCTACCCCGACGGCGACATCGACTACCACTGGCTGCGCGTCGACGAGAAGAGCGACCTGTGCTTCCCCGGCATCGGCGGCGAGGAGCCCTACCGGGTGGTCGTCGCGCTGGGCAACCTGCCCGAGGGCACGAACTACCGGCTGTGCCTGTCGGTGGCCGAGGAGGCTGACGACATCAACGCGTTCTGCGGGGGCGAGCTGCTGCTGCCGGAGACCTGCACCGAGGAGGTCGTCGACGGCGCGCTGGTGCTGGCCTACGAGGTCGACGCGGCCTGCTTCTTCAACGACGACACGCACGTGCTGGTGAAGGTCGAGGCCATCGAGGGGTCGAGCTGCCTGCCCTACACCTTGGCGGTGGGCGCCGAGACGGTGGCCGAGCCCGACATGGACATGAACTGATCCCGGTCAGCCGATGGCCCACAGCAAGGCCGCGTATCGCGCGGCCTTGCCGATGAACACCAGGGTCACGAAGGCCAGCGGCCGCACGCGCATGATGCCGGCGATGACGGTCAGCGCGTCCCCCACCACCGGCGCCCACGCGAGCAACAGCGTCCAGACGCCCCAGCGCCGGAACCAGGCCTGGGCCCGGGCGAGCTGATCGGGGCGCACCGGGAACCAGCGGCGGTCCCGCCAGTGCAGCGCGAAGCGGCCGAGGCCGTAGTTGACCACCGCGCCCAGCGTGTTGCCCAAGCTGGCGGCCAGCCACAACGGACCCGCCTCGACGTCGGGTCGGGTGGCCAGGCCCACCACGACCACCTCCGACGCGACGGGCAGCAGCGTGGCGGCCAGGAAGCCCGATCCGAAGGCGGTGAGGTAGCTCCACACCCGGCGCATCGTGCTACGTTCCGCGGATGCGCGCGACACTCATCCTGACGGCGATCATCGCCCTGCTGGCCGCGCCGGCCGGGGCCAACGACGTGGGGGTCAACGCCCACGTCCCCACCGACGATCAGCTCGACGCCCTGGCCGACCTCGGGGTCGAGTGGGTGCGGGTGGACGCCAACTGGTTCCAGCTGGAGCCCGCGGCGGGTCGCTACGACTGGGGCTACATGGATCGCGTCGTGGACGGCGCGTCCGCCCGCGGCCTGAAGGTGATGATGACGCTGTCCTACGCGCCCGCCTGGGCGACGGACGGCGGCGCCGACGACGTGCCCAGCAACGACGTGCCGCGGGCGGGCACCTACGCCGCCTTCGTCGAGGCCGCCGTCACCCACTACGCGGCCCGCGGCGTGCGGCACTTCGGCATCTGGAACGAGCCCAACCTCGACCACTTCTGGGAGGGCACCCTCGACCAGTACGTCGATCGGGTGCTGCGGCCGGGCGCCGATGCGGTGCGGCGGGCCTGCGCCGACTGCAAGGTGCTCGGCCCGGACATCGCCAGCGTGGGGCCCTGGCAGGATTACCTCGGCGGCGTGCTCGACCGCGCCGGCGACGTCTTCGACATCCTCACGCACCACACCTACGCGCAGCCCCAGGCGATCCGCGCGCGCTGGATCTGCGACGACCTCGCCCACGCCATCGACATCGGCGACGACGCCATCTGCTTCTACGAGCCCGGCCTGCGGCAGGTGCTCGACGGCGCCGCGTGGCAGGGCGAGGTGTGGCTGACCGAGGTGGGCTATCGGGCCGATCCGTGGGACGACGCCGACGAGCAGCAGAACCAGGTGATCTACGCCCGCGAGGTGCTGGCGCTGCAGCTCGCGACGCCCTGGTGGACCAACACCTTCTTCTACGAGCTGACGGACTGCCGACCCGCCCAGCCCACCTGCGACATCGACGGCTATGGGCTGACGCGGCGGGTGGCCGGGCCGGACGCGACGTGGGCCGACAACTTCGTGCTCAAGCCGGTCTTCGCGTGGTTGAAGGCGGAGCTGGCCGAGAACCCCGCCTGGCGGGAGGACGCGATGCCGCCGCCGCCCCCGCCGCCGCCGCCCGCGGCCGCCATCGAGGCGCCGCGCCGCATGGACGCGGCGCCGGACGGCTCGCTGGGGGAGTGGGACGACGACGGGTGCGTGGTGTTGACGCGCTACGAGGTCGTGGACCAGCCGCGCGCTGGGGACGCCGATCTGTCGGCGCGCGCGTGCGCCGCGTGGAGCGCCGGCGCGCTGTGGCTGTCGGTGGACGTCGAGGACGAGCGCCACCGCAACGACCAGCCCGACGACACCCTGTGGCTGGGTGACTCGGTGCAGCTCGCGGTCGACCTCGACGCCGACGGTGGGGACGCCTACGACGACGACGACCGCGAGGTGACGGTGGCCCTCGTCGGCGACGCGACGCGCCTGCACGCCTTCCACGGCGGCCTCGACGGGATCACGGCCGCGGTGGCGCGCGACGGCCGGCGGACGCGCTACGAGCTGCGCGTCGCGGTGCCGGGGCTGGGCGAGGGGGACGTGGTGAAGGCGTCGTTCCTGATCAACGACGCGGACGCCGCGGGGCGCGATGGCTGGTTGGAGTGGACGCCGGGCATCGGGCGCACCAAGACGCCGGGTGACTTCGGCACCGTGACGCTGGTGGGGCGCGAGGCGATGGCGGATCCCGACATGGGGTTGCCGCGGGCGGACGACGCCGGGCGGCCCCCGCCGCCGCTGCCCGATCCGCCGGACGTGGGCGCGCCGACGGGGGACGCCGGGGCGGACGGGGGCATGACGCGCGATGATGCGGGCCGGACCGACGCTGCGCCGGGTGGCGCTCGAGCGGACGCCGGGCCCGGCGGCACTCCTCCGGCGCTCGACGTGGGCGTCGCGGTGCGTGCCGACGGCGGCGCCGCCGCGACCGGCGGGGGCGACGAGGGGTGCGTGGCTGCGCCGGGCGGGGCGCCCTGGGTGGGGCTGGGCCTGTTGCTGCTCGGTCTGCGGCGCCGCCGTCGTCGCTGACGCCCGGCGCGCCGCGGCGCCCGCGGCTCACCAGAAGTGCCACACCGTGTAGGCGGCGAAGAGCAGGGCGACGACGATCTTGCCCCAGCCGACGGCGTCCTCCGCCGCGTCGTCGGGCGCGGGCTCGGCCAGCGTGGGTGCGGCCTCGTCGGGCGGCGCGCTCACCGCCGGCTCGACCTCGGCGGGCGGCAGCGCCGGCGCCGGTGGGGGCGGCGGCGCGAGCGCGCGGGGCGGCGCCGCGGGTGCGGGCAGGGCGGCCGATGCCAGCACCTCGGCGCGGCGCCGCAGCACGGTGAGGAGCGCGGCGCGCGCGCTGGCAGCCTCGGTGGCTTCGCGCAGCCGGCGGGTGGCGTCGAGCCACCCGCGCACCACCACGCGGTCGTCGGCGTGCAGGTGGCTGAGGGTCACCGGGCCCTCGGCCAGCAGCAGGCTGAACTCGGTGCCGAGGTAGGTGTCGGTCTCGCCGACCGCCCGCAGGTCGCGGCCGTCGAGCCGGTGGTGCCGCCCTGGGCGCAGGGCCTCGTCCTCGATGAACACGGCGGCGCGGGTCGCGAGGCACAGCATGCCGCGCCGCCCCAGCACCTCGGGGCCGCGGCGCAGCTGCGCCTCGACCAGCGCGTGGGGCGGCGTGTCGAGCAGCGTCGCCGCGCGCGCGAAGAAGGCGGCGGGATCCAGGCGGGTGGCGGGCATGGCGCGGGCTCCCGTGGCAGGTCGACCTCACCCTACTTCGACGCGCGGCGGCCGGCCAGTGAGGGCTCCGGGAGCGTCCAGATTCTGGACACCGTGGACGGTCGATACACCTGGCGCCTCGAGTCGTTGGTTCGTAAGCACCCGAAAACAAAAGGAACGTCTCGGTGGCACGCCGCTCGCTCTGTGGTCCGGCCGACGAGCCGAACAGAGGAGAACGCCTACTCGGGCTGCACGCTGCGGATCAGGTGCGCATAGAACTGGACCATCCGGCCGTAGTCCGCCTCGCGGATGCGCTCGTCGGTGCCGTGGATGCGGTCGGTGTCGCCCGGCCCCAGCCAGCCCGGCGCGAAGCGCAGCACGTGATCGGACAGGCCGGTGTAGTGGCGGGCGTCGGTGATGCCGACGACCAGGTAGGGCACGACGACCGCGTCGGGGAAGACGCCGTTGATGGCGGCCTGCACGGCGCGAAAGCCGGGGCCGTCGGGATCGGTCATCACGTCGCGGCGGGGCGGGATCGAGGGCAGCGCCTCGACCTGCACCCGAGGGTCTTTGACAATCTGGCGCGTCCGCTCGAGCACCGCGTCGCGAGAGGTGCCGGGCAGGACGCGGTAGTTGACCACCGCGGTCGCCCGCTGGGGCAGGACGTTCGCCTGCGGCCCCCCGCTCAGCATGGTGACCGCGGTGGTCGTGCGCACCTGGGCCGCGGTGCGAGGCTTGCCGGCGTAGAGCGACTTGACCGCGCCGCCGAGCAGCCAGCGGTTGCGCAGGGCCAGGCGCTGGCCGAAGGGCATCTCGGGCGCCAGCCAGTCCATGAACGCCTCGGACGCGGGGGTGAACTGCAGGGGCCAGGGGTTGGCCTCGAGCAGCGCGACCGCCCGACCGATGCGCCCGGCGGCGGTGTGGGGCGGCGGCATCGAGGCGTGGCCGCCGACGTCCTCGGCGGTCAGCCGCACGCTGAAGGCGTCCTTCTCGGCGATCCCGACGATGGCCACCGGGCGCTCCACGCCGGGCACGACGCCCTGGGTCACCATCCCACCCTCGTCCAGGACGAGGTGGGCGCGCACGCCCTCGGCCTCGAGGTGGTCGGCGATGGCGGCGGCGCCCTTGCCCGCGGTCTCCTCGTCGTGCCCGAAGGCGAAGAGCACGGTGCGCTTCGGCCGAAAGCCCTGCTCGACCAACCACGCCGCCGCCTCGAGCTGGGCCATGAGGCTGGCCTTGTCGTCGAGGGCGCCGCGGCCCCACAGGAAGCCGTCGGCGCGGCGCCCGGCGAACGGGGGGTGGGTCCAGGCCTCCGGGCGGTCGACGGGCACGACGTCGGCGTGGGCGAGCAGCAGCAGCGGCTCGAGGCTGGGGTCGCTGCCCGTCCAGGTGAACAGCACGCCCCGTGGGAAGTCGCGGCGCTGCAGGCGGGCGAGCGCCGGCAGGCCGTCGGCGATCAGGACGTACAGCTCGTCGAACAGACCGCCGCCCGCGTCGGCTTGGGTGCGCAGCCGGATCGCCGAGGCGAGGCGCTCGAGGGCGGCCTCGAGGTCGAACCCCTCGAGCGGCGCGGCGGCCGGCGCGGTGCGCTGGCGCGATTCGGCGGTGACGGTGCGGCCGACCAGCGCCGCGACCAGGAGCAGCAGCGCGGCGCCGAGGATCTTCAAGGCTCGTTTCATGGGGCCTCTGGGGGTCGAGGGGCAGCGATGGTGTACCATGCGGCGCCCTCGGCGCGGAGGTTCCGATGCAGCCCGACCAGCCCCCGACGAAGACCCCTCTGGTCCGCTACCTCGACGAGACGGCGCCCATCGACTGCCCCTACGGTCACGTCCGGCGGGTGGTCACGGGCGGCGACGGCGGCGTGGCCAACGTGCACGTCGTCGAGGTGACGCGGGGCGGTCTGCACCTGCACCGCGCCTACGACGAGACCTACTTCGTGCTCGAGGGCCACGGCACGATGGTGCTGGGCGACGCGACGCACCGTCTGCGCCCCGGCGCGGTGGTGGTCATCCCGCCCGAGGTGCCGCACAGCCTCGAAGCCGACGCGGGCGAGGTGCTGCGCTTCGTCATCTTCGGCACCCCGGCGATGCCGATCAGCGATCCCCGCGCGGCGCCCACGCGGCCGGATTGACGCCCCCGCCGGAACCTCACGGACGGCTGACGGTCGATGAGATCGTCAGCGCGCTGCGGGCGTAGTACACCCGACGCGAAGCCCGAGGCGTGGAGGTGGCAGCATGCGATGGTGGCTGGTGTGGGTCCTGCTCTTGGGCCCGGCGGTGGCGTTCGCCCAGGACGAGGGGCCCGACGAGCAGGTGCGGCTGTCCCTCGACCGCTACGCGCGCTTGATGGCCGCGGCGCAGCGCACGGGGGGCGGGACGGTGACCTGGGGCCGCGGCGCGGTGACGGTGCAGCTGCCGGGCACGGTCGGCGAGGCGGCGCGGATCACGGTGGACGCCCGGCTCGAGGCCTTCGGTGATGGCCCCATCGAGGCCGTGCTGCTGCCGGCCGACGCCGTGCTCGAGAGCGCCACGGTGGGTGGCCGCGACGCGGCCTTGCTGCGCATCAACGGGGCCCACGTGGCGCTGCTGGAGGACGCCGGCGCGCGCGACGTGCGGCTGCAGTACCTGGTGCCCACGGCGACCGGCACCGACGGCTCGCCCTTCGCGATGGTGCCGCTGCCGCCCTTGCCCTCGGCGACGCTGACCGCCAGCGGCGGGGCGGAGCCCGAGGTCTGGCCGGGCACGGGCGGCTCGCGGGGCGGCGATCGCGTGACCGCGACCGTGCCGGCGACGCCGGCGGTGCTGGTGCGCTGGGCGGGCGTCGGCGCCGGCGCCTCCGTGCAGCGCGTCGAGTATCGCCTGGCCCCCGACGAGGGCGGCGACGGCGTGGACGTCTCCACCCGCTTCGAGGTGCTGGTGCGGGGCAAGCGGGCCAAGGTGCGGCTGGCCTCGGCCGACACGCCGCTGGTCGAGCTGAAGAGCGGCAACGCGGCGCTGGCGTCCCACGTGGCCGACGGGTGGCACGTGGCGGAGCTGACGGGACCCGGCCGGGTGGTGATCGAGGCGCGGCTGAAGCTGCCCGTCGATCGCACCCATGGGCAGCCGCAGGTCGTGCTGCAGCCGAACGAGGCGCCCATCGCGCGGGTCGAGGTGACGGTGCCGGGCAAGCGCGAGGTGGTGTTCGAGCCGCCGGTGCCGCTGACCACGACGGTGCGCGGGGAGGGCGAGCGGGCGCTGACCACGGCCATCGGCCACCTGC
>JAUHXL010000167.1 GCA_030426945.1 bacterium
GCGCTGCGGCTGTGCATCGCGCCCGACGGATCGGTCTGGCGGGTCGACGGGGCGGCCGTCGAGCCGATCAGCGGCCGGACGCGGCTGGTCGTCCGCCGCTTCGAGCCCACGGGCGGCGGCTGGGAGCCCATCGGCCCCGGGCGCGCGGTCGAGATGACCTTCGCCAGCCACGCCCGAATGGTGGTGGGACAATGAGGCACACGCGATCCGGCGCCCCGCGGGGCTTCACCATCATCGAGATCCTCGTCGCGGTCTTCGTCTCGGCGGTCGGTTTCGCGGCGGTCTTCTCGCTGCAGATCGGCACCATGCAGGGCAACATCTCGGCCCGCGAGACCGCGGCCGCGATGAACCTGGCCGAGCGCTACGCCGAGCGCCTGCGCGCCGAGGCCTACGAGTGGACGGGCAGCCAGCTGCCCGGGCCGCGGCTGAACCAGCCGGCCGGCGCCTGGGCGACGATGACCGACATCCCCGCGGGTCAGGGGGTGGATCCGCGGGACGGGCTGCCGGTGGATCAGAACGGGCTGCCCCACCAGGGCGCCGATCCCAACGGCAGCCAGCTGGTTCGGCAGCGCTTCTGCGTCCACTACTGGCTCAGCCCGCTCGACGACGTCTACGACGGCATCCTGAACGCGCGGGTCCGCGTGATCTGGCCCCGTGACACCCTGAACCCGCAGAGCGTCGCGGCCGTGTGTACCCAGCAGGGCGCCGCCGCCTTCCAGGACAACGTCGGGCTGTTCAGCTCCGTGACCATCCCCGTGACCGTGCGGAGGCACCCGCGATGAGGCGACGCTCTCTGGCGCGTACCCGGGCGGCCGGCTTCACGATGGTGGAGCTGCTGCTGGCGGTCTTCCTGTCGGCCATCGTGCTGCTGGCGATCTACTTCGTCTTCATCGCGAACTCGCAGCAGTACTACCGCCAGGAGCAGGTGGTGCAGATGCAGGAGGGCATGCGCTTCGCCCTCGAGTACCTGAAGACCGATCTGCGCAACGCCGGGCGGATGGCGGTCACCAACTCGACGGATCTCGCGCGGCGGGATCCCGGGCTGTGCGCGGCGGTGCAGGGCATCAACGGCGTGCAGCTGGCCGACGACACGACCGGCGGCCGGGTGCCGGCGATCCTGTCCAACGCGCCGAACGCCGTGCAGCCGGACGAGGTGACCCTGCTGCTCGACGTGTCGGGCTCGGTGCCGCTGGTGACGCGGCGCGTCGCCGGCTCGACGGTGTTGGTGCTGCCGGAGGACGATCAGCTGACCGGCGAGGCGCGCACCATGCTGGGCAGCCGGGCGCGGTTCGAGAGCACCTGGCGGGCCGGTCAGTACGTGCGCATCCACGCCCTGGCCAGCGACGCCAAGGACTTCGTGGTGGTGACCGACGCCCAGTACAACGGCGGCGCGCCCACCGTGACGCTGGGGCGCAACACCTGCCTGCCCACCGGGGTGTGCGACGCGGGCGGCTGCTTGATCAACCCGGTGGAGCAGGTGCGCTATCGGCTGATGGCCGATCCGGCGGACGCCACCAACACCAAGACCGATCTGCACCGCGAGGTGGTCGACGCGCGCAACGCGAACAACGTGCTCGAGGATCTGGTCGTCGCGGAGTACGCGGTGGACCTGCAGGTCTGGGGCACTTACGACGTGCGGCCGGACACGCCGGGGGCGCCCCCCGACGTCACGCTCGACGACCTGCCGCAGGACGACGAGGGCAACTACCCCGGCTTCGGCGACGAGGGGGCGGCGATGGCGGCGCGGCCGGATCGCGTCCGCGCGCTGAACGTGCTGCTGGCCACCCGGACGCCGCGCGAGGATCCCGAGCTGCTCGTCGCGATCAACCTCAACAACCCCAACGCGCGCCGCGCGGCCGACCGGGTGTGGTTCGAGCTGGATCCGAACATCGAAGGGTTCGCGCGGGTGGCGACGATGGTGTCCGAGGTGGCGACGCCCAACCTGGTGCGGGGGAACTGAGCATGCTGCGACACCGAACCCACCGCGCCCGAGCGCGGGCCGGCCAGCGGGGCAGCGCGCTGGTGCTGGCCGTGCTGATCCTCTTCTCGATGCTGGCCCTGGGCATGCTGGCGATGCGCACGACGACCCAGAACATGGCCGGCTCGGGCAACCTGCGCTTGTCGAAGCAGGCCCGCTACGTGTCCGAGGTGGGCCTGTATCACGCGGTCACGCTGATGCAGCAGCGCGGGGCCGAGGTGCTGCGCCTGCTGGCCGGGCGCCAGGGCACCGTCGAGATCGACAGCGCCGGCGCGGTGCGCGCGCGCGACGTCGACGACAACGTGCTGGGCCAGGCGAACTACCCGGCCCCGCAGGTGCTCAACGCCGGACCGGCCGCCACCGGCCTGGCGAACGCGGGCATGCAGCTGAGCTACCGCGTGACGGTCGACGGGTTCGCCCCCGGCCCCGTGCAGCCCGGCTACGACCCGCTCGAGATCCGCAACAACGGCGAGGTGTTCTGCATGATGCAGTTCACCGCCCAGGGCTACGTCGCCCCGCAGGCGCTGCCGACCCGGGCGCAGCTCGATCCGGCCAACGTCGAGCAGCGCGCGGCCGCCGCCGACACCTTCGCCGAGCACAGCCTCAAGGCCGCCGTGGTGCTGGGGCCCTTCCAGACGCCCTTCTGCGTGCAGCCGTGAACGAGGGAGAAGCCATGAACCGTCGTCGATCGCATCCCGGCCCCCTCGCGCGTGTCGTGGCGGTGGGCGTCGCTCTGCTGGCCGGCGCCGCCGTCGCCCAGGAGGAGAGCGGCGCCAAGCCCGAGATCATGCTGCTCGTCGACACCTCGGGGTCGATGCAGTGGCGCGAGAGCTTCGCCAACGCGGGGGAGCGCGCGCCGATCTGCTCCCCGCCGGGCACGAGCCAGCCCGATCCGACGCTGACCTATCAGCAGAGCCGGATGAACATCGCCAAGGAGGTGATCGCGGGCTCGGCCAAGCGCTTCCGGACCACGCAGGGCGCGTGGGTCGAGAACTGGTGCATCGAGCACTCGCCGGACTTCCGCGCGGGCGACGATCCGAACTTCCCCGACGACGGTCACAGCCTCGGCGCGGACCGCAACTTCCCGCACTTCCGGCCGATGTGCTGCGCGGCGGCGGTGGGGGACAACTGCACGCGGTGGGCGCCCTGCGGCGCGGATCATGGCGTGGACGGGCGGGCGTCGGACGCGGCGGGTCCTCTGGGCATCGAGACCGACGGCATCGTTCACCAGGAGCTCGAGCGCATCAAGTTCGGCCTGATGACCTTCGACACCGAGCCCAAGAACGGCGCCGGCGAGCAGGGTCACTACTCCTTCGGTGACGACGAGGACGATCCGGAGCTGCGGGTGCCGCTCAGCGTGGCCAACGCGGTCAATGGCATGTCGGGCAACGTGGCCCGCGGGGTGACCGACATCAACGTGGGTGCCCGCAACGAGATGGCCCCCTTCGGGCCCCTGATCCGCGGCAGCCGGGGGCGGCTCCGCAAGCCGGGCGAGCCGGCCAACGCCGATCCCCGCCTGCTCGGCGTGAGCGAGTCACCCGCCGACGTCGCGCTGCACAACCACTTCGTCATGGACCAGGTGCGCGCGATGGTGCCCTACGGCTGGACGCCCATCGCGCCCCTGCTGCGGGATCTGGTCACCTATTACGAGCAGGAGGAGGAGACCGACCGCGCGTTCCTCTGTCGCAAGCGGGTCGCGGTGCTGATCACCGACGGCGCGCCGACCGAGTATTACGGCGGCCAGACCTGCGGTGGGGGGGTCGGGTGCGCGGACGGCGGGACCTGCCGGGCGGGGCGCTGCAGGTACGACGCGGGCTACCCCTACCAGTCGCCCACCGACTACGCCGCCGAGCTGTACCAGGAGAAGAACATCCCGCTGTTCGTCATCGGCTTCAACGTCGACGGGGCCGGCAAGGACAACGCGGAGGCGATCGCCGAGGTGGGCTCGCCGGGGATGGGCATCGAGGACGGTGAGCCGGGCTTCTTCCTGGCCTCGGATCGGGAGCAGCTGCGGGTGGCCCTGCGCCGGGTGAGCAACGCGGCGCTGCAGGGCCTGCGCACCCGCGCCCGGCCGCTGGTGCTGACGCCGGGCCTCGGCGACGAGCTCGGGCAGCGGGACGTGCTGCAGTGGCGCGTGGCGACCTACTCGCGCATCCCCGGCTCGGCCGACACCGGGCGCTACGGTGAGGTCGAGATTCAGGACTACGCCTGCGCGCAGGTGGACGACACGGTGCGCATCACCGAGACGCTGCGCACCTCGGCGGCCAAGCAGCTGTCGCTGCGCGAGGTGCCGCGCAAGGCCATCTCGCACAACCCCACGAGCGATCGGAACTTCACCGTCCTGAGCGCCGACACCGGGGCCATCCACGCCGAGGGCCGCGCGGGCACGCTGTCCGAGGGCACGCTGCGCGCGCTCCTCACCGTGCCCGCGGTGGCGCCGGTGGACGGGGATCCCTTCGAGCTGGCCATCAACACGGTCGACGGCTTCATCGGCGAGGAGTCGTTCAACGAGGACGGGACGCGCCGGCGGCGCAGCATGGCGCAGCTGCTCGACGGCGACGTCGTCGCGGTGCAGGCGCCCCGCCTCGGCGTGCGCAGCGCCAGCTACAAGGTGTTCCAGGAGACGCACGCCGAGCGGCCGACGGTCCTGGCGGCCGGCGCGGCCGACGGGCTGGTGCACTTCTTCCGCGCCGACGATGGCCACGAGGTGGTCAACTTCATGCCGCGCACGTCGTGGCGCAGCGTGAAGGACGGCTCGCACCCGGTGGACGGCCCGCTGGCCGTGGCCGACGTGGCCGCCTGCCGCAGCCTGGGCGCCGGCCGGGCGGAGTGCCCGGCGGAGGCGGACGCGCTGCGCTTCTTCACCTTGCTCGCCGGCGGCGTCGGCGACGTGGCCGCGAACATCTTCGGCATGGACGTCACCCCGCTGACCGAGCTGGCCGCGCGGGACCAGGACGACGACTCGCTGGACGCCAACGCCGTGTGGCCGACCGACGACACCTACGCCGGCACCTGGGACGTGATCGGCGAGGAGCAGGACGGGGTGCCCTATTGGGATCCGCAGCTCGGCCGCTCGGTGTCGCGCCCGCTGCTGACCCACGTGCGCACCATCAACGGGCCCGATCAGGAGATCAACGCGGCCGTCATCGTCGGCTGCGGGGACGATCCGGCGCCGGCCACCCAGCAGACGCCGATCAACGAGGACGGGGTGGGGCGCTGCGTGCTCGTGCTCGACGCGCTCACCGGCAAGCTGATCCGCAAGTTCGCCAACGGGGACGGCGTCGTGAACGACGACCTCGACTACCCGGTCGTCGGCTCGCCCACCGCGTGGCCCCTGGCGGGGATCGCGGCCTCGGATCGTGCGTACATCGGTGATCGCCACGGGCAGCTGTGGCGCGTGGATCTGCGCGATCCCGATCCGCGCAACTGGTCGATGGACAAGGTGTGGCCGGCCGAGGACGACGAGCTGACGGACGACTATCCGGTCGGCAAGCCCATCGTCGACCGTCCCACCATCGCGCTGGCCGAGTCGGGGGATCTGGTCCTCGTGTTCGGCACGGGCGCCGACGGCGAGGACGCGCGCAACAGCGTCGTCAGCTTGTCGGATCGCGCGGCGCTGGATCCGCAGACCGGCGCGCTGACGTTCACCGCGCGGGCGAACTGGGTGCTGCCGCTCAACGACGGCGAGCGGCTGACCGGCGCGCCCCTGGTGCGCGACAAGGTGGCCTTCTTCACCACCGCGGAGCGGCGGGCGAACGATCCCTGCATCACCGCGCAGGGTCGCCTCTACGGCGTCCACTACACCGAGGTGCTGCCCGAGAATCAGACCTTCAAGAAGGGTGGGCGCGACGTGAACGTGGTGCCGCTGCTGCCGCGCCTCAACGAGGAGAGCAACCGTGAGACGAACGCGCTGTCGCTGCTGTTGCCGCCCGGGCGCCTGGCCTACGGCCTGACGGTGACGCTGACCCCCTCCTGCGAGGAGGGCGGGGCGCCGACGACCGACATCATCCTGAACCTGGCCGACGAGTCGGCCGGCGGCAAGGGCCCGGTGCAGAAGGAGCAGACCAAGGTCGAGGTGGTGGAGGCGGGGCAGCTGAAGACCGAGGATCTCGACGGCTCGATCTTCCTCAACGAGGGGACGAACACGCTGAGCATCTGCCTGGATTGTGATCGCGAGGGCAAGCACAACGCGGGGCAGTCCCTGCGGGTGGGGCCCTTCCCGAACGTGGTGGTGTCGTGGGGCAGTACGTTCACGCGTTGACGCTGGGGGGCGTCCTCGCGCTGGCGGGCGCGGGCTGCGGCGAAGGGGGGCCGCCGCCCGCGCCCGCCGCGGCTCGGGCCGAGCCGGCCGACGCCGCGCCGATCGCCGACGCGGCGCCCGCGCCGCCGGAGCGTCGGGTCATGGAGCGGGTGCCCACCTGGAGCGGCGAGCGGCTGTGGGGCGTGGGCCTGCCGCGCGACTGCACCGCGGTGAAAGCCTACGACAGCTTCGTCGCCTTCGACTGCCGGCTGGCGGTCGACGCCCTGACCGCGTTCTTCACCTTCCGCTTCCCGGCGGGTCGCCTCGAGCGCACCGGTGACGCCCGGCGGTTCGAGCCGGGCACCGACCGCAGCGGGTACGCCCGCGTTCACCCCTTCAGCCGGCGCGGCGGCGTCGAGGCCCGCCTGGTGGTCTTCCGGGGCGCGGGCGATCTCGACGATCCGATGGCCCGCACGCTGTTCGCGCGCCTGCGCCCCAAGGCGGGCGCGGCGCAGCGCACCCTCACCGAAGAGGATTTCGAGTGATGCGTGGTGCGACGGCCGTGGTATGACGGGCGCATGAAGCGCCCACTGCTCTCGATCCTCTGCCTGACCCTGGGGCCGGTGCTGAGCCTGGCGCCGGGGGCCGCGGCGCTCGCCGCGCCGACCCCCATCGCCATCCTGCCCCTCGAGCAGCAGGAGCTCGAGGCCGAGGCCGCGCGCGTCCACGACGCGCTGCGGGCCGCGGTCGAGAGCTTCCCGGACTACGTCGAGAAGGGGCCCGTCGAGATGAACGTCGAGGAGGCCCGCATGTCCTTCTCGTGCTTCGACGAGGCCCCCGAGTGCATGAGCCAGGTGGGCGAGGTGCTCGAGGTCGGGCTCGTGGTGTGGGGCAAGCTGCAGCGCGACGCCTCGTCGTGGACGCTGCGGCTGAAGCTGCTCGACGTGGCGAAGCAGACCCTGGTGCGCGATCAGACCGTGCGCATCGCCAAGGGCTCGGACGCGGTGGGTCGGCTCGAGACGCTGGCGGCCGACTTCGTGAAGGGGGAGCCCCTCGATGTCCCCCCGCTGACGCCGCTGCAGGTGCGTTCGAAGCCCGCCGGCGCGGAGATCCGACTCGACGGCGAGGTGGTGGGGGTCACGCCGGCCGAGGTGCTGGCCGAGCCCGGCGCCTTCATGCTCGAGCTGCGCCACCCGGCGCACGATCCGGTGCGGCGGGCGATCTCGGTGACGCGGGAGCCCGCGACGATCGAGATCGCGCTGGCCCAGGCGGGGCCGCCGACGCCCGCCCCGCCGCCCCCTCCGCCGTCGGTCGCCGCCGCCGAGGCCCAGCCCTCGCGCGTCGGGCTGTGGACCGGCATCGCCACCGGCGCGGTCGCCGTGGCGGCCGCGGGCGCCTGGATCTACTACGGGCTCGAGACGGTGGATCTGGCCGATCAGGCCGACGGCGCGACCGCCGCGGAGCAGGCGCCGCTGAGGGAAGACTTCGACGACGCCAAGCTGCTCGCCAACGTGGCCCTCGGGGTCACGGTGGTGGCGACCGCGGCGAGCGTCTACTTCCTGGTGTTCCACGACGACGGGGGCGGTGAGGTCGCGCTGACCCCGACCGTCGGCGGCGTCAGCCTGGGCGGCCGTTTCTAGATCGGCCGCCCGTCCGAGGCGCGGGCGGCGCGCCTACGCGGCCTCGCCGGTCACGTCGGCGAGGAAGCCGGCGAGGCGCTCCTCGCCGTCCTCGGCCATCCAATCGAAGCGCACCCCGAAGCCGACGCCCGGCAGGCGATGCACGACGGTGCCGCCCGCCTCGAGCGTGCGCTCGCCGGCCTCGAGCTGCAGCTTCATCGCCGCGTTCAGCGCCACGCTCGCGCGGCTGAACAGGAAGACGCCCCCGAGGCTGACGTCGCGGGTGGTGAGATCGTAGACGGTGTCGTCGTCCTGCACGCGGATGCGCATGGCGCAGGCGATCCGCGGGTGGCGGCGGCGGTCCTCGTACGATGGGCTGCTCATACCTGCTCCGGTGCGCAAGGTCGTGAGACGAGGAGTCGTCGCGCGGGGGGCGTCGGCTCGAGCGCGGGGTGCGGGGTCACCCCGCGCGGGGGCCTCGATCAGGGCCAGAAGGGGCGCACGACACAGGCGCGGTCGGCGCAGGGGACGATGGGCGGGGTGGGCGGCTTGCCGGGGGGGCGGCGCACCCGCGCGCCGGGGCCGTCGAGGGCGTTCAGGCGCGCCTCGACGGCCGGGCGATCGGCGTGCATCGGATAGCGGCGGATGAAGGCCCGCAGCAGGTCGAGGGTGGCCTCGCGGCTCTGCGCGCGCAGGTCGGCCGCCTCGCGCAGCGCCGCGTCGCTGCCCGCGCGCTCGGGGAAGCGCTCGGCGAGCGCGGCGAGGGTGGCCGCGGCGTCCACGCGCAGGCCC
Organism: bacterium; assembly: GCA_030426945.1. Classification (GTDB taxonomy): domain Bacteria; phylum Myxococcota_A; class Bradymonadia; order UBA7976; family UBA1532; genus JACKDN01. Next base: position 8,630 of record JAUHXL010000167.1, read on the forward strand.
ATCGAGCGCTGAAGGTCGGCGAGGTGGCGCAGCGCGTTGGCCTGCAGCGCGTGGTCGGGGTGCTGGTCGATGAAGGCGCGCCAGGCGGTGATCGCCTGGCCGCCGTGCAGGCCCAGATCCCAGCTGACCGCCTCGGCGAGGTGGGGGCCGGCGCGCTCACCGGGCGGTGTGGCGGCCGCCTTCTGGGCGTACATCGCCGCAGCCTGGGGGAAGAGGCGCTGGGTGAACAGGGTCGCGGCCTGGTCGCCGCCGCGGCCGCCGTAGGCCGCCTGGAAGAGGCGCTGCAGGGCGGCCTCGCGCTCGGGCGGTCCGGCCCGGCGGCGCGCGTAGCGCTGGGCGATGGCGTCCGCGCGCTCGGGCTGCGCCCGCCGCAGCAGGTGAATCGCCCGCAGCCCGAGGGGCGTCTGCATGCGCCGGTTCGCCACGTCCTGCAGATCGTCGAGCGCCTCGCGGGTGTCGCCGAAGGCCACGCGCAGGGCGGCCCGCTCGACCCGCAGGGCGTCGCGCTCCTCGTTCTCGGGCGGCAGCAGCTCGATGAGGGCGGTCTGGGCGTCGAGCAGGGCGCGCACCTCGGCGGGCATCGGGCGCTGCGCGGGCGGGCCGTTGAGGAGGGTGCCGACCGGGCGGCCGGCCTCGCCGGCCTCGCGCGCCGCGATGAGGCTGAGCGCGTGGAGGGCGCGGGCGGCGGGCAGCGCCGTGGCCCGGTCCACCGCGTCCGCGCGAGCGCGCTTGAGCAGCACGGCGGCGCGGCGGGTGAAGCCCGCCCGGGCCAGACCGCGCGCGAGGTCGAGGCGCGCCTCGGGGGGCGGGGGCACGGCCTCGAGGCGCGCCGCGACGACCGGCCCGAGCGCCTCGCGGCTGGCCGCATCGAGGGGGGCGCCCGCGGCCAGCGCGGGGGCGAGGCGGGCGTCGAGGCGGGCGGTCAGCGCCTCGCGGATCGCCGGGCCGCTGTCGCCCGCGCGGGCCTGCTGCCAGGGGCCGTCGGCGGCGTAGCGGCGGGCCATCTCGGCGAGCAGCGCGTCGGCCTGGGTGTCGTCGCCTGCGGCCCGCAAGGTGTCGAGCACCTGGAAGCCGAAGTGGGGGATCGGCGCGTCCGTGGCGCGGTCGGCGGCCAGCACGCGCCAGACGGCCAGGGCGGGGCCCAGCTGGCCCCGGCTGAGAAGGTGCAGCAGCGTGTGGGGGCGCAGCTCGAAGGGCACGCGCTCCGCCAGCTCACCGCGGGCGACGGCGTCGCTCCAGGCGATGGCCGCGCGCAGCCGAGCCCGCGCGGCGTGGGCGGGATCCGTCGCGTTCGCCTCGACCTTCAGCCACGCGCGGGCCGACGCGACGGCGTCGGCCTCCGCGGCGGCCAGCTCGGCGTCGAGCGCGCCCACGTGGAGGGTCAGGCGGGGCTGCAGATCGCCCAGCAGCACCTTCAGGTGGTGGCGCGCGGCGGTGAGATCGCCCGCGTGCCAGTCGAGCAGCGCCTCGTAGTAGGTCGTCAGGCCGGGATCGAAGGGGCCGGCCTCGTCGAGGTACGCGCGGGCTCGGTCGAAGTCGCCGTCGACCAGGGCGAAGCCGGCCAGCCACAGGGCGGCGACGCCCGCCGCGCCGTCGTCGGGGTGCGTGCGGCGCAGCTTCTCGAGCACCGCGAGGCCGCGACCGCGCTGGGCGACGGGATCGTCGCGCCGCCCGTCGACGGCGAAGTAGGCGCCGGCCAGGTGCAGCCAGTAGGTCGGCGGCAGATCGGGCTTCTTCTGGATGGTGTCCTCGAGCGCGGCGAGGAGGCTGTCCTCGAGGACGGCGTGCTCCCGCTCCATCGACGCGAGGGCCTTGCGGAGCGTCTCGGGGCCGCCGTCGGCCAGCCGCTGCCGCACGCCGTCGATGCGCTGCTGGCTGCGCTCGAGGCGGTCGTCGGCCGTGGCGATGTCCGGGTCGTCGACGCCGGGCAGGACGGGGCGGGGCATGGGCAGCCCGGGCAGGGGCCAGAGCGCGTAGGCCGGCGTGCGCTGGCCGGGCAGCGTGGCCCGGGCCAGGCGGGCGAGGTGCTGCTCGAGGGCCTCCTCGACGACGCGATCGGGCGCCGCGGCCCGCGCCCGCTCGGCGGCGGCCAGGCCGTCGCGGATGCGGGTGGGCCAGTCGTCGCCGACGCCCGGCGTGGCCACGGCCGCGCGGGCCAAGTCGAGGGCGGCGAGATCGCCAGGCGCGCCGGCGCGCGCGCAGACGGGGCGGGCCGCGGCCAGGTCGAAGACCGCGACGAGGCGATCGCACTCGAAGGTGGTCGGCAGGGGATCGGCGGCGCCGAGCAGGCCGAGCACCACGGAGAGGGAGGTGATCATGGCGGCATGATCGGCGCCCGGGGGGCAGGCGTCAAACTCGGGGTCGGATCGAGGGCGTGGGGCCGGGGGTCGCCGATGACCGGTCGGCGCGTCGCCGGACCTACGCGGCGCGGCGGGGCACACGGGCGGCGGGCGGGCGCGCGGCCGGTGCGGGCCGGATCGCGCCGCGCACGACCGGGATCAGCCCTCGTCGCCCTCGCCCAGCGCGTGCTTGCGCAGCTCGCGGACGAGATCGTGCACGGTCATCCGGCGATCGGCGCTGCTGGTCTGGGCGAGCTCCCGCCCGCGCCAGTGCAGCTGCACCAGGTCGTCGCGCTCCATCCGGGTGATGTCGAGCGCGCCGGTGACCTCGAGGAAGCGGTCGAGGTTGGCCCCGGTCAGCTCGAGCCGCTGACCCAGCTGCGCCCGGGCCAGCGTCGTGTTGTCCAGGTGATCGAGCAGCTTGTTCACCTTGATCGTGGTGAACAGCTTGTTGGGCGGCGCCACCCGCGCGGCGGGCTCCGGGCGGTTGCGCGCGGCCACCTTCGCCTCGCTGGCCTCGTGCGCCTCGGCCGCGTCGGCGGCCGACTCGTCGCCCTTGGCGCCGCTGCGCTTGCGGGGCGTCGCCGAGGTGCTCGGCGCCTTGCGGGCGCGCGGCTTGCGAGCCGACGACTTGCGCGCCTTCTCCTTCTCCTCGCGCTCGGCGGCCTTCTTGATCACGTCGTCGAGCGTCACGCCCGGCGTGGGCTCCACGCGGCTGACGCCTTCGTCCACGTCGTGCAGCAGCCGCGACAGCTTGTCGGCGAAGTCGTCGGCGAGGGCGAGGGTGCCGGTGGACTCCGCCAGCACACCGCGCCGGCAGAGGTCCTTCTTGATCTGGGGGAAGCTCATCTCCCAGAACTTCGCGGCGCCGCCCTGCAGGGCGCGGCCTGCGACGGACTGGACAGCGGCCGGCGCGCCGGGGTGGCTGGCGGTCGCCTCGACGAGCAGGCGGTCGAAGGTCTGGGTGATGCCCAGGCGTCGCCAGAGCTGATCGTCGAGCTTGCTCAGGGTCTCGGGGTCGATGACGACCGTTTCGGACACTTGCGTTCTCCCTCACTGATCCGGGTGCCGAGCGGGGGGCGATATTGCCAGAGTCGGGGGGCGAGGTCCAGGGTCCCGGCGCCCCGCTCAGGCGCGCGCGTCGCGGGCCACCCGGAAGCCGATGTCGAGGGCGCGGCGGTCGGCGGCGACGACCTCACGAATCCACAGGGGCCGCCCCTCCTCGTCCCCGGTGAGGAACGAACCGCCCCGCACGACCACCCCTTCGCCGCGCCCGGCGTCGGCGGTGGCGGTCCACTCGCGCACGCCGCCCGCGCAGTCGAGCAGCCCGAAGGGCGAGCGGTCGTGGGGCACGGCGCCCACCGGCGGCGGCAGCGGGCCGGGCCACAGGGCCGGGCCCGCGGCGTAGGCGGGCTCCCAGTCGTTGCCCCAGGGGAAGGCGCGCCCCTCGGTGCCGCGGGCGGCCTTCTCCCACTCCTCCTCGCTGGGCAGGCGCACGACGACGCCCTCGACCTCGGTGGCCCAGCGACAGTAGGCCTGGGCGTCCCCCGCGCTGACGCCGACCACCGGCAGATCCTCGCGCCAGGCCCAGGGCCCGGTGCGCGGCAGGTGGATGACGCCCGCCCCGTCGGCCGGCCACAGGACCGTGCCCCCCGGCCCGCGCGGGGCGTGGGCCGCGGCGGCCGCGGGATCGGCCACGGCGATGTCGCGCAGGAACTCGAGGTAAGCGCCGGCGGTGATCGGCGCCGTCGCGATGAGGAAGTCGGGCAGGGCCTGCTCGCCGGGCGCGGCGTAGGGGTTGCGGTTGCTGCCGTAGAGGAAGGTGCCGGCGGGGACGTGCACGAAGCCCGGGGGCACCGCGCCGTCCTCCAGCATGCGCAGCCGCACGCGCGTGCAGCGGCCCGGGCGCACCACCACCGTGGTCTCCAGCGGGCACCGGCCGGCGGCCCGCGCGCCGAGCAGGTACACCCCGGCGGGCAGATCCTCGATGTGCACCGGCGCGGCGCCCAGATCGGCGGGCTCCCCCGGCTCCAGACGGCGGGCGCGATCCTCGAAGCGGGCGAGGGTGACGGTGGCGCCCCGCGGCTGGAGCTCGGCGTTGAGGCTGCCGGGATCGTCCACGAAGCGGCGATAGCGGCCGTCGTCGAAGTCGCGCACCAGGCGCCCGTACCAGGCCACGTCGGCGGCGTCGGCGCGGCTGAGGGCGGCGTCGT
>JAUHXL010000749.1 GCA_030426945.1 bacterium
GGAGGGACTGACCGACGGCGGCGCGCGCGCTGGGGTAGCGCGCCCGCATGGCCGCGTAGAAGAGCAGCGCGGCGGCGCGGCGCGCGATGGTCTGCCCTTCGGGCGACGCCACCGTCACCGCGCGCAGGCGGGCGTCGCCGTCGACCTGGGTGCCGAGCCCGACGAGGTGGTTGTCGAGCACCGCGCCGACGACCTCGTGCTCCTGCACGTAGGCGGCGCCGAGGATGCCCTCGATGGTCATGCCGGCCTGGACGGTGAGCGTCTGGCCGTCGATCTGGACGCGGACGGGTTTCATGCTCCCTTGTGACGCCGACCCGCCCCGCGGGTCAACAACGGACCCGGTCAGGGGTCTGCTCACGTGCCGTTGGTGGTCCTGCGGACCGGCTGTCGGCGATCAGCTCTCGGCTGTCAGCCGGGCGCCGTACGCCGTGCCGAGCTCGGAACCGCGGTGCTGGGTCGACGCTCGAGCCTCTCGGGCGGAGGGTCCCAGTCACCGCGGCGGAGCCGACCGCTGACCCGGTCAGAGATCGGGGGGGCGGGGCAGCGCGCGATCCGCGGTGAAGCGCTTGCCGTCGAAGCGGAAGACCGCCCGGTGGGTCGCCCTCGTCCGCCAGTCCACGGGCGCCTCGGCTTTCCCTCTCTCGCGCGTGCCGCTGGCCGTGTTCAGCCGCACCCGGAGATCGGTCCAGCCGTCGCCGTTGACGTCGACGATGGAGACGCTGGCGACGAACGACACCACCTCGTCGCCGTCGCCGCCCTCGCTGTCGGCCAGCTCGACGATGCGCTGGCTGCGGATCGCGCCCTCGTCGACCTGCGTCACTTCGACGGCGCCGACGAACAGCCCGAAGTTGCCCGCCATCCACTGGTGGACCAGGCGATCACGCCCAGCGGCGTCGCGCACGGTGCCGAAGAAGGCGGCCCCGTCGCCGGGCGGCAGGTCGGCCAGGCGCGCGACCGCCCGCCAGGCCTCGCCCTCCCGCCGCATCAGCACGCTGTAGCCGAAGCCCTCGGCGTGGGAGCGCTCCCCGTCGCGCACCTGCAGCAGCGCCTCGGTGCGGCCCTGCGCGGTGAAGGCGCCGATGATGCGGCCCTCGACGGCGAGATCGACGTCCCCGCCGCTGCAGCGCAGCGCGCCGCGCTCCGCGGTGATCGGCGCCCCCTTGCAGTGCGCGGTCAGCCAGGCGCGCGCCGCCCGCTCGGCGGGGCCGGTCTCGGCGGCGCTCAGCCGGGCCAGCGCCTTCTCGGCCTCGGCGTGACCGGGCACCAGGGTCAGGGCCGCCTGCAGCGCCGCCCGCGCCCCCCCCGCGTCGTCCATCCCGGCTCGGCACCGCCCCTCGTGCAGCGCGCAAGCCGCCGCCTTCGCTTTGTCCTTCACGGTCGTGCGGCAGACGCTCGCCACCGCCACGCACTCCGCGCGCTTGCCGGCCGCCTCGAGCGCGGCGGCCAGCCCCACGCGCGCCGCCGCGCGCCCCGCGTCCACCGCCAGCGCCCGCGCGTAGAGCCCCGCCGCCGCCTCCGGCTCGCCGGCCTTCGCGCGCGCCGCGGCCTCGGCCACCAGCTCGTCGCCCACCGCGGCCCAGGCGCCGCCGGTGACACTCAGGACACCTGCGAACACACCCAGACCCAAGGTCCGTCTCATCGCCCTTCTGGCCATCTCGCGCTGCTCGCCGTCTCGCTCTGCCCGCGCGCCGTGGAGCCTTCAGTCCAGGACCACCTCGGCGGGCGCGCCACGCCGGTTGTAGCCCGACGCCATCGTACGCCCGTACGCGCCCGCCGTCGCCACCAACAGCCGATCCCCCTCCTCGGTGCGCGGCAGCCGGCGCGCGTGGCCCAGCACGTCGCCCGTCTCGCAGATGGGCCCCACGACGTCGGCGGTGACCGCCAGCGGCGCGTCGAGGCGCGAGAGGTTGACGATGCCGTGCCATGCCCCGTACAGCGCCGGCCGCAGCAGCGTGTGCATGCCCGCGTCGACGCCCACGTAGGTCTTGTCACCCTTCGTCTTGGTCTGTTGCACGCGCGCCAGCAACACACCGGCCTCGGCCACCAGATAGCGGCCCGGCTCCATCCACAGCTCGACCGCCGGGTGGGCGCGGCGGATCGGCGCGAGGGCGTCGTCGACGGCGGCCAGATCCAGCGCCGCCTGGCCCGGCTTCTCGCGCACCCCCAGGCCGCCGCCCAGATCCAGCACGCGGACCTCGGGGAAGCGCCCCGCGGCCTCGGCGAGGAACACCGCCGTCTCGGCCCACGCCCCGGCCTCGCGGATGCCGCTGCCGGCGTGCGCGTGCAACCCCACCACGCGCGCCCCCGCCGCCGCCGCCGCGTCGGCCACGGCGCCCAGCTCCTCGGGCGCCACGCCGAACTTCGAGCGGCGGCCCGCCGTGCGCACCTTCGCGTGGTGGCCGCGCCCCTGGCCGGGATCCAACCGGAGGAAGATGGACCGCCCCGCGAAGACCTCGGGCCAGCGCGCCAGCGGGTGCAGGTTGTCGACGGTGACGTGGACGCCCCGCGCCAGCGCCGCCGCGTACTCGGCGCGGGGCGCGAAGTTGGGCGTGAAGAGGATCCGATCCGGGGTCAGCCCGGGGCAGGCCGCGAACACGTGGTCCAGCTCGCCGG
>JAUHXL010000168.1 GCA_030426945.1 bacterium
TTGGCCTCGTCCTGGGCGGCGGCGCGCGCCAGCGCGGTGGCGCGCTCGCTGCCCAGCGCGGCGAAGATCTCCACCGGGTTCGGCCAGCCGCGCTCGTGCTTCAGCGTCGGGTAGGTCAGCCGACCGATGAACGACGCGTCCACGCCGAAGCGCTTGGGGAACAGCCTCAGCCCGGCGACGCGATCCTTGCCCTCCAGCGTCCCGCTCAGCCCCCGCAGCGGGATGGGCCCGACCTTGTCGGCGAGCGCCGTGCCGAGCGCCTTGGCCTGCCCCGGCTGCAGCAGCGCGGGCTTCTCCTTCTTCAGCGCCACCAGGTGTGCCGGCGTGCCGTCGATGGGCTTGCCGAGGAAGGCCCCGCCCAGCGCGTCCACCTTCGCCCACTCGGCGTAGGCGGTGGGCTTGCCGTCCGATCGCGGCGCCTGCAGGGCGTCCAGCACGGGCCCGGCGGCCTCCAGCGGCACCGGCAGCAGCGCGTACCAGTTCATCGCCAGGAAGTAGGCGGCCAGGCCCGAGCCGGTGTAATGCCCGCGCACCTGGAACTGGCTGTAGTCCACCTTCTCCGACCCGCCGCCGGGCACCGCGACCTCGGCGATGCCCGCGTGGGCCAACATCCGGTCGACGTGTCCCTTCACCTCGTCGCGGAGCGGCGCCGGCACTTTCTCCAATGCTCTCGGCAGGTTGGCCTTCAGCTGCTCGAGCGGCGAGGCGGGCTTCTCTTCGGGCTCGGCGTAGGGATCGAAGCTGTCGTCGATCTCGGGGGCGGCCTCCAGCATCACGGCCGGCACCGCGAAGTAGACCGCCAGGTAGCGTCCCAGCGGGTCGCCCGCGCGCGTCGCGAAGTGCGCCGCCAGCGCGTTCGACATCAGCCGCAGCGCCTCCATCGCGTCGGCCTCGGCGCGCTTCAGCAGCGCGGCGAACTCGTCGTGGAACACCTGCAGCGCGGCGTCGGCGGTGACGAAGGTGGGCCGCCGGGCGTAGCGCGCCTTCTCGTACAGCGTGAAGAACTCCTTCTCGGCGCCGGGCCGCGCGACGAAGTGGTTCTTCGCCAGCAGCGCCGAGACGCCGGCGCGCCACAGCTCGGGGAAGTCGAACAGGTTCAGCGTGGTCTGCAGGCGGTAGCGCGCGGGCGCGACGAACAGGCCGCCGTCGCTCACCCAGGCGACGCGGTCGCCGCGCGGCGACCAGATCGGGCCGTGCTGCACCTTGGCGCTCAACGGCATCGGCACCCAGGCGCCGCCGTTTGCGCGGGGGCGCTGCATCGGCGCGCCGCTGGCCCCGGCGCCCAGCTGCAGGATCTGGTTGGCGCTGTAGCCCCGCGCGCTGACCCCCGGCGGCGTCGCCTGCGGCGCGTGCGTGGCGTAGGTGCGCGGCAGCTTCTTCAGGCAGGCGTCGCTGCGCCAGCCCTTCGGATCCGTCTCACAACCCTCGCCGCCCTTCAGCGCGGCCAACGCCGATACGAAGCTGGGGATCCACTCGGCGCGTGTGTCGTGCGCCACCGGGCCGCCGGCGCTGCAGGTCCAGCCGACGCTCAGCCCGTCGCCGCTCCACACGGGCGCGCCGCACGACGCGCCCTCGGGCGACAGCCGGCCGCGGTGCCGCCCCTTGACCGACGTGAACCACACCTCGCGGCTGTCGCCCTTCTTCCGGGTGAACGCGATCTTCTCGTACAGGCTGACCCGCTCGCCCACCGCACCGCTGCAGGCGTCGTCGATCACCGCGAACAGCTGGTAGCGCAGCGGGCTGACCGCCGGCTCGAGGGCGTCCTCGGGCAGCGTCGTGATCTGCGTCGGATCGCTGCCGTCGACCTTGGCGCGCCACAGGTCGTAGCCGGTGGCGCCGCGGTTGCTGCTCCAGATGAGGTGCGTGCCGTTCTGGTCGAAGGTGGGATCGCGATCGTCGCGCGGATCGTCGGTCAGCCGGGTCGGCGCGCCGCCGGCCACGGACACGCTGTAGAGGTCGCGCGCGCCCGCAGCGCCGGCGGCGAACACCAGCGTCTTGCCGTCGGGGCTGAAGGCGAAGCCGCCGACGCTCAGCGCGGCGTCGGTGAGGCGCGTCGGCTCGCCGAGCGTATCCGGCGCGGCGGCCGCGGGCGCGGCGCACAGCAGCGTCAGGGCGAACAGTCGAGCGTTCATGGCCAGGGCTCCAGCGTCAGGGCGTCGTCGCGCCAGCGCGCGCGCCGCGGCCCGTCGGCCGTGGTGACGCAGGGGGCGCGTTCATCGCAGAAGGGGGCGCACGGGGTGGGCTGGCGCGCGTCGCCGACCACGCCGAACCCGTGCCACCGATAGACGGTCAGGGTGCAGGTGTCGCCGGTCTGTTCGAGGGCGATCAGGCGGTCGGCGGGCGCGGCCGGCAGTACGCGCACGTCCCGAAGCGGGCGGGCCAGCGCGCTGCCACGCCAACGCTCGTACAGGCCGCCGTCGCGCGCGTCGAGCACCCACACCGTGCGGTGCGGCTCGGGCTCGGCGTGGCGCGGGGTGGTGCTCCAGACGCCCAGGACGACCTCGGCCTCGCCGTCGCCGTCGAGGTCGGCCGTGTGCGCCGACCACGCGCGGTAGACCTTGCTGATCCAGTCGGGGCGACCGTCGCGGCGCAGCCGCAGGAAGGCGCGGTCGGTGCCGCGCTCGGCGCCCGCGGTGTGATGCACCTCGATGCGCGTGGGCGCCTCGCCGCGCGCGAGCGGCGCCACCAGCACGAGCGGGGCGAGCAGGGCCAGCATGGGGGCGACGCTAACAGATCCTCCGCGGATGCGCCTCAGCCGGGCTTGGCGTCGGAGACCGGTGCTCGAATCGGAGGGGCTGTCAGCGTTCAGCTTTCAGCTCTCAGCCGGGCTCCGTACGCCGCTGGCGGCTTCGTCGCGTGCGGCGTGAGCGGCCGGTGGGTGCGGCGAACCTCGGCTCGAGGTCGTGCGGTCGCGGTCGTTCAGTCGGTGCGGCGAACCTCGGCTCGAGGTCGTGCGGTCGGAGCTGAGCCGGGCTCCGTCGGCCGCCGTCACCTTCGGAAGGCGCGGCGCACCCCGGGCCGAGCTCGGGCGCGCGGCTCTGGCGGGGGCCCAGCGCGCCATCAGCTCGACGAGGCGGTCGATGACCCAGCGGACGTGGGGTTGGTTGCGGCTCGACGCGTGCGCCACCAGCCACGACTCGAAGCTCAGCGCCTCGTCGAGCGAGTCGCTGACGCGCTGCAGGCGCGCGTCGTCCTCGCCGGCGTGCAGGGGCAGGACGCAGAGGCCGACGTCGGCGGCGTCGTGCGCTTCCTGTGCAGCGACGACGCGGCGTGGATCACCGGCGAGCGGTTGGAGGTGTCCGGCGGCATGTTCCTGTGAGGTGAATGCATCCCCGATGGGGGCGTCGGGGCCCGCATGAATACGCACGCCCTCACGAAGCACGCCGCCCGCCTCGCCCTCGTCGGCGGGGCGCTGTTCGCCCACCCGGCCCTGGCGCACCCGCCGCCGGGGGCCCTCGACGCCTACCAAGAGCTGGACCGCATGTCCCGCTGGGGGAAGAAGCCCCAGCCCCCGCCGCCCGCGCCCGCGCGAGTGAACCTGGCCGACGACGCGGACGCAATGCACACCGTGCCGCAGATCGCGCCGCCGCCCGCGCCGGCGGACGACGAGCCGCTGGGCTGCGGCACGCCCCGACTGATGCCGCCGCTGCCCCCGCAACAGCCGCCCGAGCCGATGGCGGTGTTCGAGCCGCCGCCGGTCGCGGCGCCGCCGCCGGTCGCGGCGCCGCCGCCGATCGAAGAGCCGCCGCCCCCGAGCGACTTCGACGCCCCCCTCGACCTCGAGACCCCCGACGTCTGGCTGATGGCCGAGGCCGTCTGCGCCGAGAGCAACGCCGTGCGCGCGGCCCACGGCCTGAAGCCCCTCGCCGCCCACGGCAAGCTGGACGACGCCGCCGCCGGGCACGCCGACCGCATGGCCAAGTTCGACTTCTTCGACCACGAGGATCCCTACGTCCCCCACCTGCGCACGCCCAGCGACCGCCTCGGCGCGGCCGGTGTGTCGAACCCCAAGGCCGCCGAGAACATCGCCACCGAGAGCGGCCTGGCCATCGGCAGCAACCAGCGGGTGACCGTCATCGACCGCGACCGCCACCAGTACGCCTGGCCCGACGGGCGCCCGGTCGAGGTGCACACCGCCCGCACCTTCGCGCAGTCGGTCGTCGCCCGCTGGATGGACTCGCCGGGCCACCGGCGCAACATCCTCGCGGTCGAGGCCAACAGCATCGGCTGCGGTGTCGCGCAGAAGAGCGCCGACGGCTTCGGCAACTTCACCGCGGTGCAGGTGTTCCAGTGGTTCGAGCCGCCGCGCTGACGCGACAGCTCAGCGCATCAGCGAGACCGCGCAGCCGCCCGGCGTGCAGTTGACGTCCAATCGGTCACCCCGCGCGGTCCCGGTGCAGGTGAGCGGCGCGCCGCCGGCGTCGCCGCCCATCATCACGCGGCCGCCACCGTCGACGCTGCCCGTCCAACCGACGGGCGACACGTTCAGTCGACAGCCGTCCTGCGACACCTGGTACGTCTCGCCGATCAGCTCGGCCTGACAGTGGGCCGTGAAGGTCCAGTCGCCCGCGAGGTCGGGACAGTCGGCGGCGCCGCCGGCCTCGACGCAGGCGCCGCCGCGGCACACCTGCCCCACGGCCGAGCAGTCGTCGTCCACCTGCCAGTGGTGGGTGGTCTCTTCGTCGTCCGGCTTGCACTCCATCACGGCGGCGCCGCTGCACACCTTGATGTCGTCCTCGTGCTGGGTCGCGGTGCAGGGGTCGCCGGGCACGGGCCCGCCGCCGCCCCCATCGCCGCTGCCCCCGCCGCCGATGCAGCCGGCCACCGCCAGCGCCAGGGCGCTCGTCCACAGGGGCCTCGTCTGGCGTGTCATCGATGCCTCCCTCCGCTCGGCCTGGTGGGCCGGCGCTGCAAGCCGTCTGCCGCCGGCCAGGGTCCGCGCGGGCGTCGGCGCCGTGGTCCCTGCGGGGTGATGCCGGCCAGGCTGGTAACGGGCGGGTTACGACCTGGCCCCGGTCCGCGCCGCCCGCCGCAGCGGGAGGGCCGGCGCACTCGATGCAGGCCCGGTGGCCGACACTGGACGGGAGGTGCGCATGCGTTCGTCGTGCTTCGTGGTGGCTCTGGCCCTGATCGGCGGGCCCGGGGGCGCGGCGGCCGAGCCCACCGGCCTCGGCGTCCATGTGGTGGCCGGACCCAGCGTGCCGCTGTGGTCGGAGGGCAGCACGTTCTTCTTCGTCGATACGACGGGTGAGCTGGCGCTCTCGCCCCGCCTCGCGCTGCAGGTGGACTGGACCTTCGCTTTCCTGCGCCAACGGGAGAAGGGCACCGACAGCGACGGCGCGGCCCAGGTGCACCTGCTGCAGCCGGGCCTGCGCTACCGACTGGGGGACGACGACCTGCGACCCTATGCGGCGGTCGGCGCCGGCCTGCTGTTCAGCCACGGCGATCTGCAGATCGGCGGCGAAGATCGCTCCAACGACGACAGCGGCTTCGTGCTGACGGCGCGCGGTGGGCTCGAGTGGATGGTCGCCCCCGCGTTCGCGCTCGAGGCCTTCGCGCAGGTCGGGTACGGCACGGGGGTCGTGACCCCGGCGGACAACTACGTCTCGTCGGACAGCGTCACGTTCCTGCTGATCGGCGCGGGCGGCGCATGGCTCCCGTGAGGGGCTCCGCTTCGTGGGTCGCGGGCTGACTCCGGTGACTCACTGAACCCGTCGGTCTGTTGCCTCGGGCCTCGACGGTCGCCGAGACGCTCATCGGCGGCACGCCGGCCGCCACCGACGATGGGATGGCAGCGAGGCGGTCGGCCGACTCACGAGTCTGCCCCTCCGAAGTCCGCGTCTCGCCTTGATTTTCAGCGCCCGGGTCGTCACCTTTCGCGCCCGGACGGGCCCGGCTGCTCGTCGCGACGAGGAGAGCCGCCGTGGGGATTCGGACGGTCGCGCGGGCCTGGCCCGCGCTCGAGTGGCCCGAGCGGGCCAGCTATCTGTTGGGCGCCGCGCTCAATGAGACCCACGTAGGCAAGCAGCTCTCGACGCGCTACCTGCACGCGGTCGGGCGACGCTGGCTGTACTTCATGATCGAGGGCATGCACCACGTCGACGGCGCCGAGCACGTCCCGCTCGATCGCTCGTTCATCCTGGCGCCCAACCACCGCACCTTCTTCGACCTGTACGCCACGATGGCCTTCCTGTGGCAGCGCCACCTGCCCCGCGAGCCCTACCTGTACTGCCCGGTGCGCAGCGCGTTCTTCTACGATCAGCCCTACGGCGCGGCCTTCAACATCCTGGTGTCCGGCAACGCGATGTACCCGCCGATCTTCCGCGACGACCGGGGGCGCGGCGGGCTGAACGATCTGGCCATCGAGCGTTGCGTGCGGCTGCTGGACTGGAGCGACCGGACGCTGATCGCCATCCACCCCGAGGGCAAGCGCAACCCGGTGGACGATCCCTACAGCTTCCTGCCTGCGAAGGTGGGCACGGGGCGCATCGCGCTGCGGTCGCGGGCGCCGGTGATCCCGGTCTTCGTCAACGGGCTGCACCGCGACTTCGGCGTGCAGCTTCAGCGGCGCTTGGGGCTGGCCGAGCGCGAGACCATCCGCTTGTTCTTCGGGCCGCCCGTCGAGCTGAGCGATCTGTACGGCCGCGCGCGCGACCCCGACGCCCACCTGGCTGCGTCGCAGCGGGTGATGGACGCCATCGGCGCGTGCGCCGAGCGCGAGAAGGCGTGGCTGGCGGCGCAGCCGCGCTGAGCCCAGCGATCAGAGGCAGCGATACAGCGCGTGACACAGCGCCAGGGCGCGCGGCGAGCGGATGTGGTGGCCCATGCGGTTCATCACGTAGCCGATGCTCACCCGCGCGCGGGGATCGCAGAAGCCGAGCGCGCCGCCGGCGCCCGGGTGCCCGAAGGCCTCGATGTTGGGTGAGAACAGGCGCGTCTCCTCCTTGATGAAGCCCTGGGCGAAGCCGAGGGGCTTGCGCAGCACGCGATCGTTCAGCGTCCAGGATTGGCGGCGGTGGACGGCCTCGACCGTGTCCGGGCGCACCAGCGTCACGCCGTCGAGCGTGCCGCCGAGCGACAGGGCGGCGTAGACGCGGGCCAGGCCGCGGGCCGTGGCGACGCCGTTGGCCCAGGGCAGCTCCATGGCGCGCACGCGGCGGGTGTTGTAGTTGGCCAGGCCGCTCGGGCCCAACTCCTTCGGGTGGCGAAAGGCCTTCGCGGTCGCGGTGTTGCCGCGCGCCACCTGGCGGTAGACGCGCCCCTCGAGGCCGCGGTGCAAGAGCAGCTTGGGCACCACCTTGGTCAGCCGCTCGCGGGTGTCGGCCGGGTAGTTGGTGGCGACGCGCGGCTCGTGGTGCTCCGGCAGGCCGATGTGCACGTCGGCGCCGAGGCGGCCGGCGACCTCGTCCGCGAAGAAGCGCCCGATGCTGGTGCCGCCCGAGGCGCGGCGGAACAGCTCGGCGACGTAGGGGCCGAAGGTGACGCCGTGATAGCCCTGGTCGGTGCCGGGCGTCCAGAAGGGGCGTTGCCGCGCGCAGACGTCGGCGACGTGCTCCGGGCGGTGCTCGAAGTCGTCGAGGGTGACGGGCTCGTCGAAGCCGACGACGCCCGCGCGGTGGTTCAGCAGCGTGCGGACCGTGACGTCCTCTTTGCCCGCCTGCGCGAACTCGGGCCAGTAGTCGGCCACCCGGCGGTCGTAATCGAGCTGCCCGCGGTCGGCCAGCAGCATCATCGCCAGCGCGGCCATGCCCTTGGTGGACGAGAACACGATGGTCATCGTGTCCTCGCGCCACGGGCGCTGGCTGGCGCGGTCGGCGAGGCCGGCCCACAGGTCGACGATGGGCCTGCCGTCGCGGTAGATGCAGACGCTGGCGCCGATCTCGCCGCGCTTCTCGAAGTTGTCGCGGAAGGCGTCGCGCACCGGCTCGAAGCCGGGCGCCACCGTGCCGTGGATGGTGACGGCCATGGATCTCCTCGGGGGTCGGCAGCGGGGGTAGTTTAGCGGAGTTCGAAGCGCACGTTGTCGATGTACCAGCCGGGCGGGTTCAGGCGTTGCGACTCGGCGGCGCTGAAGGTGGGCTGGCTGACGCCGCTGGCGTAGCCGAAGCGCAGGCGGAACGGCCCGGCGCGGTGCAGGTCGTCCAAGGGCAGGCGCACGGTGAGCCAGCCGCCGCTCTGGCCGACGAAGCCGGGAAGGCCGTCGACGTGAAAGCCGTCGGGCTCGAGGCAGGCGTAGTCGTCGAAGAAGTCGGCGATGTACGGGTTGATCGCCAAGGTGCCCGGGTAGCGCTGGGGGCCCACGACGCGCCAGCCGCCGCCCGCGGCCGAGGCCTCGACGGTGCCGCCGTCGGCGTAGTCGAAGCCGTCGATGCGGCCCGACCAGAATGCGTACCAGGTGTCGAAGACGACCACGACCTCGGCGTCGGCGCAGGCCGCCAGATCGATGGCCGGCGAGGTCAGCCCGGCGCGCTGGCACTGGACGTAGTTGTCGTCGAGGTGGGTGCCCCAGCAGCCCGCGCCGCCGGCGCAGGACGGCGGGCCCCAGGTGGCGTCGCCGTGCTCCCAGCCGTCGAGCGGCCAGTCGGCCCGCACGCCGTCCATCACGTCGTGGGTGAAGCCCTGCGGGCCGGCTTCGAAGTCGTAGTTCAGCGCCGCGAGGGCGGCCGCGCACGCGGGCGGGGCGCCCGCGGCGTCGGGGATGGGGGCGGCGTCGGGATCCAGCGCGGCGTCGACGACGGGCGCCGCGTCGACGACCGGCGCGCCGTCGGGCGCCGGGCCGAGGTCGGGACCCGGCGGCGCCGCGTCGACGCGCCCGGCGTCCAGGTCGGGGCGCCCCATGTCGGCGGCCACGGCCCCGTCCGCCGGCGCAGCGGCGTCCGCGGGCGCCCGCGCGTCCACGGCGGCCGCGTCGCCCAGACCGAAGCGTCCCATGTCCCGCGCCCCGCCGCGCGTGGGCACGTCGGGCACGCCGGGATCGTCGTCCGCCTCGTCGTCACACGCGGCCAGGGGCAGGAGGCAGAGCAGCAGCAGAGCGCGTCGCATGGGACACAGGGTAGGCCGGGGGCGGGGTCGGCGCCAGGGGGTGGGCGCCGCGGGCTACGGGGCCGCCGCGTCGGCCGGCGCGTCGGCCTCGGGCGGCGGCGCCGGCGGCGGGTCGAGGGGCAGCACGAGCTCCACGGCGAAGCGATCGGCCGTCACCGCGACACGCTCGACGAAGCTCCAGCGATCATCACGCTCGGCGATGAGCGAAGGGTTGTGCGGGGCAGAATGGCCCAGGTACTCGTACCCGAGCCGGATCGTGACCCCCTGGACCTCGCGGCGTAGCGAGGCCTCGTGCGCCTCGGGCCCAGGCGGATCCCAACGCTCGGCGGCCTCGCGGGCCGCGACCAGCTGCGCGGGCACGGACACCGGCAGCCGGGGCGGCAGCACGACCGAGATGCCCTCGCTTCGGAGCCTCAGGCCCGGCCCCTCCCCGTGGGCCTGGACGCTGACCAGCGGACCGCCGGCGAGGGCCGGGTGGTGTCGCCAGGCGTCCGGATCGTCGCCCGACGTGCGTAGCGCGATCGCGGCGGCGAAGATCTCCAAGGCCGCGCGGTTGGGCGACCTCGACGGGCGTGTCGGCGCGCGCGCTCGCCGGGCCAGGGACCGAGCCTCCGCGAGCTTCGCATCGGCAGCCCTGAGAGCGCCGAACGTGCGCCGCAGTTCGGTCAGCCGAAAATGGGCGCCCGGTCCACGCAGGTGCAGGCCGAAGCGGGCCTTGGTGGCGTCCGGCAGTCGAATACGGGCGGGTCGGTCGACGAGCCAGGGCAGGGTGTTCGTCGCGATGACGGCAGCGGTCCACGTGTCCGGCCAGTCCTTCGCCATGAAGCCCTGGCGCATCACCGCGAGCGCTGGCGCCAGCGGCGCCAGCAGCGCGGTCGGCGCCGCTGCGACCGTGAGCACACAGTCGTCGAGGAGGCTCGTTCTCGGGGCCCTCGGCGATAGGTCGTGACCCCTGCCCAAAGGCTCTTCCCCTTCGCTGGCGCGTTCGCGAAGCCACGCCAGAGAGTCCAGGCAGGTGTTCAAGGCGGCATCGGTTCGACCCTCGGCGACGTGCTGCCGCCAGCGCGCCGAGGCGGGTCCACGGCGCGTGAAAGTCTCGCCCCGCAGCAGGTCGAACGGATTGGGGTCACCTCGGCGGGTGGCGCGCGGGGCCTGCAGCCAGGCGTCCCGGGCCTCGTCCCAGGCCTCGCTCTCGGGCGCGTTCGCCGCGCGGAGCGCCGCGAGCGCTTCGGTCGCGCGCCCGGCGCGCTCGGCGAAGGTGTCCTCGTCGGTGCCGGGATCCAGATAGGCAGGTCGGGTGGTCGGCACGGCGGCGGCGACGGCGACGAACGTGGTGGCCTGGTCGACCAGCGCGTCGAGCCGCAACCGCCAGTACACGGCCGTGCCGATGACGGCGAGGCTCGCCAGCACCACGAGGGTCGAGATGCCGGTCAGGACCACCTTGCGGGTACCCATTCGCGCTGAGTACCACCGATCGGTGCCGGTCACAACGCCCGCGCACCCGTCGCCGTGCGTCGAGGCTGCGCCTCCACGGGAGGGCCGGCGGCCACGGCGATCCTCGGGGTGACGCGCGGTCGAACGCCGGTCGCGGTGCCGTCACGACCGCGCGCGAGGGTCCGTCAGGGCCGCGGCGCGGTGGCGGGCGCCGCCTCGGTCGGCGCGGGCGCCAGCGGCGGGTCGAGGGGCGGCGCCAGCTCGATGATCGTGAAGTAGGGGCTCTCGATTCGTTCCACCAGGACCCACCGGTCGTCGCGTCATTCCAGCCAGAGGGCCGGTTCGCTCACATCCCAGCGTGGCGCTGGGTAGCACCCATCGAGGCCCGCCCCAACGCCGGCAGCGCGCCCTGCTCCCCGGTCGCCAGCTCGCGCCCCGTGTGCGCGCCGACGCTCACGCCTCCGCGCCGGCGATACTCGGGCCGATGGGCCGGGGCTCCCGCGCCGCGCCCCGCGTGGGCAGGTCCAGTTGGCCGGGATCGTCGTCGCACGCGGCCAGCGCAAAGGTGCAGAAGAACAGCAGGGCGCGTCGCATGCGACTCAGGGTGAGCGGGGGGGCGGGGTCGGCGCCAGTGGGAGGGCGCGGCCGTCTACGGACGCGCGGCGCCGGCCGGTGGGGCGTCGGCGTCCGGCGCGGCCGCGGGTGGCGGGTCGAGGGGAAGGGCCAGCTCGACGTAGGCCCCGTCCCACGGGTGCATTCGCTCGATCAGCACGCCCGCGCCGTCGCGCTCTTGCAGGGATTGAGGCGGGGGCCATGGTTCGTCGTCCGCCGGGATCGCGCGCCGCGTCAACGAGACGCCCTCGACGACGTCGGGCATCTTCCGCGTCGGCTCGGCGCCGAGCGCGTCGCGGCCCACAGCCCGCGCCGCGGCGAGGCGGGCGTTGGCGTCCGGCGGGGCGCGCGGAGGTACGATGAGAGAGGCACCCGCCGCGGTGAGCCGCCAGCCGGACCCCTCGCGGGAGACGTCGACCGGCACCAGCCGCTCTCCGGCGAGCGCGGGGTGCCGCCGCGAAGCGTCTTCGTTGCCGCCCGTCGCGCGCAGCGCGAGCGCCGTGGCGAACAGCTCGAGCTGCGCGCGCGACGCGGTGGCGGGCGGGTCCGGGAGCGTTCGATCGGTCTGAGCGAGGGCTCTTGCCAGCCGACCCTCGAGCCGCTCGAGATCGGCGAAGCTGCGGAACGGGTCGTCGAGGAGGAAGTGGAGGGTCGGCCCGTCCCATCTGGGATCAGCGGCGAACATGCGCGAGGCCCGGGAGAGCATCCCGCGTGCGGTCGTCGACAGGGCCTGACGGGCCTCCTCGCCGCCCGCCTGCCTGAGGAGTGTCGTCGCGACGCTGGCCGCCCGCCGGGCTCGGTGGTGAGAAGGGGGCAGGAAACCGGCGCGCAGCCGGGCGACGGCTGGTGCCAGGTCGGTGAGTAGCGTGGACTCGGCGGAGGCGAGGGACAGGACGCAGTGATGCAGCCACATGGTCCGGTCCAAGTGGCCCTGGAGTGCATCGCGCGGGTCGGCGCCGTGGTGGAAGGACTCGAGGTCACGGCTCCAGGCGAGACGATCCAGACACGCGGTGAGGTGCTCGCGGGTTCGGCCGGCCGCGGCGTGCGCTGCCAGCCGGCCTTGGGCTCGTTGGTACGGGCTCGGTCCGCGGCTTCTCGCCCAAAGCTCGGGGACGTCACGCCCCCGGCGCGCGGCCCGGGGCGCCGCGAGCCACGCGTCGATCGCGGCGTCGCACTGGGTCTGGTCCGCTTCGCCGGCGCGGCGGCAGCGGTCCAGTGCTGCAACGGCCCGCCCCGAGCGCTCGGCAAGCGTGCCCTCGGGCGGGTCGGGCTCCAGGTAGCTGGGCCGGCTGTCCGGCTGCGCGGCCACCGCCTCGATGTGCGCCGTCGCCGCCTCGATCGCGGCGTCGACCCGTGAGCGCCAGTACAGATACGTGCCGCCGAGGGCCGCGCTGGCGAGGAGGACGACGGCACCGACGGCGACGCCGATGACTTTGAGAGTGCCCATCGCGCTTGGCTACCACGCGGCTGCAGCGCGCACAACGCGGAACGGCGCGGATCGCGGAACGCCGGCGGGGCGACGCGGCGGGCGCGTGGCGCACCATCCGTCGGCCGATCACGGCCCCGCCGCATCCGCTCACGGCGCCAGCCCGTGGCGGATGGCCCACGCGCAGGCCTCGGTCTTCGTGCTCACGCCCAGCTTGCCGTACACCTGCTTCACGTAGGACTGCACCGTGCCGATCGTCAGCCCCAGCGCGCCGGCCGTCTCGGCGTAGGTGAGGCCGCGCGCGAGCGCCACCAGCACGTCCTGCTCGCGCGGGGTGAGGTGGACGCCCGGCGTGGCGACGGGGTGCAGGGCCTGCAGCAGGTGGCCGGCCACGCCGCTGGAGATGGGCGTGCGTCCCTGCGCGACCTCCTCGAGCGCGCGGGCCACCTGCGCGGGCGGATCGTCCTTCAGCAGGTAGCCGACCGCGCCGGCGGCCAGCGCCTCGAGCACGGTGGGCGCGTCGTCGGCGACGGTGAACGCGA
>JAUHXL010000169.1 GCA_030426945.1 bacterium
CCCCGGCCAAGCCCGCCCTGGCCGTGCCGGTCGAGGTCGCCGAGGGCACCCTGCGCCCGCGCATCCCGGCCGCCTCGACGGCCTGGTCGGGCCCCGCGCACACCATCGGCTTCTTCGTGAAGACCGCGCAGGCGCAGGCGCCCGCGGCGGCGCAGCATCAGCCCCACCCGCCACCCGCCACCGGGCAGTTCGCGATGGCGCTGCACGCCATCGTGGACGTCTCGATCAGCAGCCGCGGCGACGCCCCGCGGCTGATCACCGAGGACTACCCCCCGACGGGACCGATGCCCTGGATGGCCGGCCCCGCCCGGACCGAGCACCCCGCGCCGCCGCCGCCGGCGCGCGCCGAGGAGGCGCCCGCGGCCGACGACTTCTGGGCCACCTGCGACGACGAGGCGGGCCTGTTCGACGGCGCGCCCGAGCTCGACCTCGAGGTCGTCGCCCCCCACGACGCGCGCTACGACACGCGCGCCCTGAACCCACCGGTCCAGGCCGCCGCGCCTCCGCCGGACGAGGCCGCGGAGAAGCCGGCGCTGGCGGACCGACTGGCCGCCGCGGCGAGCGCCGCCTGGCAGCGCATCACCGGCTGAACGCCCCCCGCGGATCCGGCAGCACCCAGTCCTCGGGGCCGCGGCGGTGCCCGCCCCGCTGCAGCATCATCCAGACCCGCGCCGGGGCGCCCTGCGCCAGCAGCGCGGCGAAGCCCTGCGCCGGCTGCTCGTAGAAGCGGTAGCGGCCGCCCCGGTAGGGGAACGTGCGCAGCACCAGGGAGCGGGCGTCGAAGGGCAGCGCCAGGACGTTGTCGCGGTAGCGGGGATCGTCGAGACCGAAGTAGGACTCGGCGTTCGAGACGTACAGGCTGCGCACCACGAGGCCGGCGGCGCGGGCCCCCGCGCCGAGCTGGCGCAGCGCCTGGGGGCCCAGCAGATCGCCGCGCAGGGCGCGCACGCGATCCTCCAGCCACAGCGCGCGCAGGTGCGCGTACTGGGCCGGATCGGTGAGGTAGCAGGGCACCCCCTGCGCGCGATGGCGGGCCTCGAGCCGACGCAGGCGGCGCTCGACGCGGCGCCGCGCCCCCAGCGTCTGCCGCGCCTCGTCGCGCGCGACGCCGGTCCAGGCGGCGTCGACGGCGGCGGCGAGCCCCGGCCCGTCGCCCCACAGCGCCAGATACGCCGCCGGCGTCTCGGCCGCGCGGAAGGCCGCCCCATGCACGCGGTGCAGCCAGGGGATGTAGACGTCGAAGTCGACCAGCACCAGCCACTCGGCCCGCGACCAACCGGCCAGCAGGTAGTTCTGCTCGGCGCCGACGCCGACGTGCACCCCGCCGAGGCCGTCGAGCGAGGCGCGCCAGTGGTGGTGCCCGTCCTCGTTCGACACGACGTAGTGGGTGCCGCGGATGATCGCGGGGGGCGCGGGATCGGCGATCAAGGGCCCGAGGCCGGGCAGCGGCGGGCCGACGAAGGGCGCGGCGGCGGCGGGCGGCGCGGCGGCGGGCGGCGGCGCGGCGGCGGCGGCGGCCCACGCCCGCGCGACCTCGGCGCTGCGGGGCACGCTCACCTGCAGCCGACCGTCGGCGACGCGCAGCCGGACGGCGGCCAGGACGTCGGCGGGCACGGGGCGACGGAAGCGGACGCGCAGCTCGGCCGCGCCGTCGCGTCGCCAAAGCAACGCGCGTTGCACGCTGCGGTCCGGGGGGCGCAGCCAGCGGCGAGGGGCGTCGACCCCGTCGAGGCGGACGACCATCACGCGCCCCGCGTCGAGGGTGGGCGGGGTGAGCGGCGCGCCCTCGAGCCGCTCGACGTGCAGATCGAAGCGCAGGTGATCCGCCGCCGCGTGCGCGGTGACGTCGCGCACACGCGGCGCCCCGCGCACCGCCGACGCCTCGGCCCCGGCGGCGGCGACGTGTGCCTCGGCCCGCCCGACGGGATCTGCGAGCGCGGCGATGATCCACGCCGCCCCCAGCCAGCGATTCACCGTCCCCCCACGCGCCACCCCGGACGCCCCTCGGCGAGGGTACGGCGCGGGCCGGCGCACCGACAAGCTCGGGCCGTCCCAATTGTGCGGCGGGCGGCGCGGTGCTACACGAGTCGCGTGAAGATCCTGATCGTCGGCGCCGGCCAGGTCGGCTTCAACATCGCCGCGCGGCTGGTGGCCGAGGGCCACGACGTCGTGCTGATCGAGCGCGACGAGAGCATCCTCGCCCGCGCGACCGAGGGCCTCGACATCCAGGGCCTGCGGGGCCACGGCGCCCGGCCCCGGGTGCTGGAGGAGGCCGGCATCGCCGAGGCGGACATGATCGTCGCGGTCACCGACTCGGACGAGGTGAACATGGTCGCGTGTCTCAACGCGGCCATCCTGGGGCGCAGCGAGGTGATCAAGATCGCGCGCGTGCGCGACGAGTCGTACCTCGACGCCCGCATCTTCGGCGACCACCGCGTGGCCATCGATCTGGCGATCAACCCCGAGAAGGTCAGCGCGGACAAGATCCTCGGCGTGCTGGCCTATCCCGAGGTCAGCGAGGTGGTCGACTTCGCGGACGGACGGCTGAAGCTGCTCGGGCTGACGGTGCAGGCCACCAGCCCCCTGGCGGGGATGCGCTTCTTCGATCTGGGGCAACGCTTCAAGGGCAGCGACCTGCTGATCGCCGCGCTGCATCGCGATCACAAGGTCATCATCCCGCGCGGACCGGATGTGGTGCTGCCGGGCGACGACGCCTTCCTCGTGGCGCGCGCCGACGAGGTCGAGTCGGTGCTGCGCCTGGTGGGCGTGCAGGTGGCGCCGGTCTACCGGGTGATGATCGCGGGCGGGACGAAGATCGGGCGGCTGATCGCCACCGAGCTGGCGCGTCGCGGTCTGAAGCCCAAGATCATCGAGCCCGATCCGCGCCTGGCGCGGTGGATCGCCGAGGAGATCCCCGAGGCGGTGGTGCTCAACGGGCGCCCGACGGACGCGGATCTGCTGGTCGAGGAGAACGTCGCCGAGATGCAGGCCTTCATCGCCTGCGGGCGCGACGAGGAGGCCAACGTGATGTCGGCCATGCTCGCGCGGCGCCTGGGCGCCCGGCGCGCGCTGGTGACGACCAACCGGGCCGACTACCAGCCGCTGATGAAGAGCATCGGCATCGACGTGTGCATCAGCCCGCGGCTGGTGGCGGTCAGCTCGATCCTCCACTACATCCGCCACGGCCGGGTGCTGGCGGTGCGCGCGCTGGGCGAGGACGAGGACGCCGAGGCGATGGAGTTCGAGGCCCAGCTGACCAGCGAGGCCGTCGACACCCCCCTGAAGGATCTGAAGCTGCCACGCGGTGCGCTGGTGGCGGGGCTGCAGCGCGGGGACGAGGTGATCATCCCGCGCGGCGACACCTGCATCCGCGAGGGCGACCACGTGCTGGTGGTCGCCCTGAAGACCGCCATCGCCGAGGTCGAGACGATGCTCGCGCGGCGGGTGGACCGGCCGAAGTGAACGCATGAAGCGCCGCCTCAGCTGGTTGCTGCGCCTGGCGCTGCTGGCCAACCTCACCGGCGTCCTGATGGTGCTGTTGGGCTTCACCATGCTGCCCTCGGTGGGCGTGGCCTGGTACGACGCCGCGCCGGATCTGTCCGGCCACCTCGCGGCGATGACGCTGTCGATCGGCCTGGGGCTGTTGCTGTACGCCGCGACGCGCGGCGCCGCCCGGGGCATGGAGCTCGGGCACCGCGAGGGCTTCCTGGTGGTGGGCGTGGGCTGGTTCGTGGCCGGGTTCGTGGGCGCCCTGCCCTACCTCGGCTATGCCCACCTGTCGCCCGGCGACATCTGCGCGACGGCCGGCAGCGTGCGGCCCGCCGTGGGGGCCGACTTCTGCAGCGTGACGCACGCCGTGTTCGAGTCGGTCTCCGGCTTCACGACCACCGGCGCCAGCATCATCACCGACGGCCTGTGGGGCGCGTCGCCCGGGCTGACCCCCGACGGCAGTCCGGGCCTGCCCCGCGGCCTGCTGCTGTGGCGCAGCATGACGCACTTCCTGGGCGGCATGGGCATCATCGTGCTGGGCGTGGCCATCCTGCCCCTGCTGGGCGTCGGCGGCATGCAGCTGTTCAAGGCCGAGGTGCCGGGACCCACCACCGACAAGCTGGCGCCGCGCGTCGGCGAGACGGCCAAGCTGCTGTGGAAGGTGTACCTGCTGATGTCGGCGGTGCAGTTCGTGCTGCTGGCCGCCGGCGGCATGAGCGCGTTCGAGTCGATCTGCCACACGATGGCCACGATGGCGACCGGGGGCTTCAGCACGCGCGCGGCCAGCGTCGCCGGCTTCGACAGCGGCTACGTCGAGTGGGTCATCACCGTGTTCATGTGGCTGGCCGGGATGAACTTCACCTTGCACTTCATGGGGTTGCGCGGCCGAATCGGCATCTACCTGCGGGATCCCGAGTGGAAGGTCTACACCCTGCTCTGCCTGGGCGGGACGGTGGTGGCGTCGATCGCGCTGTTCGCCGGCCACGACACGATGGGCTCGCTCGAGTCGGTGCGCGTGGCGGCCTTCCAAGTGCTGTCGATCATCACGACCACCGGCTTCGCCAGCCACGACTTCGAGACGTGGACCTTCGCGCCGGTGGCGCTGATGGTGCTGCTGGCGCTGATGTTCGTGGGCGGCAGCGCCGGCAGCACCGGCGGCGGCGTCAAGGTCGTGCGCTACGTGCTGATGACCAAGATGTGGGTGCGGGAGCTGTTCCTGTTGTCGCACCCGCGGGCGGTCCGGCCCATCCGGTTGGGCGGGCGCGCGGTGCCCGCCGACGTGATGCGCGCGGTGGCCGCCTTCGTGGCGGTGTATCTCGCGCTGCTGAGCGTGGGCACCGCCTTCTTCGCCGTCGATGGGCAGGATCTGCTGACGGCGTTCACCGGCAGCGCGTCGGCGCTGGGCAACATCGGCCCGGGCCTGGGCGCCGTGGGGCCCTACGACAACTGGGCGGTGCTGCACACACCCTCGAAGTGGGTGGCCATCGCGCTGATGGTGCTGGGGCGGCTCGAGATCTACACGCTGCTGGTCCTGCTGACCCCTTCCTTCTGGCGGCGGTGAATGGTACGGACCTTCGATTCTGGAGGTCCGCCATGCCCGCGTTTCCGCCCGTCTCGGCCCAGACCACCTTCCCCGCCATCGAAGAGACGATGTTGGCGCTGTGGAAGGGCCACCGCGTCTTCGAGCGCTCGGTGGAGCAGCGCCCGGTCGACGGGCGCTACGTCTTCTACGACGGCCCGCCCTTCGCCACCGGCCTGCCCCACTACGGGCACCTGGTGGCGTCGACGCTGAAGGACATCGTGCCGCGCTACTGGGCGATGCGCGGGCACCGGGTGGAGCGGCGCTTCGGCTGGGACACGCACGGCCTGCCCATCGAGATGGAGATGGAGAAGGAGCTGGGGCTCAGCGGGCCGACCAGCATCAAGGCCTACGGCGTCGCCGAGTTCAACGAGGCCTGCCGGGCGAACGTGCTGCGCTACACGCAGGAGTGGGAGCGCACGGTCACGCGCCTGGGCCGGTGGGTCGATTTCGAGAACGATTACAAGACGATGGACCTCTCCTTCATGGAGAGCGTCTGGTGGGTGTTCAAGCGGCTGTGGGACGAGGGGCTGGTCTACCAGGCCTTCCGGGTGATGCCCTTCAGCTGGCGGCTGTCGACCTCGCTGTCGAACTTCGAGGCCAACCTCGACTACCGGGACGTGCAGGATCCCGCCATCACGGTGACGATGCCGCTGGTGGACGGCGACGACGTGCTGCTGGTGTGGACGACCACGCCCTGGACGCTGCCGAGCAACCTGGCGGTGGCCGTCGGCGCCGACATCGACTACGTGCGGGCGACGCGGCCCGACGACGCCACGGTCTACGTGATCGCGGCGGCGCAGCGCGAGGCCATCCTGGGCAAGGAGTCGACGGTCGTCGGCACGCTGACCGGCGCCGAGCTGGTCGGCAGGCGGTACACGCCCCTGTTCGACTACTTCACGGGCCACCCCAACGCCTTCCAGGTGATCGCGTCCGACCACGTCACCACCGAGGACGGCACCGGCCTCGTGCACATGGCGCCGGACTTCGGCGAGGACGACTACGCGGCCTGCCGCGCTGTGGACATCGGGGTGCTGCAGTCGGTGGACGACGAGGGGCGCTTCGTCGGCGCCGTCACCGACTACGCCGGGCGCAACGTCAAGGAGGCCGACCCCGACATCATCAAGCACCTGAAGTCGGTGGGCCGGCTGCTGCGCCACGACACCCTCCAGCACAGCTATCCCTTCTGCTGGCGCAGCGACACGCCGCTCATCTACAAGGCCGTGCCCGCGCGCTTCGTGAAGGTCGAGGCGCTGCGCGACCGGATGCAGGCCAACAACGACCGCATCCACTGGGTGCCCGACGCCGTGGGCAGCAAGCGGTTCGGCAACTGGCTGGCCGAGGCGCGCGACTGGAACGTCAGCCGCAACCGCTTCTGGGGCACGCCGCTGCCCATCTGGCAGTGCGCCGGCTGCGAGGCCGAGCTGTGCCTGGGCAGCGTGGCCGAGCTCGAGGCCAAGACCGGGCAGACCGTCGACGACCTGCACCCGCACCGCATCGACCACCTGACCTTCGAGTGCGCCGACTGCGGCGGCACGATGAAGCGCATCCCCGACGTCTTCGACTGCTGGTTCGAGTCGGGCGCGATGCCCTACGCGCAGGATCACTACCCCTTCGAGAACCGCGAGGCCTTCGAGGCCAACTTCCCCGCGCAGTTCATCGCCGAGGGGCTCGACCAGACGCGGGGCTGGTTCTACACGCTGCTGGTGCTGTCGACCGCCCTGTTCGACCGCCCGCCCTTCGAGAACGTGATCGTCAACGGCCTGGTGCTGGCCGAGGACGGCTCGAAGATGAGCAAGCGGAAGAAGAACTACCCGCCGCCCGACGAGGTGCTGGGCGAGTACGGGGCGGACGCGCTGCGGGCGTACCTGATCAACTCGCCCATCGTACGGGCGGAGCCCCTGCGCTTCAGCGAGGCGGGCGTGCGCGAGGTCGTGCGCACGGTGCTGCTGCCGCTGCGCAACGCGTGGTCGTTCTTCGTGCAGTACGCCAACATCGACGGCTGGCACCCGGAGACGGGGCTCGACGGCGTCGAGACGCCCGCGGCCGGCGACCGGCCGGAGCTCGACCGTTGGCTGCTGTCGGTGCTGCAGTCGCTGGTGGCCGAGGTGAACGAGCAGATGGAGGGCTACTACCTGTACCGGGTGGTGCCGCCGGTGCTCGGGTTCATCGACGATCTGACCAACTGGTACATCCGGCGCAGCCGGCGGCGGTTCTGGCGGGCGGCCGAGAGCGAGGCCGATCAGGTCGACAAGGCCTGCGCGTACGCGACGCTGTACGAGGCGCTGGTGACGTTCGCGAAGGTGCTGGCGCCGATCATGCCGTTCATCAGCGACGCGCTGTACCAGGACCTGGTGGTGGCGCCGGGCTGCGCGGCCGAGGGCGACTCGATCCACCTGTGCGACTACCCCGAGGTGCAGCCGGGGCTGATCGACCGCGACCTCGAGGCGCAGGTGTCGGTGACGCGGCAGGTGGTCAGCATGGGGCGCGCGCTGCGGGAGCGGCACAAGCTGAAGACGCGGCAGCCCCTGCGACGGGTGACGATCGTGCACCACGACGCGCCGGTGCTGCGCGCCATCGAGGCGCACGCCGAGCTGATCGCCGACGAGCTGAACGTGAAGGAGGTCGTGGGGCAGCCCGACGACCACGCGTTGGCCACGCTGACCTTCAAGGCGAACTTCAAGACGCTGGGGCGCCGCCTGGGCAAGCGGATGAAGGAGGGGGCCGCCGCCATCGCGAAGCTGACCGCCGCCGAGTGGGACACGCTGCAGAGCGGCGGGCAGGTCGTGGTGGCCGACGAGCCGATCACCAGTGAGGACGTGCTGGTGATGCGCGAGCCGAAGGGCGACGTGGTCATCGAGGTGGACGGCGCGCTGACGGTGGCGCTCGACACCGAGCTGGACGACGCGCTGGTGCGCGAGGGCCTGGCGCGGGAGCTGGTCAGCCGCCTGCAGCGGCTGCGCAAGGACAGCGGGCTCGAGGTGACCGACCGCGTCGAGGTGACCGTGCGCACCGAGGCCGAGCCCGTGCACCAGATGCTGCAGTCGCTGCACATCTACGTGGCCACCGAGGTGCTGGCCTCGAAGATGGAGATCTACCGCGCGCCCGCCGGCGACGACGCGGTGGACATCGAGGGGCACGCGGTCAGCATCGGCATCGAGAAGGGGTGAGGGTCAGCCGATCGCCCGCCGCGGCGGCCCGGACGGGCGCCCCATCGCCCGCCGCGGCAGCACGGACGGGCTGTCAGCTGTCAGCGGTCAGCTCGCCGGCTTCGCCGAGCTTTCAGCCTTTTCTTCACCAGAGCGGAGGCCCCGGCCTGATCTGACGGTCGCGACAACCGCCGTACGTCGCGGTTCACTTGATGCGCGCAGAGCGTCCCGGTGCCGAGCACGAACGGAGCTGAAAGCTGAAAGCTGACAGCTGATAGCCCCTCCAACCCGAGCGGCGGACCAACGAAGCCACCCCTCCAACCCGACCGGCGGACCAACGAAGCCACCCCTCCAACCCGAGCGGCGGACCAACGAAGCCACCCCTTCAACCCGAGCGGCGGACCAACGAAGCCACCCCTCCAACCCGAGCGGCGCACCTACGGAAGCGCCCGTCAGCCCTCGAGGTTGTCGGTGATGCGGGCGACCGCCTTGGCCAGCACCTGCATCTCGTCGTGGGTGAAGCCCTCGAAGACGGCGTCGAGCAGGGTGTTGCTGACCTGGATGAAGCGGGGCAGCGCTTCGCGGGCTTGAGCGGTGAGGGTGACGAGGCGGGCCCGGGCGTCTTGCGGATCGGGTTCGCGGGCGACCCAGCCGGCGCCCTCGAGGGCCTTCAGGAAGCGGCTGACCGTGGGCTCGGCGAGGCCGAGCTGGGTCGTGATCTCGCGGGCGGTCAGCGGCGCCTTCGCTTGGAACAGCACCATCAGCACGTTGGACTGCGCGGGGGTGACGTCGAGGCCCACGTCGGCGAAGAGGACGCGGACGCGCTGCTCGATGAGGGCCTGCACACGGCCGAGGCGCAGCATGGCGGTCGTCTGGCAGCGGCGCACGGCCAGGTCGGCGGTGGGCGCGTGGTCGGGTGGGAAGTGGCGCATTCGACTCTCGCTTGACAGGTGCAACCGCGGCGTGTTCAGTGCATCACTTAGCAAGCTAAGTTGAGCACTGCAACCCAGGAGGACCCCGTGGCCGGAGCCTTCATCTACGACGCCGTCCGCACCCCGCGTGGGCGCGGCAAGAGCAGCGGCAGCCTGCACACGACCAAGGCGGTCGATCTGCTGGCGACCGCGCTGCGTGGTCTGCGCGACCGCAACGAGCTGGACACCGCCGCCATCGACGACGTGACGGTCGGCTGCGTGACGCAGGTGGCCGAGCAGGGCAGCTGCATCGCCCGCACGGGCGTGCTGGTGGCCGGCTACGACGAGCGCGTACCCGCCGTGACGCTGAACCGCTTCTGCGGCTCGGGCCTCGAGGCCGTCAACGAGGCCGCGGCCAAGGTGGCGTCGGGCTTCATGGACGTCGTCGTCGCGGGCGGCGTCGAGAGCATGTCGCGCGTGAAGATGGGCAGCGACGGCGGCGCCATCTGGGATCCCACGATGGAGTTCGCTTACGGCACGGTGCCGCAGGGCATCAGCGCCGATCTGCTGGCGACGTTGCACGGCATCACCCGCCAGGACGTGGACGCCTTCGCGGTGGCCAGCCAGAAGCGCGCGGCGGCGGCGTGGGAGCGCCGGGCGTTCGCGAAGAGCGTCGTCCCCGTGGTCGACATGAACGGCCTGGTGGTGCTCGACCGCGACGAGCACATCCGGCCGGACACCACGATGGAGAGCCTGGCCAAGCTGAGCCCCAGCTTCGAGATGATGGGGCGCAACTTCGGCCTCGACGCGCTGACGAAGAAGCGCTACCCGCAGGTCGAGCACATCGACCACGTGCACCACGCGGGCAACGCGTCGGGCATCGTCGACGGCGCCGCCGCGGTGCTGGTGGGCAACGAGGACGCCGGGAAGCGCCTGGGCCTGAAGCCCCGCGCGCGCATCCGGGCGATGGCGTCCATCGGCGACGAGCCGGTGATCATGCTCTCGGCCACCGTGCCCGCCAGCCAGCGGGCGCTGCAGAAGGCCGGCATGAAGGCCAGCGACATCGACCTGTACGAGATCAACGAGGCCTTCGCCGCGGTGCCGCTGTACACGATGCAGGGCCTGGGCATCGACCACGACAAGGTGAACGTCGACGGCGGCGCCATCGCCATGGGCCACCCGCTGGGGGCCACCGGCGCCATCCTGCTGGGCACCGTGCTCGACGCGCTCGAGGCGCGCGACCTGTCCACCGGCCTCGTGACGCTGTGCATCGGCGGCGGCATGGGCATCGCCACCATCATCGAGCGGGTCTGAGGGAGGACGACGTGAGCAACGGATTCAGCGCCCAGTTCGACGCCGAGACCGGCATCGCCACCCTCCTGATGCAGATGGAGGGGCGGGCGAACAAGATCAACATGGCCTTCGGCGAAGGCTTCGCCGCGGCGCTCGACGACTGCCTGGCCTTCGAGGGCCTGAAGGGCATCATCGTCGCCAGCGGGCACAAGGACTTCTGCGTCGGGGCCGACCTCGACTTCGTGTACCGGTCGCGCGACGCGGCGGTGTTCCGCGATCAGGTGCGGCAGGTGAACGCCCTGTACCGCAAGCTCGAGACGGCGGGCGTGCCGGTCGTGGCCGCGCTGACCGGCTCGGCGCTGGGCGGCGGCTACGAGGTGGCGCTGGCCTGCCACCGCCGCGTCGCGCTCGACTCGCCGGCGGTGCAGCTCGGCCTGCCGGAGGTGAACCTGGGGGTCATCCCCGGCGCCGGCGGCACGCAGCGCCTGCCCCGGCTGATCGGCCTGCAGGCGGCGCTCGAGCACGTGGCGCAGGGCAAGATCGTGCGCGCGCCGCAGGCGAAGAAGGCCGGGCTGGTGGACGACCTGCAGCCCACCCGCGAGGCGGTGCTCGAGGCGGCCGCCGCGTGGATCGCCGCGAACCCGCGCGCCAAGCAGCCCTGGGACAACAAGGGCTTCCGCTACCCCGGCGGCGTGCAGCCCGACACCGGCGACGCGCGCAACCTGTTCGCCGCCGGCGCGGCGATGCTGGTGAAGAAGACCGCCGGCGCCTACGCCGCGCCCGAGGCCGCGGTGTCGGCCATCTACGAGGGCACGCTGGTCGGCCTCGACGCCGGCCTCGCGGTCGAGACGACCTACTTCGTCAACCGGGTGGTGAGCGACCAGGCCAAGGACATGATCCGGACGTTCTGGTACCACAAGAACGCCGTGGACAAGCAGGAGGGCCTGCCGCGCGCCGACGACGCGCGCATCGAGACCGTGGCCATCCTGGGCGCGGGCATGATGGGCGCCGGTCTGGCCTTCGTCTTCGCGCAGCGCGGCTTCGAGGTGCTGCTGAAGGACATCGGCCAGGAGGCGCTCGAGCGCGGCCTGGCCCACTGCCAGGCGCAGGCCGGCAAGCTGCGGCACCTGTCGACCGAGGATCGCGACGCGCTGCTGTCGCGCATCACCGGCACGCTGAACGTCGAGGATCTGGCCGACGCCGACCTGGTGATCGAGGCGGTGTTCGAGAACATCGACCTCAAGCACAAGGTCATCCGCGAGACCGAGGCCGTGCTGAGCCCCGACGCGATCTTCGCGTCGAACACGTCCGCGCTGCCCATCGGTGACCTGGCCAAGGCCTCGGTGCGCCCGGCCAACTTCATCGGCCTGCACTTCTTCTCGCCCGTGGAGAAGATGCCGCTGGTCGAGGTGATCACCGCCGAGGGCACGGGCGAAGAGACGCTGGCCCGCGCGCTGAATGTGATGGGGGCGATCAAGAAGACGCCCATCGTCGTCAACGACGGCTACGGCTTCTACACCACGCGCTTCTTTTCGGCCTACATCATGGAGGCCGCCCAGCTGGTCAGCGAGGGCCACGACCCGGTGCTGATCGAGTGGGCCGCGCGCCAGGCCGGCATGGTGGTGGCGCCGCTGAAGGTGTTCGACGAGGTGACGCTGTCGCTGGCCGCGCACGGCCTGGACATGCGCGAGAAGTACGAGGGCAAGCCCCTCGACTTCGGCGCCGCCCGCGTGGTGCGCAGGATGGTCGAGCTGGGCCGCACCGGCAAGGCGGCCGGCAAGGGCTTCTACGACTACGCCGCCCAGCCCCGGAAGCTGTGGGACGGCCTGAAGGACCTCGCCGAGGGCACCCCCGACGTCACCGGCGTCGACCACCTGGCCGATCGCCTGATGCTGGTGCAGGTGAACGAGGCCGCCCGCTGCCTGGACGAGGGCATCCTGCGCACCCACCGCGACGCCGAGATCGGCGCCATCCTCGGCGTCGGCTTCAGCCCCGCCAGCGGCGGCCCCCTGGCGTGGATCGATCGGCGCGGCGTGCGGGACGTGGTCGAGACGCTGGACGCGCTGGCCGCCCGGCTGGGCGATCACTACGCGCCGCCGGCGTTGCTGCGGCGCATGGCGGAGAACGGGGAGCGGTTCTTCGAGAAGGTGTGACGACGCCACCAGGCGGGATCGGGCACGGCGCACGGGACGAAGGACGTGCCCGTGCCCGTGCCCGACCCGCCGTCAGGTACGCGCCGCCTCGACGCTCGGGGCGAATCCCTTGCCCTTGCCCTTGCCCTTGCCCTCCCCGCCGCCCGCTACGCACCGACTCGGCGCCCAGGGCGACGCCCTCGACCTTGACCGTGCCCCTCCGGCCCTCGCGCGCCCTGCCCTCTTCGGGCACGGGCACGGGCACGGGCACGGGCACGTCTGCTTCGATGCGGCCTGGGGGCGGCACCCGCGCAGGGTGCGCTGACTCTGCAGACGTGCCCCGCACCAGCTTCCAGCGACCTGGGCCCACCTTGCCGTCTCGCGACCTCGACGCTACGATTCACGCAGCATCCCGCCGTGAGAAGGCGAGAGGAGGCTCGACTTGGCGAGC
>JAUHXL010000170.1 GCA_030426945.1 bacterium
ACGCACGCCCAGAACGAGGAGCTCGTCACGATGTTCCTCGACGAGGCGCGCATCGCCGCCAACCTGACCCACCCCAACATCGCGCAGATCTTCGATCTGGGGCGGGCGGGGGACGACTACTTCATCGCGATGGAGTTCGTCCGCGGCGTCGACCTGCGGCGGCTGTGCGCGCAGGGCATCGCGGAGGACGCCTTCCTGCCGCGGCACCACGCCGTGCGGATCGTCGCCGAGGTGTGTGACGCGCTGGCCTACGCGCACGCGAAGACGGACGACGAGGGGCGGCCGATGCACATCGTGCATCGCGACGTGTCGCCCACGAACGTGCTGATCACCTACGAGGGGGGCGTCAAGCTGGTCGACTTCGGCATCGCCAAGGCGTCGAACAAGGCCAACGTCACCAAGGCGGGGCAGATCAAGGGCAAGTTCGGCTACATGGCGCCAGAGCAGGCGCTCGGCGGGCACCTCGACCACCGCACGGACCTCTTCGCGGTGGGGATCAACCTCTACGAGATCACGGTCGGGCGCCGTCTCTTCAAGGGCGACAACGAGGTCGAGACGCTCGAGGCGATCGAGGCGGCGCGCGTCGTGCCCCCGCGGGAGGTGGATCCGGACTACCCCGAGGCGCTCGAGCGGATCGTTCTGCGGGCCCTCGCCCGCGATCCGGACGCGCGCTATCAGAGCGCGCGTGATCTGCAGATGGCCCTCGAGGAGTACCTCGCGAGCGCCGGGATGCGGTCGACGGCGGGCATGCTGGCCGAATACGTGCGCAGCCTGTTCGCCGAGCAGATCGAGCTCGAGGTGGAGGAGTCGGCGCGGCTGCGGGAGGAGGCGAGGGCGCTCGAGGACGAGGGCGCCCCGGCGGCCGAGTCCGCGCCGGCGCCGGCGCCCGCGCTCCCAGCGGCGGCCCCCGCGGCGACCCCGTCGGCGGCGCCGCCGCTGGCGCCCGATCCGACGCCGATCGTCGATCCCTGGGCCTCGCTCAACCGGGTCGAGCCGCCGCCGACCGCCGCCGAGATGGGGGTCGACCCGACGCCCGCGCCGAGCGCGCCCGCGTCGGCCCGTCCGGATCTCGTGCCCGATCCCTCCGTCCTCCTGACCGAGGACGATCTGCGTATCCGGAAGCCGCGCAGCTACACCGGCCTGCTGATGCTGCTGCTGATCGCGGTCGGCGCCTTCGCGCTGTACCAGGTGATGCAGGGCGACATGCGCAACCCGCGGGAGCGCGGCAACCCCAACATCCAGGTCGCCCCCCCGTCGCTGCAGGATCTGACCCGCGGCAGCGAGGACGTCGAGCTGCCGCCCCCGCCGAAGAAGGCGATGCTGCGCCTCGACAGTGATCCGCCGGGCGCGCGGGTCGTGGTCAACGGCAATGTGGTCTCGTCGGTGACCCCGACGGCCATCCAGACCTTCGTGGGTCGCTTCGCCGACGTGCGGATGCTGATGCCGGGGCGCCTGCCCCAGACGACGCGCGTGAAGGTGGATCAGGACGAGGTCGAGGTGAAGCTCGCCCTCGAAGAGGGCGTGCCGCCGGTGGGGTCGCTCTACGTCGAGACGGCGCCGGCGGGCGCCGAGCTGAGCCTCAACGGGAACGCGGTCGGCATCACGCCGATCAAGCTGCCCAAGGTGGCGGCGAACACCGAGATGACGCTGGCGCTCCGCAAGGAGGGCTACTACCCGCACGTGGTCACCTACACCCTCGCCGAGGGCGAAGAGCGGGATCTCGGCGTCCGCCTGATTCAGGACACGGGCCCCCGCAGCATCGCGGTGGTCAACGTCGAGTCCATCCCGCTCGGCGCCGAGGTGACGGAGCTCCGGGAGGACGGCGAGAACAAGGTGCGGGGCCGCACCGGCCGCTATCCGGTGAAGCTGAACGTGCCGATCGACCGCCCCTTGCACCTGCGGGCCGAGGCCGAGCGGCACGCGCCCGCCGAGACCTTCCTCGACGTGCGCGAGCCCTTCTACACCTTGTATCTGCGGCTGCCCGCCCCGGAGGCCTTCCACGGCAAGCTGTCGATCATCGGGGCCAAGGGGCTCGTGGTCTTCGTGGGCTCCGAGGAGGTCGGCACCACACCGGTGCGGGACCACGCGCTCACCGAGGGCGATCACACGGTCGTCGTCTTCGACGAGAAGTCGCGCACCCGCAAGTCCTTCGAGGTGCGCGTGGAGCGCAACAAGACGGTCGAGAAGAGCGTGGTGCTCGAGGGCGAGACCATCACGGTGCAGTAGACGTCGGCGCGCGGGGCCGGGCGCTCAGATGCCCGGCGGCAGCAGCCGATCGGGCCGCGGCAGCACCCGCGCTCGCAGCAGGCGGGCGACGAGCGTCGCGAGGGCCTTGGCCTGCTCGCCGGGCAGCACCAGCCGCGCGCGCAGCACGCT
The DNA here is from genome assembly GCA_030426945.1 of bacterium. Lineage (GTDB taxonomy): Bacteria > Myxococcota_A > Bradymonadia > UBA7976 > UBA1532 > JACKDN01. Next base: position 2,377 of record JAUHXL010000170.1, read on the forward strand.
GTCCGCCTCCGTCGCCACCGACACCGACAGCGCGCCGCGGCCCCCGAGATCGTCCAGCACCGCGTCGAGGCGCGGATCACCGACCATGCGCAGGAAGGCGCCGGCGTCGAGGTGCACCAAGCCGACCGACCGCGGCAAGGCCGCGGCGAGCGCGGCGCCGAGGGAGGCGTCGGCCTCGGGGCCGAGCTCGATCTCGCCGCGCAGCACGGCGCCCAGCAGCACCTCGGCCTGTTGGCCGGCGCTCAGCAGCAGGGCGGGGGGCTGGCCCGTGATCAGCACCGGGCCCGGTGCGCCGCTCGCGTCGCCGAGCTGCTCGATCATGACGTCGCCGACCTCGAAGGCGGGGCGCCGCGGATAGCGCGCGTGCAGATGCTGGAGGAGCTCGGCCTGAGCGACGCCCTCGAGCGCGACCAGCACGGTGGGGGTCCGCTCGGGGCCCAGGCCCAGCACCCCGAGCGTCAGCTCGCCGTCGAGCTGCTTCAGCAGCCGCTGGGCCCAGGCGTCCGGGAGGGCGCTCGGCGGGCGCACCACCAGCGCCCACCAGGCGGGCAGGCGGCGCGTGACGATGACGGCGGCGGCGCCGGGCGGGGCCCAGCGCAGCGCGTCGGGCGCCAAGGGGTCCAGCTCGGCCAGCGCGCGGGCGCCGGGCGTCCCTTCGCGGAAGCGGAGGGTCGCGCCCAGGGTGAGGCCGGCGTCGTCCACCCGCAGCGTCGCGCTGGCCTCGTCCACGTCGCCGGCGGGGCCCTCGGCCCGGGCGCCGAGCAGCCGGCGCAGCGCCGCCCCGGGCAGCCGGACGCTCAGGTGTGGGCCCAGCGGGCGCTCGAGCTCGGCCCGCAGCGCGCCGCTGAGGCGATCCACGGCGTCCGGCGCGTCGGTCACCGCCAGCACGCCGGGGGCCAGGGGTCGCGCCCGCAGCGCCACGCCGGACCACTCGAACCGGCGCCAGGTCGGCACCGGCGTCGGGCCGCCGGGGCTCGGGGCGCCCCGCTCGGCGTCCCAGGGCAGCAGCAGCACCACGCCCGGCGCGCCTTCGTTCTCGAGCAGCGCCACGCGCCAGGCGCCGCGCAGGTGCAGCCCCGGATCGATGCCGCGGGCGAGGTCGGTCAGCTGGCGGGTGAGGGGCAGCGCGGGGCCGGCGTCGCGGAGGAAGGCCTCGACGCGGCCGACGAGGCCGCCCAGATCGTCACCGCCGCCGAGCGCGAGGATCGGCGCAGGCAAGGGGGGCGTCGGTGAGGGAGGCGCCGGCGGCGGCTGGCCGCCGCAGCCGACGATCACCCAGACCCCCAGCAGCGTCGCCGCGCGGCGCGCGCCGTCCGCCGGCCCGCGCTGGCGCGGCGGCGAGGGGGACGCGATCAGAACGCGCCCTTGCTCTTCTCGAAGGCGGCCATGCCCTGCTTGACCGTCTCGATGGGCACGTCGATCACCAGCTGCATCTGGTCGCCGGTGACGCCGGCGCTGATGGCGATGCCGGTGGTGTTCTCCACGCCCGACAGCGCGTTGGCCAGCGGGTTCATGCCGCCGAGCTGGATGCGCTTGGCCAGCTCGATCGGGCGGACGTACATCAGGAAGTTCAGGTTGGCGGCGGCGTGCTTCAGCGCGCGCTGCACGCCTGGGGCCTTGTCGAGGCCGCCGCCCAGCTTGCCGCCGAGCGCGGCCTCGACGACGGCCTTGCCGTCGGTGCCGTAGGCCATGACCCCCAGCTTCTCGCCGATGGCCACGTGCTGCGTCATCAGCTCCTTCATCATGCCGGCGAACTGCGCCGCCGCTGGCGGCATGTTGTTCAGGTTGGTGGCGATGATGTCGACCGCCACGCCGCCCACCTCGTACGCCGCGGGCTTGTAGTCGACGCTGACGCCGGACTGCTGGTAGTAGGCCTGCGCGGCCTCGTCGGTGTACATGCCGGTCAGCTTCTTCTGCGCCGCGCGCGCGGCCGCCGCGTCCTTCACGCCGAACAGGCCGGTCAGCGCGAGGCCCTTGCCCTCGGGCGCCGTGTGGGCGGCCACCACCATCGTGCCGTCGATGGCCTTGGCGTACTCGACCATCGCGTCCACGTAGATCTGCCCCTTGGCCTTGTCGCCGCCGAAGATCGGTCCGACGAGCACGACGTCGGCCATGCGGCGGGCGAGGTCCGCCATCGCGTCGGGCTGCATCGCGGCCGCGAAGACGACCGGCGCGTCGGCCGGCAGCTTGCTCAGCAGATCCGGCGTGCCGGTGCCCTTCAGGCTGGCGATGGTCTTGCCCAGCGCGGAGTCCTTCTTCGGCTGGAAGCGGACGTCGAGGCGCGCGCCGTCCGCCTCGGTGGCGAGCGAGACGCGGACGTGATCCGTCTCGCGCGCGGCCTGGCCCACCCAGTCGAACATGGCGTTGAGCATCTCGGCCTGCTGCGCGCCGCCCGGCGTCGTCTGCGCCGCCATCGCGGCCATCTGCTTGGCCTGGGCGAGCCCGGCGTCGAAGTCGGGCCCGAACGCGGCGACCAGGTTGTCGATCTCGATGAACGCGCCGCCGAGGTCGGGCATCCGGGCGGCCGCCAGCTTCTGCAGGAAGTCCTTGCCCTTGGCGAAGAGAGCCTTGTCGCGGGTGATCGCCACGTAGCCGTCGACGAAGTTGACGTAGATCGGCCGGGTGGAGCCCTCGAACTTCAGGTACGACCAGGCGTTGCCCTCGTCGTTCTGCTTCTTGCCCGTGGCGGGCAGCGCCTTCTCGAAGGCGGCCTGATCGGTGATGCCGATCAGCACGACGACCGGGCTGCGCGGGTGGGCCTTGGGGTCGATGACCGCGAAGCGGATGGGCTTCTTGATGTCGATGACGCTGGGATCGGTCAGCCGCAGCTCACCCTGCAGGGCGGGGCCGACCATCGCGCCGAGGGGTGGCACCTGCGGCACCGCCTGGCTGGCGAGCTTGTGCAGCGCGTCGAGGGCGGCGGCCAGATCGTTGGTGCCGCCGTAGGCGACGACGGACGCGGGGGCCTCGAGCGTCGCGACCGCGGCCGCCGCGGGGCTGCCGGCGGCCTTGGCCGCCTGCGCCTGCGTGCCGGGCTCGCCGTCCTTCGGCGCCTCGTCCTTCTTGCAGCCGACGAGGCCGCCAGCGAGCAGCAGCGCGGTCAGCAGCGCGCGCGCTGTCACGGAAGTGCGCATCATGGTCCCATCCTCGTGGTCGGGCGGGGCCGTCCGACGGCCCGCAGCGTGAGCGCGGGCACGGGCCCGCCGGCCGGCAGGGTACGAACGGCGGATCATACCTGTCAACGGCTGTCCATCGCGCGCACGCGGGCGCTTGACACCCTGGTTCCGACGCTGTTAATCGTCCGCGGCCATCGCCTGGTCCACTCGACTCGAAGGAGGCTGCCGTGCGGCTCGCCTTGTCCCTGACCGCGGCCATCGCCGCGTCGTGCCTGGCGGCTTCCGCCGAGGCGCAGATCCGCCCATTGAGCGTGGAGCTCTCGGCCTTCGGGGGGTTCTGGGAGGGGGACGCCGTGCTCGACGCCGGGCCCACCTTCGGCGGCCGCGCGCAGTTCAACCTGAACCGCGTCTTCGGCCTCGAGGCGACCTACGGCGCCACGCTGAGCAAGCTGACCCTCGACGCGACCGATGATGCGACGCGTCAGGTCGAGAGCGACGAGGTCATCAGCCAGTTCGGCTTCAACGGCGTGCTGAACCTGAACGACGGCGCCCTGACGCCCTTCGTGACGGCGGGCGCCGGCTTCGTCTCGATCGAGGACGTCGACTTCGCGACCAACGTGGGTCTGGGCGCCAAGTACTACTTCACCGACATGTTCGCCGCCCGGGTGGACTTCCGCGGGTGGTTCAGCGGCGAGGCGCCCGCCGACGACGAGTACGCCCACTTCGAGATCACGGCCGGTCTGACCGTCCAGCTCGGCGGGGACGACGACCTCGACGACGACGGCGTGAAGAACCGCGCCGACAAGTGCCCGAGCCAGCCCGAGGACAAGGACGGCTTCGAGGACGAGGACGGCTGTCCCGAGCTCGACAACGACAAGGACGGCGTCGAGGACGCCGCGGACAAGTGCCCCCTCGAGGCCGAGGACAAGGACGGGGACAAGGACGACGACGGCTGCCCCGATCTCGACGACGACGGCGACGGCCTGGCCAACGACAAGGACAAGTGCCCGTCCGAGGCCGAGGACAAGGACGGCTTCGAGGACGAGGACGGCTGCCCCGATCTCGACAACGACAAGGACGGCATCGAGGACACCAAGGACAAGTGTCCCGGCGAGGCCGAGTCGATGAACGGCATCGAGGACGAGGACGGCTGCCCGGAGCAGGACGCCGACGGCGACGGCTTCATGGGCGACGCCGACAAGTGCGCCGACAAGGCCGAGAACCTCAACGGCTTCGAGGACGAGGACGGCTGCCCCGACGAGATCCCCGAGGATCTCAAGGCGGTGCTCGGCCCGCAGAAGCTGTCGTTCTACAAGAACGAGCTGACGGCGGCCTCGCACAAGCAGCTCGACGCCATCGCCGAGGTGCTCGCGCGGTATCCCGAGGTCGTCTACGTCATCGCGGCGACCTCGACGAAGGGCGACGACAAGATGAGCTGGAGCCTCGACCGGGCGAAGGCCGCGGTCGCCTATCTGGCCAAGAAGGGCGTCGCCGAGGGCAAGATGAAGGCCAAGGGGTTGGGCGACGCGGATCTGCCGGCCGACGCGCCGGAGGGCGTCCGCAAGGACCGCCTCGAGATCAGCATCGACGTGAAGAAGCCCATCCCGAAGAAGTAGCGCGAGGCCATGCGCCGCGCGCTCCTCCTCCTCCTCCTCCTGCCGATCCCCGCTGGCATCGCCGCCTTCGTGGCGCGCGGCCAGGTGATCGACCACTTCGCCGAACGCGCGCGGACGAAGGCTCAGGCTCGCCTGGGCTGGCCCGTCCACCTGGCGCGGGTGGCCACCCACGGACTGTTCGAAGCGCGCGCCTACGGGGTCCGCGTCGGTCCCTCCGCGGCGCCGGTGGTGATCGTGCCCGAGGTGCGGGCGCACCTCGCGCCCGAGGCCGTACGCAGGGGCTCGGCCCGGCCGCGCCTCGTCGAGCTGTTGGGACCGGTGGTCTTCGTGCGCGGCGATGGCTCGCTGCGCGGCGCGGTCGAGGCCCTGCGCGCGCTGAAGCCGCCTGGCCTCGCCGAGCGGGGGGCGGAGGGCGGGGGCGCTTCCGGCGGGGGCGGTCTGCCCGAGGTGCTGGTGGTCGAGGGGCGGGTCGTCGATCTGGGGGGCGCGCTCGCCGCGCACGGCATCGAGGTGACGCTGAGCGATGGGCGGCTGACTGGGCACGCGGAGGTCGAGCGGCCGGCCTTGGGGCGCTGCGACTTCGAGGGCGATCTGACGGCCATCGAGGTGCGGTGCGCGCAGGCCTTCGCGCGGTCGCTGCCCGGCGGGCTGCGCATCGCGGCGTCGAGCGTGCGGCTGGAGCGGGCGCCGGTGCCGCGGCTGCGGGTGCCCGAGGTGCGGGTGACGGCCGAGGATCGGGACAGCCGGGTCGGGCGCCTGTTGGGCGGCCTGTCGGCGGATCTGTCCGTGGCGCTGGAGCGCGACCGGGCCGGGCGGTGGCCGATCGAAGCGAGCCTGGTGTTGCCCGGTGGGGGGCGCATCGTGGGGCGTGGCCTCGCCGACGCCAGCACGGTGGACCTGAGCGCGCAGGCGAAGGCGCTGCAGCTCGCGCGGGTGCATCGCGCGGTCTCGGGCTCGCTCTCCGGCTCGTACCGGCTGCGGGCCGACCGGCGCGCGCGCACGGTGGAGCTCGTGGGGTCGGGCAGCCTGGCGGGCGTCATGGTCGAGCACGAGGCCCTCGCGGACGGGCCGGTGGGACCCTTCGACGCCGAGCTGCGGGCGCGGGTGGATCTGGCGCTGGGTGAGCCGCCGAGCCGCGGCACCCTGAAGCTGAGCGATGCGTCGGTCACGCTGGGCGAGGTGAAGCTGTCGCTCGAGGCCAGCGTGGACACGACGGGCGAGGCGCCCGTGGTCGAGGCGCGCGCCTACACCGATCGCATCGACGGCGCGCGCCTGGCGGACGCGGTGCCCGAGGGCCTGCTGCCGAACCTGCAGCCGCTGGCGCTGAGCGGGCCCTTCGCGTTCGAAGGGCGCCTGAAGATCGACTGGGCCGCGCTCAAGCAGACGGTGCTCGACGTGGATCTCGACATCCGCAAGCTGCGCGTGGACAGCATCAGCCCGCACATCGACCTCGAGGCCCTCGGCGAGACCTTCGAGACGCGCTTCGAGATGCCCGATGGCGACATCATCGCGCGCACGACGGGCCCGGCCTCGCCCCGCTGGACCCCGCTCGAGGGGCTGCCCGCGCTGCTGCCGGCGGCCGTGGTGACGCAGGAGGACGGCGGCTTCTATCGGCACAAGGGGGTCAGCATGCTGCACCTGCGCGGCTCGCTGATCCGCAACCTGGAGCGCAGCCGCTTCGCGCGCGGCGGCTCGACGCTGACGATGCAGCTCGCGCGCAACCTGTTCCTCAACCGGCGCAAGACGCTGGCCCGCAAGCTCGAGGAGCTCGTGCTGTCCTGGCAGCTCGAGCGCAACCTGAGCAAGGACGAGATGATGGCCCTCTACCTGAACGTGGTGGAGTTCGGGCCGGAGGTCTTCGGGGTGGGGGACGCGGCGCGCTACTACTTCGACCGGCCGCCCTGGGCGCTGACGCCCGAGGAGGTGGTCTTCTTGGTGCGGCTGCTGCCCTCGCCGCGCCGGTACCACAAGCAGTTCGAGAAGGGGAAGCTGTCGGCGAGCTACGCGCGCTCGATGCAGCGCCTGCTGGATCTGCTGGTCGATCGGGGGCACCTGGTGCCGGGCGACTATGATCCGGCGCGCGTCCCCGAGCGCTGGGCCGAGATGGAAGACCGCCCGTGACGCGGAGCCTGGGCGAGGCCGCGCCGCTCAGCCGGCGAGTCGGGGCGCGGACGCGGCGCGCCGCGCGCGGGCTTCGCTGAGCCGCTCGACCGCGGGCGGGCCCAAGGTGCTCGCCGCGGCGTAGAGCCCCAGCAGCATCCACTCGACGATGCGCGCGGCGTCGCGCACCATCAGCGACACCGCGTGGTACAGCGCCATGGCCTGGATGATGGCCAGCAGCCAGCGGCGAGCGGCCGCCGCGGCGTCGCCCGCCAGCGCCGCCTGCTCGGTGGCGCGCGCGCGCTGCCACAGCCGACGGACGGTGAGGCCCGCGAACAGCATCAGCATCAGCAGGGCCGGCACACCCGCCGACGCGGCGGTGCCGAGGTAGAAGTTGTGAGCGCTGCGGCCGCCACCCTTGGCGATGTCGACGGCGCGGTCGAGCTCCTGGTACTGACCGAAGCCGACGCCGAGCAAGGGACGTTGCTGGATCACGGTCAGGCTGTCGCGGAGGACGCCCGTGCGGTGGTCGACGCTCTTGTCCTCGAAGCGGAGCCGCTTCGACATCATCTCCTGCGTGTCGCGATCCTCGTTGCGGGGCACCAGCAGCACCACCGAGGCGGCCGAGACCACGAAGGCCAGCGCGAGCCCCTTGCGGTGTCGCAGCAGCCAGACCATCGAGACGCTGAGGGCGATGAGGCTGCCCCGCGAGTTCGTCAACACCATGCAGGTCAACAGCAGGGCCATCGCCGCGAGCAGCCCGGCGCGCGCCGGCCGGGTCGGGTTGCGCCCCAGCAGCCCGATGACCGAGATGATGCCGAGGGCGAGGCGCACCGACAGCATGTTGGGCTGCTGCGCGAGGCCCTCGAGGCGCGACTGCCAGGGCAGGCTCAGCGCGATGACGCCGTGCGCCACGCCGCAGATCGCCACCACCACGAGCAGGTCGCGCAGGGTGTCCTCGTCGCGGGCGAGGTTGTACACGAGCACCAGGGCCACCTGGTACGAGACGACGCGGGCGGTATAGCCGTAGGTCGGGTTGACGCCCATCACGGTGCTCGCGAAGGCGAGACCGATGAACCCGAAGAGGAAGCCCCAGCCTGCCGGCAGCTCGATGGGCTGCGGATCGACCAGGCGGCGCAGGGCGAAGGCGGGCACCACGGCGAAGAACGCCAGATCGCCCATGCCCAGCTTGGCGAAGCCGGTCGGTACGAAGACCTCGTCGAACAGCCCGCCGGCCATCAGCACCGGCAGCCAGAGCCGCGGGTTCAGCAGGACGACGGTGAACCCGGCCGCGGCGACCATGCCGCCCGCGAGCAGGTTGGGGCGCAGGGTCGCCAGGTAGCCCAGTATCGGCGCGGCGAGCAACCCCGCGAGCGCGGCCAGCACCGCCGGCCGGTCCATCCCGATCGGCTTAGCGCGGGGCGCCACGAAGCACTCCGCGGGCGACGGGGGCGGGGCGAGCGGCGAAGGCGCGACGGCCAGGCAAGGGGAGCTCCGAGTGGGTGCGCCGGGGGCTTGGACCCCGACGGGGCGTCGGTTGTCCCGCGGGTTGGGTCGGCGGGGCGGCGCGGATAGTATACGCCGTCCCGAACGGAGGCCACCCACGGTGCGTGCGACGCTCATCATCCTCACCCTGCTCGGCGGCGCGCTCACCGGCTGCGGGGCGCGCCCGCCGGAGACGCCCCCGCCCCGGCTGCGGGTCGAGGCCCTCGGCGGCGGGGGGTACGTCGCGGGGTGCGTGACCGGCGACGTGCTGGTCGCCGCCCGCAGCTTCGCCCTCGAGTGGTGGCGCCTGCCCGCGGCGGAGCCGCCGGTGTGGGTCGCCCGGGCGACGCCGGCGGCGCCGGGCACGGTGGCGCCGCTGCGCGCGCTGGGGTGCGAGGGGGACGCCCTGCGGCTGGTGCGCGCGGACGGCAGCGAGCAGGGGCTGCGCGGGCAGGCGGTGGCCTGGGCGGGGACCGCGCCGCCGGGCTGGCCGGCGGTGGACGGCGGCCTGCCACCGCCCCCGGGCAGCGCCTGGGCCGCGCGGCTGGGCGACGGACGCGAGGTGCTGGTGGGGCCCTGGGGCCGGGGCACGCGGCGGGGCGAGCGCTTCCTCGACTGGCGCGCGGTGGCGGGGGGCGTCGTCGACGCCGCCTTCGACGGCGCGCACGTCTGGGCCGTCAGCGCCCACGGGCTGTGGCGCTGGCGTCCGGGGCCGGGCGAGGCCCTGCCCATCACGTTGCCCGCCGAGCTGGCCGGGCGACCGCTGGCGGCCGTGTTTCGGGACGGCGCGCTCATCTGGGTGCGCGACGCCGAGGGCAAGGGCTGGCCCCTCGACGTGCGAGGGCCGCGCGCCCACCTCGTCGCGCGGCCCGGCCAGCTGCCGCCCCTGGACGCCACGCTGCGGGCTCCGCTGGCCGGCGGGGCTCGCGTCGACGGCACGCGCGCCGGGCGCGATCTGGTGGTGCAGGACGCGGATGGGGAGCGGCAGCCGGTGGCGGTGGGGCGGGTGCACGCGCTGCTGCCCCTCGATCCGTGGACGCTGCTGGTGGGCACCGACGACGGGATCGAGGTGTGGCGCTGGGACGGCGCGCGGCTGGCCCGCGCCGGGCGCGTCGCCCTCGGCTCGCCCACGGTGCGCCTCTTCGTCGCGGCCGAGGGGCGGCTGTTGGCGGTGGGCCCGGAGTACGGCTTCGCGGTGTTGGCGACCCAGTGATCGCGACGCCGTGATCGCTACGCCGTGATGTGCGTGCCCTTGGCGACCGCGACGATGCCCGTCTCGGTGACCACCAGGCCGCGCGCGCGGTCGTGCTCGAGGTCGTAGCCGATGCTGGCGCCGGGATCGACCGTCACGAACTTGTCCATGACCGTGCGGCGCACCCGAGCGCCTCGGCCGATCTCACAGCCCTCGCCGAGCACGCACTCGTCGACCTGCGCCCAGCTGTGCACGTGCACCGAGGGCGCGAGGATCGAGCGGCGCACGGACGCGCCGGACACGATGCAGCCCGGCGAGACCAGCGAGTCCGTCGCCACGCCGCGGCGGTTGCCTTCGGAGAAGTCGAAGACGAACTTGGCCGGCGGCAGGTGCTGGTAGGTCGTCCGGATGGGCCAGTGGCGGTTGTAGAGGTTGAAGGTGGGCGTCACCTCGACGAGATCCATCGACGCGTCGAAGTAGCTGTCCAGGGTCCCGACGTCGCGCCAGTAGCCGCGCTCCTTCTCCTCCATGCCCGGGTGGGCGTTCTTGGCGAAGTCGTACACGTAGACGGCGCCGCGCCCCACCATCGGCGCGATGATGCTCTTGCCGAAGTCGTGGGCGCTGTCGGCCACGCCGGCGTCGCGCACGATCTCGTTGACGAGGATGTCGGTGCGGAAGAGGTAGTTGCCCATGCTGGCCAGGCACATCGTGGGATCCCCCGGCATCGGCGGGGGGTTCTCGGGCTTCTCGACGAAGTCGACCATGCGCCCGGTCTCGTCGACCTCGAGGATGCCGAACTGGTAGCCCTGGTCGATCGGCACCGGGATGGCCGCGATGGTCAGCTCGGCCTCCTTCTCGAGGTGGAACGCCATCATCTGGCGCACGTCCATCTTGTAGATGTGATCGGCCCCGAACACCGCCACCGTCTCGGGCCGACTGTCCGAGATCAGGTTCAGGTTCTGGAAGACGGCGTCGGCGCTGCCCTTGAACCAGTCGCGCCCGACCCGCATCTGGGCCGGCACCGGCTCCACGTAGTGGCCCAGGATGGGGGCCAGCTGCCAGCCGCGCGT
>JAUHXL010000171.1 GCA_030426945.1 bacterium
CCGGCCTCGAAGATCGCGAAGAGGGCGTCGAGCACCGCGGGCGTGGCCGCCCGCTCGACCGCCGCCTCGAGGGCGGCCAGGGCGCCGTCCGCGTCGTGCAGCCGATCCGCGCGCACCCCGGCCAGCTCCACGAGCGCCTCGACGCTGGCCGCCGGGGGCGCCACCCGCGCCCAATCCTCCAGGGCCGCCGCCAGCCCCGCCGGCGCGTCCAGCCGGCGGGCGAGCGCGCAGCGGAGACCGTGCGCCTCGGCGTCGTCGGGCGCCTCGGCCAGGACGGCGTCCACCTCGTCCTGCGCGGCCGCCAGATCGCCGGTGCCCTCGACCCGAATGCGGGCGAGGCGCAGCCGCAGGCGACGCCGGACGATCGGATCCTCCACGTCGCGGGCGCGGGCGGCCACCACGTGGGCCAGCCGATCCCAGGCCTGCGCCGGACCCGCGACGCGCTCGAGGGCGTCGAGCGTGTCTTCGCGGGCGGGGGCCGCGCGGAAGGCCTCGGCGAAGCTGTCGAAGGCGCCCGCCGGATCGGCCAGGTGATCCGCGCGGGCGGCGCCCACGCGCAGGAGGAGCTCGGTGCGGCGCGCGGCGTCGTCGGTGACCGGGAGCTGATCCTCCCACAGCGTGACCAGCCGGGGCCACGCCCCCACCTGCCGCAGGGCGGGCTCGAGGACGGCGGCGGCCCGCTCGGGCAGGCGCCCGGCGCGGACGAGCGACTCGAGCGCGGCCAGCGAGGCCAGGTGACCCGGCCAGTCGGCGAGCATCGCCGCGAAGCCCTCGATGAGGGGGCCGACGTCCTCGGCGTCGAGCCACCAGGCGCGCCGCCCCTTGCCAGCGGGCCGCCAGGCGTCCAGGCCCTCGCGCCACAGCAAGGTGTCGGGCTGGACGCGGCCGAGCTCGATGAGCGCCTGAACGCCGGACTCGCTCAGCGGGCCGAAGACGCGCCCGTCGAGGTTGACGAAGAAGCAGCCGTCGTCGAGCGCCTCACCGGCCGGGCTCGGCCCCTGCACGTCGATCCAGGATCCGCACCGACCGCACGGCAGCCGGAAGCGTCGCCCCCCCACCTTCTCGTCGGGAATCGCGTACCGACTCCCGCACTGCGTGCATTCGAGCTGCATTGGACCCCTTGCCCGCCGAGCTGGGCCATCCCACGGTAGCAGCTTGCCCCCCATCCACCAATGCGAATGTAGGATGATGTAAGCTGCGGTCTCGGCGGTTCCCTCCGTGGGCCATCATTCCGCGCTCGGTGGCCGGTGGCAAGCCCGCGCCCCACATTCCTCACTCGTGGCGGCTGCCCGCGCCGAAGGTCGCGACGATGGCGTCGATGGCGCGCTTGACCACGCCCCCCGCGGGGGCCGGCGCGGGGGTGGCTACCGCCGGCGCCGGCTCCGACGCGGCGGCCGCCGGCGCCGGCGGCGGTGGAGCGACCGGGGCCGGCTGAGGCTGGGCGGGCGGGAGCGCGGGCGCCGCCGCCGGTCGCGTCCCGGGCGGCTCGTCCGCCCAGCAGAACCCGAAGCCCCCATCGCCGTCGTCCACCACCTCGACCGGGCCCACCGCGCGGCCCTCGGCCACGCGCGCGAGCACGGCCGCCGACAGGCCCGGCAGCAGGGCGTGGGTCAGGATCGCGTCGAGGCCCCGCGCGCCCACGTGGGGATCCTCACAGCGCGTCGCGAGCAGCTCGACGATCCCCGCGCCGAAGCGCAGCGGCGCCTGATGTCGGCCCGCGAACCGTGCCTGGACCGCCGCCAGCTTCAGCTCGGCCACCTGGCGCAGCTCGGCGCGTCCGAGCGGCCCGTAGGGCACCACCACGACCCGGCCGAGGAAGGCCGCGCCGAAGGCCGCCTCGAGGGCGGGGCGCGCCGCCGCGGCCGCCGCTCCGGGCCCGCCGCCTTGGGCCGCGGTCGCCACGACGGCCTCCGCGCCGACGTTCGAGGTCAGCAGGACGACCGCGTTGCGGAAGTCGACGCGCACGCCCTCGCCGTCCTCGAGCACGCCCTTGTCGAACACCTGGAAGAACAGCTGCCGCACGTCCGGGTGGGCCTTGTCGATCTCGTCGAGCAGCACGACCGAGTAGGGGCGCCGCCGGACCGCCTCGGTCAGCACGCCGCCCCGCCCGTAGCCCACGTAGCCGGGCGGCGCGCCCTTCAGGGTCGAGACGCTGTGGGCCTCCTGGAACTCGGACATGTTGACCACGACGGCCTTGTCCTCGCCGCCGAACAGCGCGTCGGCCAGGGCGAGCGCCGTCTCGGTCTTCCCCACCCCGCTCGGTCCGATCAACAAGAAGACGCCGAGCGGGCGGCCCGGATCGTCGAGCCCCGCCTGCGCCGTCTGCAGCCGCCGGGTGATGGCGTCCAGCCCCGAGGCCTGCCCCACCACCCGCGCGCCCAGGCGATCCGCCAGGCCGAGCACCACCTCCGCGTCGTCCGTCAACATGCGCCCCACCGGAACGCCGGTCCAGTCGCTGACCACGTCGGCCACGCAGCGCACGTCCACCTCGAGCGGCACCATCGGCCGCGCCCCCTGCCGCCCCCGCAGCGCGGCGCGGGCCGCGCGCAGCGCGGCGGCGGCGGCGGCGTCCTCGGGCGCCTCGGCGCGCGCCTCGGCCAGCGCCGCGATGCGCTGCACCTCGGACTGCTCCCAGCGCCAGCGCCCCTCGAGCCGGGCGAAGTCGGCCGCCGCGGCGTCGAGCGAGGCCTCGAGCGCGGCGATGCGGGCGCCGTGATCGGCCACCGCCCCGTCCTCGCCGCGCAGCCGGGCCAGCAGCGCGGTCAGCCGGTCGACCCGCCGCTCGGCCGCCTCGACCGGCGGCGGCGTGCTGCGTTGTCCCAGGGCCACCCGCGCGCAGCAGGTGTCCAGCACGCTCACCGCCTTGTCCGGCAGCAGCCGGCCCGCGACATAGCGTTGGCTCAGCCGCACGGCGGCCTCGGCCGCGGCGTCGAGCACCCGCACCCCGTGGTGGCGCTCGAGGGCCTCGATGCTGGCCCGCAACATCTCGATGGCCGTCTCGGCGTCCGGCTCGCCCACCGCAACGACCTGGAAGCGCCGAGCCAGCGCAGGATCCTGCTCGATCGAGCGCTTGTACTCCGACCAGGTGGTCGCGGCGATGGTCCGCAGCTCGCCGCGCGCGAGGGCCGGCTTCAGCAGGTTGGCGGCGTCGCGCTGGCCCGCCGCGCCGCCGGCCCCGATCAGGGTGTGGGCCTCGTCGATGAACAGAACGACCGGCCGCACGGCCCCCTGCACGTCCGCGACGACCGCCTTCAGCCGGCGCTCGAACTCCCCCGCCACCCCGGCGCCCGCCTGCAGCAGCGCGAGGTCGAGCAGCCGCACCGCCACCGCCCGCAGCGCCGGCGGCACGTCCCCCCGCGCGACCCTGAGGGCGAGCCCCTCGACGATGGCCGTCTTGCCCACCCCCGCCGGCCCCACCAGGATGGGGTTGTTCTGCCGGCGCCGGGTCAGCACGTCGATGACCTGCCGGACCTCGGCGTCCCGCCCCACCACGGGATCCAAGGCGCCCTCGCGCGCCCGCGCGACCAGATCGACCGTGTACTGATCCAGGGCCGGCGTCTCGCCGACGCCGTCCGCCAGCCCCGGCGCGGGCGGGTGGGCTCCGGCCGGCATCATGCTGCTCGCCGCCTCGGCCGATCCGCGGATGAGCGCCGGCAGCTCGGTCCGCAGCACGTCCGGGTCGAAGCGGCGCAGGGCCGGCACCGCGGCCACCAGCCGATCCCGCAGACCTTCGACGGTGCGCGCGGCCAGCAGGACGGCCGCCGACCGCACGCGCGTCGAGCCCAGGGTCAGCGAGGCCACCAGCCAGGCCTCGCGCAGCAGCACCGGCACCTCGGGCGAGAAGGTCGGCACGCGGGTGTGGCCGGCCTCGAGGCGCCGCAGCGCCCCGTCGAGGGCCTCGGCCAGCCGGCGACGGCGCAGATCGTGGTGCCGCAGCACCGCGTCCAGATCGGTGCCGGGGCGCTCGAGCAGCGCCCGCAGCACGTGCTCCACCTCGATGCGACGGTGGCCCTGGGTGGCCGCCAGCGCCGCGGCCTCTTCGAGCGCCTGCCGACAGGTGGGGTTCAGGGTCGCGAGCAGGGCCTTGAGATCGGGCTCCACCGCGCCCTCAGCCCGCCGCCGCCTGCGCCGCGCGCGCGGCGGCGGCGCGCGCGCTGATCCCGTCCGCCTCCGCCTGCGTGCGCCCCGGCACGCGCACGGTCACGGCGTGCCCCGGCGCGAAGGGACGGCTCATCAGCCAGCTGTTCCAGCCCAGGCGCAGGCCCACGTCCGGCCGCGCCGACAGGCCGCCGCGCCCGGTGAACACCGCCTCGGACTTCACCGACACCCGCACGTGAAAGTCGAAGGCCGAGCGCACGTAGAAGCGCGTCAGCTGAACCAGCGCGACGAAGTTCGGCCCGGTGGGCAGGAACGCGCAGAAGTCGGCCCAGGACAGCGGACCCACGCCCAGCTCGAAGCCAGCCTGAGGATCCCAGACCCGAGAGCCGGCGGCGGCCGAGATGCCGAGGCGGTTGTTGCGATCGCGGGCGCTGAGCGCGGTCCGGGCGTCCTCGGCCAGTGGAATCCAGCGGCCGGACAGCTCGGCGCCCCGGATGGCGACCCCGAAGTGATGCGACAGCAGGCGCTCGAGGCCGTTCATCGAACGGTCCCGGTGCCACAGCAGCCCGGCGTAGTAGAGCAGATCGCGAGGCGCGGCGTTGTGCCGCGGGATGCCGTCGGGATCCCGATGATCCTCCGTGAAGGTGCGCCCCGCCGCCGCGCCCGCGACGCCCCCGAAGGCGGCCAGAAAGCCCGCGAAGGGGTGACTCTCGGGTCGGCCCGTGTGCAGCGTCGGCCGATGCCGCTGGCGCACCTGGTAGAGCAGCGACACCAGGCGGTGATTGAAGATGTCGTAGAACGCGCGGATGCCGTGATCACCCAGCATCTGCCGCCGCTTCAGCAGCTGCGCGTAGACCAGGGGCAGCGGCCCGCGCGGGCCGTTGAGGCCCATGAAGGTGACCTCGATCTTCGGCGTGTCACCGTCCCGCGGCTGCATGTCGATCGACCGCAGATCGCTCGCCGGGAAGCCGAGCGACACGTGCTGCCAGAACCGCAGGGCCTCGTCGTCGGGATCGGCGGTGGAGCCCACCGGCGCCACGTCCCGCTCCCCCTCGACGCGCCGGTCGAAGCGCACCGCCCCCTCGACCAGCTTCACGGCCTGGAAGAAGTCGAAGCGGTAGCCCTCCCGGAAGAAGCGCGCTACGGCAGCGTCGTCTTTGGGATCATCGGCGGCCATACCTTCCACTTCCCCTCTCGCTGCCGGGACTCGAGCGCCAGCTGCGTGAACACGTTCACCGACGCGTGCAACCCGAAGTAGGCGTTGAGCACGGCGCCGAGCACCATCGGGCTGCGCCCGCCGAAGCGATCCTCGTCCAGCCGCAGGGTGATGCGCTGGACCCGAACGAAGCCGCGCCACGACGCGTCGTCCGCGCGCAGCGCGACCGTCTCGCGGCGGACGTTGTCGATGGCCTGCAGCTGCGGCTCGATGGACTCGGCGCTGGTGAAGGCGTAGATGCGCAGCTGCTCCCGCAGGGCCTCGGTGGCCGACTCGCCGTCGGGCAGCCCGAGGTGGCTCAGAGACAGGTGCGACACCAGGCGCCAGAGCGTCGCGCCCTGCAGGGGCGGCGTGCGCTGCGGCGTCGGCCGGGTCAGCGTGCGCACCAGCGCGTGCGGCCCGTCCTCGATGTGCAGGCGCTCCCCTTGATCGATGTGCGTCGCGAGATCGCGGTTCGTGCACAGGCAGTGGGCCCGCACGATCTGCGAGTCGGGCACCCGCTGCCGCAGATCCGCGTCGACGAACGACAAGAACACGTCGGTGCCCGGCATGTCGGCCGCCTGGCAAGGCGCGCGGCGGGCGTCCCAGTAGACGACGCCCTCGTCGTTCGAGTGGCCGAGGCCGTACAGCGGGGCCAGCCGCGACGCAGGATCGTCGCGTCGCAGGTTGGTGGTCACCGCCTCGATGGAGTGGATCTCGGTGGTGCGCTCCCAGCGGGCGTCCGGCTGCACCCGATAGGCCAGCTTCTGATGGTCGATGTGGACCGGCTCGCTGAGCTTCTCGAACAGGTTGATGATCGGGGTGCAGCCCAACCGCAGGTTGTCCGGACCCACCGACAGCCGCCGCCGGGGCGCCGTGTCGAACAGGAACAGCAGGTCGACGGTGTCGTTGGCCTGCGAGAAGTCGAGGTCGAGCGCCTCGACGAACAGGAACTTCTCGGGCAGCGCGAAGTACTCCTGCAGCAGGCTGTAGCCGCGCAGGGCGTGGCCCTGGGTGGGCAGGACCTCCTCCTCCTCGTCGAAGCCCAGGGGCCGGACCCGGCCCAGGTGCGGCGTGGCGCCCAGGCCCGGCACCTTGCCGTCGGGCAGGGCCACGACCCCCACGAGGTTGGTCGTCAGCAGCTCGTAGAGCGTGCCCGTCTGCGCCGGCTCCCCGTCCAGATAGAAGCGCAGGCGCTCCGGGGCCAGCAGGGACAGGGGCTCGCTGTTGGTCTTCAGCGTCACCTGGAGGCAGGACTGCACGTGGCTGAAGGTGCGCCCGCCCAGGAAGGGAAAGGCGTTGGGGCTCTGCGCCCGCGCCTTCGTGACCTCGATGGGCCACAGCGTCACCGGATAGCAGGTGCGGAACCGGCAGGTGCGGCGCTGGAAGCTGGTCTCGATGAACAGCTTCGAGTGCCGCGGCACCTCGAGCCCGCTGGTCAACCCGGCGCCGCCATCATCGGGCTGCAGCTGGGCGATGGCCATCGAGGGCACCGGCTGCGTGAAGTGCGGATAGAGGTAGCCCAGAAGGCCCGCGGTGACCTGCGGCAGCTCGCCGTCGAGGGCCTGCTGCAAGCGCGCGGTGAGGAAGGCCACCCCCTCGAGCAGGCGCTCGACGTGCGGATCCGGCGACTGGCTGCCGTCCAGCTCCAGGCGCCGCGCCAGCCGCGGATACTGCTTGGCGAACTTCGCGCCCATGCGGCGGAGGAAGAGGAGCTCCTCGCGGTACCGCTCGAGGAGCTGGCCTTCGACGTCAACTGCCACGGACTTCGGCCTCCCCGTCGGCGAGGTCGAGCATGACGCGGAAGGACACCGGCTCGCGGACCTGATCGGTCCACAGCCACGCCTCGACGCGCACCTCGACCTCGCGATGCTTGCCCTCGACGGGCTCCACCGTCAACCGCGTCACCTGCAGGCGAGGTTCGAAGGCGGTGATCGCGTCGCGGATGCGCTTCGCCATCACCTGACGGTCGTCGTAGGAGGCGGGCGCGAGGTGGGTGAGATCCTCGACCCCGTAGTCGAGGACCGTGCGCGGCCCGGCCTCCTTGCCGACCGGCCGCTTCTCCCCGCAGCGCGTGTTCAGCAGCCACCCCAGGTCGCGCATCAGCGAGCGCGCGAACTGGTTGCGCGACTGGACGCGCAAGGGAGGACGCTCCGGCTTGTTGCCCGGCTCGTCGTCGATCAGGCGGTCGATGAGGGACGCCCGGACCTTGCGGTTCGGATCATGCGACGTCGGCGGGGGCTTCATGGCGGCCACGGTAGGTCAATCCGCACGCCCACGCCAGACTTGGAGGCAGCTGCGCAGGGAATGCGCAGCCGGCTTCGCGGGATGGGGGGCGCCACGCCGCGACGCGGAGCCGCGACGTGGCCGCGTCCGGGCGCGCGGTGCGCGCGCCCGGGGGGCACCACCGGAGGATCGATCAGGCGACGACGTTGCTCTTGAGGTCGTGCGAGATGACCTGCGCGCCCTTCGCCTTGCCGGTGCCGTGCTCGGTCGGCGTGTAGGTGTAGGTCAGCTTCGCGTAGTTCAGCGCGACCTGCTCGGTGGGCAGGTCGCCGACGCCGCCGCCGAGGGTGTAGTCCGAGACGATGACGTTCTCCATCTCGATCTTGAAGTAGGGCACGGCGTTCTGCTGGGTGCCCGTGTCACCGACCGAGCGGTAGCAGGTCATCGTGACCTTGTCGATGTGCTTGCCCGACCAGCACATCTTGCACAGGTCGTCGGTCGCCTCGTCCATGTACTTCGAGAACGTGAAGTGCTGGTGGTTGGCGGTCTCGACCGTGCCGCTACCGGCCGCCGAGCGGACGGCCTGCGTGGGCTGGTTGAAGCCGTGGTTCCACGAGAGCACCTCGATCTCGCCCTCGTGTCCCTTGTTGGTGCTGCCCCCGATGATCGCGGGCCCGTCGATCTTGATGAAGACGTTGATGGCCATGGTGTGGACCTTCTTCCTCTGGTTGCGGGGACAGCGCCCCCGGTGTCAAGTGCCCCTCAGACGACGCCCCCCGGCGATCGTCAGGCCGCCGGAGGCGGCAGATCCGACACCAGTCGAATCGAGGCGGTCAGTTCATCCAACTGAAAATGCGGACGCACGAAGACGACCGCGCGGTAGGCGCCGGGCTTCCCCGGCACATCGTAGACATCCACCCGGGCCTCGCGCAGCGGGTACTTGGCCTTCAGCTCCTGCCCCGCGTCGTCCTTGCCCAGGACGTACTGCATGATCCAGCGGTTGAGGTAGTTGCTCACCTCGTCCCGCGTCATGAACGACCCGACCTTGTCCCGCGCGATCACCTTCAGGTAGTGCGCGAAGCGCGACGCCGAGAGCACGTACGGCATCATGGCCGAGATGCGGGCGTTCGCGTTGGCGAAGTCGGTGTCGTACACCTTCGGCTTGTTGACCGTCGGCACGCCGAAGAACGTGGCGTAGTTGGTGTTCTTGCAGAACACCAGCGGGATGAAGCCCAGATCGCTGAGCTCCTTCTCGCGCCGGTCGGTGATCGCCACCTCGGTCGGCACCTTGGTGGCGACGTCGCCCTCGGCCGTCTGGAACTTGTGCAGCGGCAGGCCCTCGACCATGCCGCCGCCCTCGGCGCCGCGGATCGCGGCGGTCCAGCGGTACATCGAGAACGCGTTGGTGATGCGCTCACCCAACGACCACGCCGCGCTGCCCCAGCAGTACTTGCTGGCGTCGGTGCCATCGACGTCCTCGACGAAGTCGAAGCCGTCGATGGGGTTGTCCGGCCCGTAGGGCAGGCGCGTCAGCATCCGCGGCAGGGTCAGACCCACGTACCGCGAGTCCTCCATGCCCCGGAACTGGTTCCACTTCTCCATGTTGGTCTCGAACAGCTTCGCGAGGTCGCGCGGATCACCGAGCTTCTCGAAGCTGTTGAGCCCGAACATGTCGGCGCTCGTGCCGGCCACGAAGGGCGCGTGCGCGGCGGCGGCGATGTTCGAGATGCCCATCAGCAGGTCGATGTCGGCGTTGCCGCGGCCGAACTCGTACCCGCCGACCAGCAGCCCGTACGGCTCGCCGCCGTAGGTGCCGTACTCTTCCTCGTAGATCGCCTTGAACAGGCGGCTCTGATCGAAGTCGCTGGCGTTCTCGATGTCCGAGAGCAGCTCCTTCTTGGTCGCGTGCATCACGCGGATCTTCAGGTGCGTGCCGGTCTCCGTCTTGGAGACCAGGTACGCCATCCCCCGCCAGCTCGCCTCGAGGGCCTGGAACTTGGGGTTGTGCAACACCTCGTTGAGCTGATCGGTGAGCGCCTGATCCAGCTTCCGGATCTGCGTCTCGATCAGCTGCGCCGCGTTGCGGATGGTCTTCTTCTTCTCGGCCGCGCTGCCGGCCGACACGCCCGACGCGATGGCCTGCTCGAGCAGGGCCTTGAGGCCCTCGTTGGCGCCGGCCGCCTGGGTGTGCGCCACGATCGAGGTGAGAACGTCCTCGCCGGCGGCGCCGCCGCCCTCCTGCTGTTCTTCAGCCATGGAAGGTGTCTCCTTCGTGAATCTGGTCCGTGTTCGGGGCGGTCAGGCTGATCACAGCTTGCCCATCAGCTCCTGGAGCTTCGCCTTCAGTTCCTCATCCGTCGCGCTCGAAGCGATCACCTCGTTGAGCGAGCTGGCCAGGTCGTCGTTGACGTACAGCTTGGCCAGCAGCGCGTTGAGCGCGTTGCGGCGCTCGTAGGTGTCTCGCATCGAGTCGACCTGCTTGATGATGGACATCGGGTCGAAGTCCGAGAGCCCCTGGAATTTCAGGTCGACGGCCAGGTTCTCACTCGCATCGTCCAGCTTGTTCGGGACGACGAAGCTGAGCGACGGCTCGAGGCTCGCCATGACTTCGTCGAAGTTGTCCCGGTCGATCTGAACGAACTTGCGCTCCTTCAGCTTCTTGGCCTCGCTGTCCCCCGACAGATCGGCCAGCACCCCGACGATGAAGGGCAGCTCCTTCACCTGCATCGCGTCGCCGATCTCGACGTCGTAGGTGATCTGCACCCTCGGCGGCCGGTTCCGCCCGATCTTGTGCTGAGTCTTGTCAGCCATCTCCGCTCCGTTCAGCTCGCTCGATCGGACCGATTCACGGACCAAACGATACGAACACGTCAGTCGGTGTGCAACGAAAAAATTTCCGCCCCACCGTAAAATTTTAGGTCCGCGGAAAAACCGGGACCCCCCTCACCCCCTCGAAACCGTCGAATCGCACCCTGCACCTCGCCCTGCCGCGATGCCACGCACGGTCTAATGACCCCCCGGCATGGGCATGCCCAGCAGCGCGTAGATCTGCCGCAGGTCCGTCTGGTCCTGCACCAGCTCCTGGATCAACTCGGCGAAGCTCATGTTGCCCCAGCTGACCGCGCGCCGCACGAGGTGCGGCGTGGGGCTGTGGGGCTCCTTGCGCATCAGATAGTCCGCGGCCTCGGCGAGGCGCTGATAAGCCTCGGCCCGGTTGCGAATCGGCCCCCAGCGCACCTTCCCTTGGGCGATGTCGACGTCGTCGTCGCGTGCCATCGCGGGCCCCTCCCCCAGCGGCGCGTCGTCCCCGGCGGCCTCGGGCTCCTCCTCGGCCTTCTGGTCGAGCGCCCGGCCCACGAACTCGCGGATCGACGTCAGCGTCTCACGGAACTGCCAGAGGGCGGCCATGGGCTGGCCGCACCGCTTGTCGAGGGCCGCCTCGAGCGAGGCGGTCGCCTCCCAGAGCTCGCTGAGCTCCGCGTCGAGCTGCCGATAGAAGGCGCCGGGCGTCAGCAGCACGCAGGTCATGAAGTGGCTGGTGCTGACGTCGTCGGGGCCGGGCTTGTGCCCCGACCGCTCGAGCATCGACGCCTTCTCCCAGTCGTTCCAGCTCAGGTGCTCGGGCTCCTGCGCCTGGGGATCGGTCAACGACACGGCCTTCAGCTCGACCGACAGCTTCTCGTTGACCCACATGAGCGGTGCCAGGCGCCCGTCGAGGTCATCGTCCTCGAGGGGCGGGTGCAGCGTGTCCCAGAAGCGCTCGACCAGGCCCTCCATCAGGTTGAAGCCGTAGGCCGCGCCCGACGGCCCGTGACGCTTCAACCAGGCCTCGGCCAGCCACGCCGCGATGCGCAGATCCTTGGACTTCTTCTCGAGCGCCTCGACGCAGAGATCCGCGACCCTGCCCCAATCCGCCCGCTTGACGTCGGTCTGCCAGACCCCCTGCGCCAGGTTCGGGTCGTCGGCCCGCCGGGCCTCCTTGATCTGGTCGTAGGTGAAGCTGCGCCGCAGCGACTCGCCCGAAGGCAGGAGCGTCGAGATGGGCTCGAGCAGCGCGTCGAGCGCGACCTGGGGCGTCGATGCCGCCATCAGAAATCACCCTTGCCGCCGGCGTCGGCGACGATGCCGTTGGCCTTGAGGAACTCGATGGACAGCTCCGGCGCCCGCCGCGGGAACTCCGGGATGCGGAACGCGGACTTGCCGCCCGGCGTCATCACCGACACCCGCAGGTACACCCGCGTGTCGGTCACCAGCAGGCTGCTGGCGCTGCGCGCGGCGCTGGCCAGGCTGGTCTCGGTCTCGAAGCGCAGCGTGTGCGGGCGCAGGAACGACCGCCGGCCCCGGTCGGCCGGCGTGGCCGCGTGCTGCGCCAAGGTCCGCATCAGCGCCCAGCGGCCGCTGAAGACATAGCAGGCGGTGCGCCCGTTGACCCGCGCGTGCTCCGCCCGCTGGTTGGCCGCGGGCAGGAACATCGCGTCCTTGGCCCAGCGGAAGCACACGCTGACGCCGTCGTTGCTGCGCCACTGGGTGGTGTGCTTGTTGTCGCGATACTCGATGCGCTCGTCGGCGACCTGAATCCACCACTCGATGATCTGGTTGCCGTTGACCTCGTTGTCGCGGTTGACGCGGAAGTCGATCTCCAGATCCAGCGTGAGGTCCGGCGTGTCCTCCTCGCTCTGCAGGATGGTGCCGAACAGCGCGCGCACGTTCTCGACCTGCTGGAGGAAGCGCAGGACCTCGCCGGTGGAGTCCCCGAAGAGCCCGCCGCCGCCGGCCTGCCCCGGCTTGACGAGCGCCTTGAAGGCCCCGGCGTAGCGATCGAAGCGCTTGTAGAACTCGACGACGTCGGCGGTCTCGACCTCGGCGAGGATGTCCGGCCCGGCGTAGGGGAAGCGCCCCGCGAGCCGCTCGGTGAAGAACTGCTGCAGGTCGACGTAGCCCTGCAGCGTCACCGTCTTCAGGATCTGGTTGCAGCGGCGGCCCATCGCGGTGCCGATGAGGTACTTGCGGTCCTTGAAGAAGTCGTCCCGGTTGTAGCGGTCGACCTGACCCTCGAGCTGCTCGGCGCAGGTGGCCAGCTGCAGCTTGTTCAGCTCCACCTCGATGAAGCGCTCGAGCTCCTCGAGGCTGTTGCCGGGCACCTTCTTCTCGTAGTCCGTCAGGACCGCGATGATCTTGCCCCACTTCTCGACGTCGGGATCGCTCGAGAAGGGCTCGCCGAGGCGCACCATCACGTCCACCAGCGGCCGCGCGTACTCGTTGGCGAGCGAGGTGACCGACTTGCGCTGCACCCCGATGCGGGCGATCAGGTCGTTGGCGTCGCGCGCGCCGAAGGCCACCACGCCGGGCGGCAGGTCGCCCTCCCACCACGAGAAGTTGTCGCTCCGGATCGTGTACAGCTTCTCCTGCTCGAGGATGCTGTCCACCTG
>JAUHXL010000172.1 GCA_030426945.1 bacterium
TTCAACCTGTACGACCACGTCGTGCCGCAGGATCTCGACGCCGCGGTGGCCGTGGTCGACATCGGGCACGATCACTCCGAGATCACGCTCTTCGACGCCGGCCACCCAGTGGTGGTGCGCGACGTCACGGGCGGCGGGCGCGACGTCACCCTCGCGCTGGCCGAGGCCTTCCAGGTCGAGGCGGCCCAGGCCGAGCGTGGGAAGATCGCCGAGGGCTTCCTCGAGGCCCGCGACGGGGACACGCAGGTCGAAGCGACGGTGGACGGGCCGTCGCGGCGGACGCTGATCAGCGACGCCTGCCGCCGCGCGCTGGCCCCGACGGTGCGCGATCTGCGCCGCTCGATCATCGCCCACGAGGTGGCCACCGGACACCCGCTGCGCACCCTGTACCTCACCGGCGGCGGCAGCCAGCTGCGCGGCCTGCCGGAGCTCCTCGAGCACGCCCTCAAGGTGGAGGTGCGCGCCCTCGATCCGCTGTCGGTGCCCTTCAACCGGCTGGCCGACGGCGGCGACAGCCTGCGCCCCTACGTGGCCAAGGCGCTGGCCCTGTCCCTGCGCGCCTTCCACCGGCAGCACCAGAGCCAGCTGAACTTCCGCAAGGGCGACCACGCCTACACCGGCGACTTCGGCTTCCTGCGCGGGCGCTTCATCTCGGTGGGCGTCGCCCTGGTGATGATGGTCGTGCTCGCCGCGATGGTGGCCGTGTCGCGCAAGCGGGTGCTCGAAGCCGAGTACCTGACGCTGCAGGCGCAGACGCGGGCGCTCAGCGAGCAGGTGCTGGGCTACGAGAGCGAGGACGAGGAGCTGCTGTACCAGACGGTGGTGGGTCAGGACACCAAGAAGACCAACCCCATCCCCGAGGTCAGCGCGTTTCAGGTGATGGCCGAGCTGTCCGAGCGCATCCCCTACGATCTCGAGGTGGACGTGGATCGGCTCGAGGTGGATCTGGACCGCAACAACATGCAGCTGCACGGGCGCACCAAGTCCGGCGGTGACGTCGAGCGCATCGTCGAGGCCATCCGCCAGACGACGTGCTTCAAGGGTCGGGTCAACAAGGAGCGGGTCGAGAAGTCGGTCGATGGGCGGACCAAGTTCCGCATCTCGGCCCAGTCGACCTGCGGCTGACGAGGAGGCGACGTGGCGGAGAAGGGACGAATCGCGGGCCTCTTCGACTTCATCGACCGGCTCTCGACCCGAGAGAAGGCGATGGTCGGGGCGCTCATGGGCGCGTTCGTGCTGACGCTGGCGGTGATCATCTACCTGGTCATCGGTAAGCAGATTCAGGCGCTGGCCGAGCGCAACGACACGCTGCGCACGACGCTGTCCGACGTGATGGCGCAGAAGGACAGCTACCTGCTCGAGAAGGCCAAGCTCGACGCCAAGAAGGAGCAGCTCGACACCAACGAGGTCAAGCTGGTCAAGGTGATGGAGGATCAGGCCCGCCGCCTGGGCTTCACCATCGAGGACTTCAAGGAGAACAAGCGCTTCCTCACCGAGAACCATCGGCGGGTGAAGAAGCGGGCCGGCAGCAAGAAGAAGGTGATCGATCTGGTCGAGGAGAGCCAGACGGTGACCATCCGAC
This sequence comes from bacterium, assembly GCA_030426945.1. Taxonomy (GTDB): domain Bacteria; phylum Myxococcota_A; class Bradymonadia; order UBA7976; family UBA1532; genus JACKDN01. The sequence goes on from JAUHXL010000172.1 coordinate 1,583, forward strand.
GCATCAGCCTCGATCAGCTGTCGCGCTTCCTGCAGGCCATCGAGAGCCGCCGGGAGCCGATCAAGGTCACGCGGCTGAACGCGCAGACGTTGACCGCCGACCGCCAGGTGCTGCGCGAGGTGCGGCTGACGGTGTCGACGTACCGCAACGAAGAGGTGGAGCCCTGACATGGTCGCGTTTCTGAGAGGCGCCGCGAAGTATCTGGGCTACACGGCCTTCTTCCTCGTGGCGCTGGTGGCCTTCGTGTACTGGACGCTGCCCACCGACGAGGTGAAGGCCTACCTCGTGCGCAAGGCGTCCGACGAGTACAACGCCGATCTCGACATCACCCACCTCTCGACCTGGGGCCTCGCCGGGGTCGAGGTGGAGGGGGTCACCTTCACGCCGCGGCCCAGCCCAGAGCAGCTGGCCGAGATCCGCGAGGCGCGGCAGGCGCGCGCGGCGTGGGAGGAGGCCAAGAAGGCCAAGGCCGAGGACGCCGCCAAGGAGAAGAGCGAGGCGGCGAAGGGCGCCAAGGACGCAGACGGGGCCGATGGCGAGGCCACGGATCTCGCCGAGGCGGTGGCCAAGGCGAAGGCCACCGGCGACGACCCGACCAAGGATCCCGTGCCCACGGTGGCGGCCGGGCGCAAGAAGCCCGCTGGCAAGGACGCGAAGGACTCCAAAGAGGCCAAGGACGACAAGCCTCCCCCCATCCCGACGGGGCCGCAGCCGCTGCTGGTGGAGTCCCTGCGGGCCAAGGTGTCGCCCTTCGACCTCATCAGCGGGGTCATCGATGGCCGCATCGAGGCGGCGCTGCTCGGCGGCACGGTGGAGGTGGACTTCAAGCGGCACGCGGAGCAGCTCGAGGTGGACGCCCACTGGGACGGCCTCGATCTGGGCCAGCTCAGCGTCCTGCGCAGCACCCTGCCCCTGCCCCTCGTCGGCGGCTTCGAGGGGCAGGTCGACGTCGAGATTCCCCGCAACGACAAGGGCCAGCTTCGGCTGGCGAGCATGACCGGCAGCATCGACCTGAAGGTGGCCGACGCCCGCATCGGCCCGGGGCGCATCGAGAGCGACAAGCTGGGCGCCTTCCCCTTCTTCGACGTGCCCGCGGTGCGCGTGGCGGAGCTCGGCGGCAAGCTCGCCTTCGGCAAGCGCCGCGCGACCTTCGAGAACTTCGCGTTCACCGGCAAGGACGTGGAGGGCGAGCTCAGCGGCTACATCCAGCTGGCCAACGATCTCAAGCGCTGGGGCCCGCGCGCCTTCCTGCGCTTCAAGTTCTCCGACGCCTTCGTGAAGGAGAACCGCGAGGTCAAGACGGCGATGAGCAGCATCCCCTACCTGCGCCAGGGGACGGACCGCGACGGCTACACCGGCTTCGCGGTGACCGGCACGCTGGCCGCGCCCAAGTGGCGGCCGCGCAAGACGAACCCCTACCGGACGACCCCGCGCGCGGCGCGCCCGGCCGCGGCCAAGGACACCGCCGCGAAGCGGCCGGTGCGCAAGCCGGCGTCGGTGGTCGACCGCAAGGCGCGGGTGCGGGATCGCGCCGAGGAGCTGCGCCGCGCGCGGCAGCTGGGCCGGCCCACCGCCAAGGGCGCGGGGGACGACACCCCCGACATCGCGGCGCTGCGCGCCGGCAAGCTCCGGCCGACGCCGGCGGCCGCGGCCGACGAGGACGAGGCCGAGGTCGAGGTCGAGGTCGAGCCGGAGCCCGAGGAGGTCGAGGAGGACGAGGAGGTCGTCGCCGACAAGGCCGAGGGCGAAGGCGAGGCCGAGGAGAAGCCCGAGCCGGACGGCGGCGCGGGCGAGGAGTGAGGGGGCCCCGCTCCCTCCGCCGGCCGAGCCACCGGGACGCTCGGCTCAGAAGTTGATGTTGTCGCGGAAGCGCGGGTCGATGGTGCGGCCGATCCGCAGGGGCGCGGCCGCCTCGTAGATGCGCCGATACAGCGCCAGATAGCGCAGGACCTTCTTGGTGTACTCGCGCGCCTCGGTGTAGGGGATCTCCTCGACGAACTCGTCGAGCGGCAGGTGCCCCTTGCTCGTCAGCCACGACGCCACGCGGTGCGGTCCGGCGTTGTAGCTGGCGATGGCCAACGGCAGCTGGCCACGGAACTTCTCGAGCAGCTGGTGGAAGTACCAGGCCGCCATCTCGATGGCGACCTCGGGCTCGAACAGCAGCGCGGGGCCCCAGTTGCGCCAGGTCATGCGGTCGGCGACCAGGCCGCCGGTGTGGGGCATCACCTGCATCAGACCGCGCGCGCCCACCCGGCTGATCGCCTTGGGGTTGTAGCTGCTCTCGACGGTCATCAACGCCCAGATGAAGTAGGGGTCGAGGCCGTAGTGGGCCGCGCGATCACGCACGGTCTGCTCGAACGCGCGCGGGTAGCGGCGCTGCCAGGCCACGTTGTCCGGCCCCTGCGGCAGCCCGGTGGGGCGATCCTCACGCCGCGCGTAGCGGCGGGCGTAGTGCTGATCGTCCAACGCCGCGAAGGCGTCGCGCATCGCGACGTAGAACGCGGTGGTGCGGGTCTCGCGGCGCAGATGGCGGCGCGTGCGCCCGTCGAGATCCATCGCCTTGTCGTCGTTCTCGCGATCCCACTCCGCCCGATCGACGTCCTTGCGGTAGTCGACGTAGGGCCGGTGCTCGACCGCGCGGCCGCGCCGCACGTCGGACAGCCGATCAGCGAACGCCCGCAGGTGCTGCCGCGCGAAGCGGTGCTCCCCGATGGCCGCAAGCTCCCAAGCCTCGGGCAGCCCGGGCATGGCCCGACCGCCCGCGGTCACGAGGGGCGCGAGCAGCACGTGCGCCGGGGGCAGCGCCGCCTGGGGCACCAGCGGCACGCGGCGCTCCGGCCGGCCAGGCGGCGGCGACTCGGTGTCCGGCGTGCGGTTGCTGCGCGCGGCCACCGCCGTCATCACCTCGCCCTCCGCGTCGGCGCCGACGCTGGGCGCGTCGCCGGGCCGGGCGCCCTCGTGCGACGTGAGGCACGCGAGATCATCGTCCTCGCAGCCCTCGCCGATCTCGGGCGGCGTCTGCAGTGCCTCGACCATGTCGGGATCGATCTCCGGCACCGGCTCCGGCTCGGCCGGGCGCCCCAGCTCCTCCAGCCGCGCCCGCGCCTGGTAGGCGTAGTAGCTCAGCGGCGCCGAGGTGATGATGCCGCGGTAGGTGTCCACCGCCGCCTCGATCTCGCCCTGGTGCACCAACGTGCGGGCCAGCCAATAGCCGTAGCGCGCCGGGCGCCAGCTGCTGGCGGCCTGCAATCGCTTGAAGCCCTCGGCGGCCGCCTCGTAGTCCTGCAGTCGATAGGCCAGCCAGACGCGCATGAAGCGCGTCTTGCCGCGCCACTCACCGCCCCGGCGATCGAGCTGCCCGAAGACGCGCGCGGCGTCCGCGTAGCGGGCCCCGTTGAAGTACAGCCACCCCACCCGCTCGAGCACCTCCGGCGGCGGGTTCTCGGTGTTGATCGTGGAGCCCTGGATCAGCGCGGTCGCCGCCTCGTCGTAGCGCCCGAGCCCCTCGAGCGCCTTGCTCTTCCAGCGCAGCATCTGGCGCTGCCAGCGGCCCTGCCCCACCTCGGCCGCGAGGCCGTCGAAGGTGTGGACCGCCTCACCGAAGCGCTCCATCTGGAACAGCGTCCGGCCGATCTGGTAGCGCACACGGCGGCTCAGCGTGCGGTCGACCCGCGGATCCGTTAGCAGCGCCTGCAGGATGGCCAGCGCCGGGTGGAAGAACTTGCGCTGGCGCAGATCGGCGCCGGCCTCGTACAGGGCCTGGGCCGCCGGGACGGGCGCCTTGGCGCCCTGGGCCTCGAGGGCGCCCAGCGCGCGCGCGGCCGGGAGGCTGAGGGGATCGCCGGGATAGGTGCGCAGGAGGCGCCGCAGCCAGCCCGCCGCCCGGTCGAGGTTGCCGCGATCACGCTCCGCCTCGGCCAGCGCGCTCCAGGCCGAGGCGTGGTGGGGGAACTCCGGGTAGGTCTCGAGCCGCCGCGTCAGCGCCTTCACCCCCTCGGCCGTCTTGCCCTGCCCGAGCAGGGCGTCGGCCAGGCGCATCCGCGCGCGGTGGCGCCACCACGACCTCGGGAAGGTGCGATCGAAGCGGCGCAGCAGCTGTTCGGCCCGCGCGTAGTCGCCGGCGTGGAAGAGAGCCTCGGCTTCGAAGAAGCGCGCCAGATCCGTGTTGTGGGTCGGACGCTCCGCCGAGCGGGCCAGATCGGCGGCCGCGCTGCGATAGCGCCCGAGGCGGAAGCGGGCGAGGCCGCGGGCCAGGTAAGCGAGGCCCTGGGCGCCCGCGTCGTCGGTGGCCGCCAACGCGCGGGTCGCGCGCTCGGCCGCCTCGGCGGGCTCGGCCAGCCCGGCCTGGCGCAAGGGCGCGGGCAGCGGCGCGAGCTCCATCGCCGGCCAAGCCGGCGCCCGAGCGCGCGCAGGGCCCGGCGCCAGGACGGCCGCGAGCGCCGCCAACGCCCACGTCAGCGCCGGGGCCCAGCTGGGCCGGTCGCTTCGGGCGGCGGCGAGCGTCAATGGCTCACAGAAACTCGTCGTCCCCGCCGCCGAGCATCTCTGCCTGCCCGTCGCGCTTGCCGGCCTTCCGGCCGATGACGAACCCGATGACCACGCCGATGAACAGGACGAACGGCACGTAGACGAGGTGCGTGGCCGGCGGCGCCTGCAGCAAATCACCCATCAGACTTCACCCCCGCGCCCTCGAGATCGCCGATGCGCGCCTCGAGCGCCGCCAGCTCGCGGTCGGTGGCGCGCTCGAGCTTCCAGTTGCGCCAGACGAACCCGAAGACGAACAGCCAGATGACGCCGTAGGCGATCCAGAGGTGGCGATAGCGCATCGCCTCGAGCTCCTCGGACACCTGAAAGGCGCCCTGCGCGGCGGGCGGCGGCGCGTCGGCCGTCGCCGGCGCGGCCGCAGCCGGCGCCTCGGCCTCCTGCGCACCCGCCGCCAGCGGCATGATCGACGCCGCGCCGGCCAGCATCAACGCGGCCAGCCCCAGGCGCTTCGACGAGGTCCTCATCCCAACGCTCCCCTTCCCGGCGCGGCCAACGCGCGCGCCCTCACCGCCGTCGAGCGCAGCGACGGACCGACGGTCCGCGCGCGGCTCCCGGCGCCTCACATCGCCCCCAGTCGCGAGAGTCGGCGCCGGAGCGCCCGCACGCGGAAGGCGTTCTTGTGGATTCGATACCGTTGCACCACCAGCAGCACGAAGACGACCAGCATGATCGCCAGGATGCTGTAGAGCGCCACGCGCATGTCGCTGTCCGACCGCGCGACGACCTGGTCGGGGTGCGTGCCGCGCCATTTGCGCACGGCGAGGTGCACGAAGACGATGTTGGGGGCGCCGAAGACGCCCAGGATGGCGGCGAAGCGCTTCACGCCCTCGCCGGATCCGCCATACGTGCGCAACACCCAGTAGGCGCAGAAGATGAGCACCATCAGCGCCATGCTCACCAGGCGGGGCTCCCAGCGCCACCATGCGCCCCACGCCGGCCGCGCCCACAGCGGGCCGGTGATCAGCACGATGAACCCGAAGATCAGCCCCACCTCGGCCGAGGCCAACGCGAACAGATCCCACCGCCCCCGGCGCGTCCACAGGTAGCCCACGCTGCCCACGAAGCACATCAGGAAGCCGAGGTAGCACAGCCAGGCGCTGGGGACGTGGAAGTAGAAGATGCGCTGAACGGCCCCCATCGTGCGCTCCATGGGCACGAAGTCGAAGGCCAGCCAGTGGGCCGCGAACAGCCCGAGGGCGGACAGCGCCGTCGCGATGGGGAACGGCTTCACTCGGTCACCATGCGTTCGAACAGGAAGAGGCCGCCGACGCCGAACGCCACGTCGAAGGCCGCGATGAACTGCACCCACCCCCAGGCGTCCTCGCCGATGGTGGTGCCGAGCGCGATGCCCGTGCCCTTGACGCCGGCGATGAGCACCGGGGTCACCAACGGAAACACGACGATGGGCAGCAGCACCTCGGCGAAGCGGGCGTTGACCGCCATCACCGCCAGGGGCGTGCCCACCACCGCGAAGCCCAGCGCCCCCAGCAGCAGCTGCAGCGCGATGATAGCCGCCGTCGCGGTGATGTCCACCCGCAGCATGAGCGCCAGCAGGGGCACGACCAGCACCATGACCACGATGCTCATCGCCAGGTTGCCCAGCATCTTGCCCAAGAGCACCGCGGCGCGGTCGGCGGGCGACAGCACCAGCGCGGCGAACGCGCCCAGCTCGGCCTCGCGCGCGAAGGTGCGGCCGACCCCCAGCGTGCCGGTGAACAGCAGAGACGCCCACAGCGCGCCCGGCAGCACCTTCCGGTTCGTCGCGGGATCGGCCACGAAGCTGAAGGCGAACACGAAGGTCAGCACCAGGCCGAACATGGCCATGGTCATCAAGGTCTGCTTCGAGCGCAGCTCCGTGCGGAGATCCTTGGCCAGCACGACGCCCACCACGCTGAGGAAGCCGGGCGGGTTCATGCCGACGCCTCCACGCGTTCGCGGTACAGGGCGGCCAGATCACCCTCCACGGGCCCTTCGAACACCTTGCGCCCGCGGCGCAGCATCAGCGCGCGATCCGCCAGCGTGGCGGTCAGCGCCAGATCGTGGCTGGCCAGCACCACGGCGGCGCCCGCGTCCCGGCGCGCCGCGATCATCCGCGACGCCACCACCAGGCCATCCTGGTCGAGGCCGGTGAAGGGCTCGTCGAGCAGCAGCACGGCGGGCTCCGGCAAGAGCGCGCGAGCGATGGTGAGGCGCTGGGCCATGCCTCGGCTGAAGCCCTCGACCGGCCGGTCGGCGTCGCGGGCCAGCCCGACCTCGGTGACCAGCGCGTCGACGCGCCGGCCCAGATCCGCCACGCCGTACAGCCGCCCGAAGAACTGCAGGTTCTCGCGCGCGCTCAGGGGTCCGTAGAGCATGGTGCGGTGACCGACGTAGCCGATCAGCCCGCGCATCGCCGGCGAGTCGTCCAGCGGCCGGCCGCCCAGCGTCACCTCGCCCTCGCTCGGCCGCGCCAGCGTCGACAGCATGCCCATCAGGGTCGACTTGCCCGCGCCGTTGGGGCCCAACAGCGCGGTGATCGTGCCCGCGGGGAAGGTCGCGTCGAGGCCGACGAGGGCGTAGTGGTCGTCGTAGATACGGCCCAGCCCCCGAACACAGAGCGCCTGCCCGGTCGGGCTCACCGCGACTCCAGACGGTCGAGGGCCTTGTAGAGCGACACGAGGCGGGCCGTGATCGCCTCCCGCTCGCGCTCGAAGCGGGCCTGGCTCATCTTGCCGCGCTCCACCGCACGGCGCATGCGGGCCAGGGCGCGCACCAGCCGGTCGCGCTCGGCCACCAGGTGCGCTCGGGACAGCCGCGCCTCCCCGCCGGCCGAGCGCCGAAAGCCCAGGAAGACGACGCCGAGCACCGCCAGCAGCGCCCCGAGCGTGGCCCACCGGCCCAGGTGCGAGGGGGCCGGGATGTTGTTCACCACGAAGCGGAAGGGCTCGCCGGCCTTCAGCCGCGCGCCGTTCGACCGCAGCACCTGGAAGCTGCGGTCGGGCCCCTGATCGCTGACGGACACCGCGCCGAAAGCGCCCATGGTCTGCAGCTCGAGGGGCACGGCGACCTTCTGGTTGCGCTGGCGGCCCTGGGGCGCGATGACCAGGGCGCCGCGCGTCGGCACCGGCAGCGCCTGCTCCCAGATGTAGGTCGAGTCTTCGTAGGGCAGCGTGTAGACCAGCTGCACCGACGCGGGCTGACCGAGGCCGCTGGGCAGCAGCGCGCCCTTGAAGAACAGATCCGTGCCCCGGACCTCGGCCATCGGATCATGTTCGTCGTGCAGCTCCGGGTGCTTGGCGCCGGCCGGACACGGCAGCTTCAAGCCCCCGCCCGGCTGCGCCCCCAGATCCACCGCCAGCGGGCCGGTGTTGTAGAGGTTGAGCTGGTGGCGCACCACCAGCGCCTCCTCGTCGGGGAACAGCTCGATCGCGCCGTGCTCGATCTCGACGGTGTCGAGCGCGGTCGTGACGTCGGTCACCGTGAGGGTGGCGCGCGCCCCCTCGCCCGGCGAGCCGGTGAGGGTGAACGGGAAGCGAACGCCCTGGTGGTCGACGAACAGCGCGTAGGAGATCGAGCCCTGCACCTTGGGGTTGCTGGGCACCGAGGCGAAGGTGGCCTGGCCCTGGGCGTCGGTGGTCGCCGTGTAGCTGCTGATCTTCGAGCCGCCGGCGAGGATCTCGATGCCCACCGGCAGGCCCGCCGGCGCCGGCTTGGTCGCGCCGCCGGGTTGCCACACCTGGACCTCGACGGTCATCGGGTGGCGCTCCATGGACTGCATGAAGGGCGGCATGCCCCCCTGCCCCCACGCGAGGGCGGGCGCCAGCAGCCCGGCGGCCAGCAGGCCGCCAACCAGGGTCTTCATGCCACCCCCTCCTCGATGCCCGCGCCGCACTTGCGGCAGAACCGGGCGCCGGGTCGATTCTCCTCGCCACAGGACGGGCAGGTTGGCTGGGGCTGCTGCGGCGCGCCGCAGCCGTCGCAGAAGGCGTCATCGGGCGCGACGTCCGCCCCGCAGGCGCCGCACTGCGCGCCCGCCGGCTCCGGCGGCGCGCTGGTCGCCTTGCCCAGGCTCACGGGGGGCGGCGCGGGCGCGGGCTCTTCCGCCTTCGCTGCCGGCGCGGCCGCGTCCCCGCCCGCCTTGGCCGCCCGCAGCGCGTCCGCCTTCTCGAGGCGCGCGCTGACGTCGGCCTCGATGCGACCGTCGAAGTCCGACGCCCGCTCGTCGAGGGTGCGCACCAGCGCCACGGCCTCGGACTCGTAGCGGGCGCGGAGCTCGGCGAGATCCTGGGGGCTGACCTTGTTGAGCGCGGCCTCGAACTCGAGATCGCGCAGCTCTTCCACGAGGCGGTCGCGGCGCGCGAGGAGGTCGGCCGACTCGTCCTCCACGCGCTGCCAGTCGGCCGCGGTGACGACGCTCGACTCGAGCAAAGGTCGGAGCGCCTGCACGAGCAGGTACGCCGACGCCAGCCCTGCGGCGATGGCGAGGAACAACAACATGTCGATTGGACGCCTTCTCTGGTCCGTCAGTCCACGCGCTGGCGCGCGAGCCCTGGCTGCTCGGCGCCCGTGGGCGCCTCGGCGGTCTTGCGACCGCGCCGACGCGCCGCCGCGAACACGGGATAGGGCTGCGGCTCCGGCCACAGCGCGAAGACCACGCCGAGCAGCAGCAAACCACCCCCGATGTACATCCAGATGATCATGGGGTTGAAGTGCGCCATGATCTCGGCCGTGTTGAAGCCGGGCCGGAACGAGATCAACGCCAGGTAGACGTTGCCCGTCGGCCGCATGATCTCGTCCTTCTCGGTCGTGACCCGCGACATCCGGACGTTGGCCCCGGTGTAGTTTCGGCGCGCCGGCCGAAGCTCGCCGAGGTAGGTCCCCACCTGGCCGTCGGCGTCGAGGACGTGCGCGTCGAAGACCGCGTCCCACTGGATGTACTCGCGGTTCTCGTTGCGCTCGATGCCCTTGAAGGTCAGCTGCGTGTCCTCGATCACGCGGGTGTCGCCGACCGCGTTGAACACCATGTCGACCTCGGTCTTCAGGCCGGTGCCGATGAAGCCGAGGAACAGCGCGCCGAAGCCCAGGTGGGTCAGGTAGCCGCCGTAGCGGCGCTTGTTCTTCAGCGGCAGACGCCCCAGCGCCTGCAGGTACGACTCACCGGTCGAGCGGGCGCGCACCCGCGCGCCGGCCACGAACTCGACGATCAGCGTGTACATCACGAAGAAGGTCCCGAAGAAGCCGATCAGCGCGTAGACGCCCTTCAGCTCCGCCACCAGCGGCAAGCGCCCGAGGGGCACCTCGCCGAAGGGCACGTTGGTCGCCGCCACGTGCTCCTTGAGGTGGTAGGCGTCGGTGAAGTAGACCGCCGCCGTCCCGAGCCCCGCGACGACCATCGGCACCAGCAGGTTGGTGCGGAAGGACTGCCACGTCGTCTTGCGCCAGGGGATCAGGGGCCCGATGCCCATGAGGATCAGCAGGGCGAGGCCGCCCGGCACCATCCATGTGTTGAACCAGGGCGCGGTGTACTTGGTCTCCTGCCAGAAGTACGCGCTGATCTTCTCGCCCAGGGTGCCGAACATCACCACGCCCACGCAGCCGAGCAGGATCAGGTTGTTCAGCAGGAACACGCCCTCGCGGCTGAACAGGCTGGCCACCCGCCCATCGCTCTTCAGCGATCCGTCGCGCACGCGCCAGACGATGCCGCCGACCATCGCGACCGCCAGGACGCTCAGGGCGACCATGAAGTACCCGCCGATGTCGCTCTGGGCGAAGGTGTGCACCGAGTCGATCAAGCCCGAGCGGGTGAGGAACGTGCCGAAGACGGTGAGGAAGTAGGTGATCATCACCAAGGCGATGTTCCACACCTTCAGCATGCCCCGGCGTTCCTGGATCATGACCGAGTGCAGATAGGCCGTGGCCGTGAACCAGGGCATCAGCGACGCGTTCTCGACCGGATCCCAGCCCCAGAAGCCGCCCCACCCCAGCTCCTGGTAGGCCCACATGCCGCCGAACAGGTTGCCCACCGACAGGAAGGCCCACGACACCACCGCGTAGCCGCGCGTCGTCCGGATCCAGCCGTCATCGAGGCGCTTGTGCACCAGGGCGGCCACGGCGAAGGCGAAGGGCACCGTCCACCACACGTAACCGGACAGGATGCTCGGCGGATGGAAGGTCATCGCCGGGTTCTGCAGCAGCGGCTCCAGCCCCCGACCGTTGGTGGCCGTCTCGGTGATGCGGAAGGTGGCGAAGGGGTTGGCCTCGAGCACCATCAGCGCGAGGAAGAACATCTGCACGCCCATCAACACCGCGATGACCGTCGGCAGGATGTCGCGGTTCTTCTCGCGGTTCTGCCAGATGACGATCGCCGTGCAGATGGCCAGCACGAACGACCAGAACATCAACGAGCCCGCCTGCCCGCCCCAGAAGGAGGCGATCAGGTAGTACCAGGGCATGTTGTTGTCCGAGTACCGCTGGACGTACTTGTTCGCGTAGTCGTGGGTGACGAACGCGTTCACCAGCAGCAGCGACGCGGTGATCATCATGCCCGACAGCGCGTAGCCCGCACGCTCGCCGGCGAGCATCAGCCGCCCGTCGCTTCGCCATCGTCCGACGATGCTCGCCAGCGCCGCGAACGCGGCGACGACGATGCCGGCGTGCAGCAGGAAGCTGCCGATGGAGTGGGTGGTGAGGGTGCCGTTCATCGCGTCGCTCCGCCCCTTCGAATCGAACTGGTTGGGGTTCGGTCACGGGCGCGGCCCCGTTCGGGGCCGGCCGCGCG
>JAUHXL010000750.1 GCA_030426945.1 bacterium
GCGGTGTCAGCGCGTGACGCGCAACCTCTGGTCCGGTCGGGTGTTTCTGCTACCGTGGGCGCTCGGCGGGGGCGGAGGTTCCATTGAGACGCGGCGGACTTCTTCTGCTGGGCCTTTGCCTGGCGGCGCCGGCGGCGGCCAAGCCGGTGGCGCCGAAGGCCTTCTGTGACGCGCTGCCCGAGGCGCCGGCGTGCGCGGGCGGCGTGCCGGCGTGCACGCTGTGCCACGCGGTGCCGCCGGCGCGGAACGCCTTCGGCGAGCAGCTGGCCGACGTGCTGGCGCCCGAGGCGCCGCGGCCCCTGAGCGACGACGACTTCCGGGGCGGGCTCGCCGCGGCCCTCGACGCGGTCGGCCCGCTCGACGCCGACGGAGACGGCGCCGACAACGCGGCGGAGCTGGCCGCCGGCACGCTGCCCGCCGACGCCGACAGCGTGCCCCGCGCCGGCCCCTGCACCCCCTCGGTGATGGGCGCCTGGAACCTGTGCGGCTACGACCCCGCCTTCGCCTTCAAGCGCATCTGGCTCGACGTCTGCGGCCGCTCGCCGGCCTACGCCGACCTCGAGGCCTTCGTCGCGCTCGAGCCCGACGCCCAGATGGCGCGGCTGCACGACACGCTGGACGCCTGCCTCGACACGCCCTTCTGGCAGGGCCAGGACGGCGTCGTCTGGCGCCTGGCCCACACCAAGGTGCGCCCCATCCGCGCGGTGAAGTCGGGCGAGAACGCCGGGCCCATCCCGCTGGGCGACTACGACGACGACTACCGCCTGTTCGTGTGGACGCAGACCGACGATCGCGACGCGCGCGAGGTGCTGACCGCCGACTACTTCGTCGCGCCGGCCGGCTTCGGGCGGCTGGAGAAGGTGACCACGCGCACCAACCAGCCGGTGGCGGGCGAGCGCCGCGCCGGCATGCTGACGCACCGCTGGTTTCTCGTGCTCAACGTGATGTTCACCGGCATCCCGCGCACCGCGGCGGCCCACGCCTATCGGGCCTTCCTGGGCCTGGACGTGGCGCGCATGGAGGGGCTGGTGCCGGTGGAAGGCGAGCCGGCCGACTACGACGACAAGGGCGTCACCGAGCCCGCCTGCGCGGCCTGCCACAGCACGCTCGATCCGCTGACCTATCCGTTCAGCCGCTACCACGGCATCACCGGCCGCGCCCTGGGTTACGACGCGCAGCGCGTGGCGCGCTACTACCGCAACGAGGCGCCGACCACGGCCCAGACGCCCGAGGCCGGCGTCTTCATGGGGCAGCCGGTCGCCGATCTGGTCGAGTGGGCCGAGGCGGCGGCGAACAGCGACGACTTCGCCCGCAACACCGCGCGTGACTACTGGCGGCTGCTGGTGGGGCACGACCCCACGCCGGGCGAGGCGGCGGAGTTCAACGCGCTGTGGAAGGCCTTCAAGGGCGAGCACGGCTACCGCGTGGAGGCGATGCTGCACGCGCTGATCGAGACGGAGGCCTACGGTGCGCCGTGATGCCTGGATGCGCGGCTGGGGCGCGGCGCTGCTGGCGCTGGGCCTGCTGGCCTGTGAAGAGGGGCGCGCGCCGGTGACGGCCGACGGGCCGGGCGGCGGGGGCGGCGCGCCCGGCACGACCGACGCGGCGACGCCGCCACCCCCGGCGGCCGACGCGGGGCCGCCGACCGCCCAGCGCGCCAACCTGCGCTTCAAGGGCGGGCTGCGGCTGCGCAACGACTTCGCGCAGGCGCTCGACCTGCCCGCCGCCGAGGTGTGCACCGAGCTCGGGCGCTACGACTGCGTGGACGTGGTGCACGGCGTGACGCTGGGCGGCGTGGATCCCTACGAGAAGGGCCTGTACGAGGCGCGGCCGGTGACCGGCGTGTCGACGCCGCTGGCGGTCGAGCGCATGGCGCTGAGCGCCTGCGGGCGCGCGGTCGACCGCGACCTGGCGGCGGGCGAGGGCGGCGTCTTTGGCGGCCTGCCGGTGCAGGACGGGGCGCTCGCCGACGTGGACGCCGACGCCGTCGCCGCCACGCTCGACGGGCTCTACAAGCGGGCGCTGCTGCGGCCGGTGACGCCCAGCGAGGTGGCGCACCTGCGGGGCCTGTACCGCGACGTGGCCGCGAAGGGCGGCGCCGCGCCGGCCCGCGACTGGGCCGTGCTGGCCTGCTTCACCACGCTCACCCGCCTCGAGATGGTGCTGTACTGATGAGCCGACTCACCCGACGACAGGTGCTGCGCCGGCTGGGCGCGGCCGGCGCGGCGGCCGCCCTGGGCACGGTCGCGCGCCCCCGCGGGGCCGCGGCGCAGGGCCCCGCCGAGCTGCCGCGCTTCCTGATCGTGGTGGCCGCGGCCGGCGGCGCCTCGATCATCGACGGCCCGCTGGCCATCCGCCACGGCGAGAGCCCCAACTGGCAGGCGATCAACGCGTTCCCCGACGCCGAGGTGGTGTCGATCCCCGACAGCCCCTTCCGGGCGGTCGACCTGCAGCGGGGCAACGCCGGCGCCATCCCGTTCCCGTTCCGGGCGACGCAGTCGGGCTTCGTGCGCAAGCACAAGGACGACATGCTGGTGGTGACGCACACCGGCACCAGCGTGAACC